>CAVHTL010000001.1:0-8346 GCA_963638955.1 bacterium
GATGTTGCTTGCTCCGACCACTAGAATCTTGCTCATGGCTTTAATTATGCGAGCATATGAGTGAATAGTCACAGCGTTCTTCAAATTGTTTTTCGTTTCAATGATTTTGACGACTGTTTTTCGCGATGCGATAAGAGAAAGCGATTTTCAAGTTTTTGAAGCAAGAAAAATAATAAACTTTGTGCACCGTGCACAATAATCAAATATTCTTCGATGAGAACTAAGCCTTTTTTGCCATCAAATTCGAAATTTGAGTAAAAATCCCGATTCATCGAAGAAAAATGCGAAAAAAGTTTTGACGGTCCTTACGCGCGGGGGTATAGTCTCTAACGCTGGCGCTTGCGCGGAAGTGCGATGTTGCTGACACACCCATGTACGTTGTCATCGTGTGGCAACCGCTGATGGGGGAGGTCAGGGAACTCGCATGGAGCAAGCAGCTAGAAGCCTGAAGAAAGAAATAGGAGGAAAATTCATGGCGAAAGAAAAAGTCATACGCGTCCGTTTACAAGCCTATGACCATGCTCTTCTCGATCAAAGCGTCGAAAAGATCATCAATGTGGCAAAAGCCACGGGCGCCAGTGTGAAGGGTCCAATCCCTCTTCCCACTGAGAAGCAGGTGTACACGATTCTCCGCGCTACCTTCAAGTACAAGGATAGCCGCGAGCAATTCGAGATTCGTACCCACAAGAGATTGATCGATATCGTGAAACCCCAGAAGGAAACGGTCGAAGCCTTACGCAAGCTTGACCTTCCAAGCGGAGTCGACATCGACATCAAGTTATAAGGAGGATCCAATCATGAAAGCCATCATCGGAAGAAAAATGGGCATGACTGAGGTCTTCGCCGCTGACGGAACGATGTATCCAGTCACCGTCATCGAAGTGCTGCCAAACACCGTCATCCGGAAGAAAACAATCGAGAAGGACGGCTATGAAGCTGTCCAAGTCGGCTACGAAGACAAAGTCGAGAAGCGCTGCAACAAAGCAGAGCTTGGCGAATTCAAGAAAGCCGGCGTGAGCCCGAAAGCCCATCTCTATGAGCTCAAAGGCGATGAAATCTATGCCAAGAACGTTGGTGAGACGATTGACGCAAGCATCTTCGCAAACGGCGAAGTGGTCGACGTCATCGGCACCAGCAAAGGCCACGGCTACAGTGGCACCGTCAAGAAATACGGCCACCACATCGGTCCGAAAGGACACGGAAGCGGCTACCACCGCGGAATCGGCTCCCTTGCTAACAACGGACGTGATAACAACCGCGTCATCCCTGGCAAGAAGATGTCCGGACATTGGGGCAATGAAAGCGCGACGATCTTGAATGTGACCGTCGTCGAGAGCAACGCCGAGAAGAATTACATTCTCGTCAAAGGCGGCGTCCCAGGCGCGCAAAAGAGCATCGTTATGCTCCGCAGCGCCGCTCT
Organism: bacterium; assembly: GCA_963638955.1. GTDB lineage: Bacteria > Bacillota_I > Bacilli_A > RFN20 > CAG-826 > UBA4951. The sequence continues at coordinate 1,421 of CAVHTL010000001.1, forward strand.
CACGCAATTCGGAAAACCAGAAGTGAAAACGCTAGTCGATCTCACTCCTGCCACTGAAGTGAAAGAAGGAGAATAACGAATATGGCAAACAACATCGAATATCCAGTCGTTAATCTCTCTGGCAAAAAAGTCGGCACCGTCACCCTCTCAAGCGAAGTGTTCGGTCTCACCGATGCCAATGAGCAAGTCGTCCATGATGCGGTCGTGACGCAAAACGCCAATGCCCGCCAAGCTACCGCCAAAACCAAGAAACGTCATGAAGTGAGCGGTGGCGGAAAGAAGCCATGGAGACAAAAAGGAACCGGGCGCGCCCGTGCGGGTAGCAGCCGTTCACCGATCTGGGTCGGCGGCGGTAAGGTCTTCGGTCCTGACGGAAACCAGAACTACAAGCTTGCCCAAAATAAGCAAGCCCACGCCCTTGCGATGAAGACGGTCCTCTCACAGAAAGTGAACAAAGGCCTCATCATCGTCGACAAGATGGAAACCGCGAAGGTTTCGAGCAAAGAATTCGCTCTAGCTCTCAAAGCTATCAAAGCCGAAGGAAAGAGCGTCATCGTCGCGGAGGCCAACAGCGAGAATCTCGTCTTAAGCGCCCGCAACCTCGATAAAGTCGTCTTAAGACCTCTTGGGAACGTCTCGGTGAGCGACATCCTCAACTGCGACAACCTCATCGTCTCGAAAGACGCAATCGCCTACATTGAAGGAGGACTCAAGTAATGGCAGAAGAAAAGAACGTCGAAGCGGTCGTCGAAGAGAAGCCCGCCAAGAAAGCCACGAAGAAAGCCTCGGTTAAAAAAGCGGAGAAAGTCGAAGAGAAGAAAGTCGTCTTCGCCGCCCCTATCGCCCATGACTATGAAGTCATCCTTGAGCCAGTCATCACCGAAAAGAGCATGGCTCTTATGCAAAATCAAAACAAGGTGACTCTCAAAGTCAGCGATTCCGCCAACAAGATTGAGATCAAAGATAGCTTCCAGCGCCTCTATCAAGCGCCAGTCGAGGAAATCAAGATCGTCAACGTCTTGGGCAAGAAAAAGAGCCGCGGCGGACGTTACCAAGGAAGCGTCCCTGGCTATAAGAAGGCCGTCATCACCCTCAAGAAGGGCGCTGCGATCGACCTCTTCAAAGAGTAAGGAATCACCCTCGCGTATATATATTAAGGATTACGCGTAAAGCATCCACTATAGGAGAAAAATAATGGCAATCAAAACATACCGCCCTTATACCAAGAGCCGCCGCGCGATGACGACCCTTAGCTATGAAGGCATCACCAAAGCCACTCCTGAAAAATCGTTACTCGCCACCAAAAAACATTCCGGTGGCCGCAACAATCAAGGAGTCATCACCTGCCGCCATATCGGCGGAGGCAACAAAAATCGCTACAGAATCATCGACTTCCGTCGCAACAAAGACGGAATTGCCGCCACTGTCAAAGCGATTGAATACGACCCAAATCGTACCGCCTTCATCGCCCTTGTCTCATATAAGGACGGCGAAAAACGCTACATCATCCTCCCAGCCGGGTTAAAGGTTGGAGACGAAATCGTGAGCGGGAAGGCCACCGACATCAAAGTCGGCAACAGCCTTGAGCTCGCCAATATCCCAGACGGAACCTTGGTTCATAACCTTGAGCTCCAGCCAGGGAAAGGCGGACAGCTCTGCCGCAGCGCTGGCTCAAGCGCCCAAGTCCTCGGAAGCGATGGCAATTACGTCATCGTCCGTCTAGCCTCAGGCGAAGTCAGAAAGCTTCTTAAAAACTGCCGCGCCACCATCGGCGTCGTCGGAAATGAAGACCATAACCTCGTGAACATCGGTAAAGCTGGCAAAACGCGCCATATGGGCGTTCGCCCAACTGTCCGCGGCTTCGCGATGAACCCATGCGATCACCCTCATGGTGGTGGTGAAGGTAAGTGCCCTGTCGGACGCGATGCCCCACGCACTCCTTGGGGAAAGAAGTGCCAAGGCGTGAAGACACGCAAGGTCAAGAAAGCCAGCTCCCGCCTCATCGTGAGACGCAGGAATGCCTAATGAAAGGAGATAGACACAATGTCACGTTCTAGCAAAAAAGGACCATTCGTGGACGAATACCTTCTCAAGAAAGTAGAAGCCCTCCAAAAGTCCGGCAAGAAAGAGATCATCAAGACTTGGTCTCGCCGCTCGACGATCTATCCAGCCTTCGTTGAGCAAACCTTCGCCGTCTATAACGGCAAAGAGCACATCACCGTCTATGTCACCGAAGATATGGTCGGTCATAAACTCGGCGAGTTCGCGCCGACCCGCAACTTCCCAGGCCATCATGGCAACAACCTCAATGACCAGGCCTCGAAGGGCAAATAATAAGGAGTAAGCACAATGGCAGAAGAAACAAAGAAACCAGCTGCGAAGAAAGCTGCTCCAAAAGCCGCTAAAAAAGCAGTCGAGAAAAAGGTCGATAAAGTCGAGGAGACCGCTCCAAAGGCCAAGAAAGCCGTGAAAGCGGAGAAAGTCGAGAAGAAGGAAGAAACCAAAGTCGAAGAGGTCAAAAAAGCCCCTGTGACTGAAGCCGTCTGCTTCGCTCGCGACGTCAGAGTCACCCCACGCAAAGTTCGCTATGTCGCCGACTTCGTCCGCGGGATGGACGTCGATGAGGCTCTAGCTTATCTAAAGCACCTCAACAAAGCCGCCGCGATGCCTCTATATAAGGCCATCAAGAGCGCTGCGGCCAATGCGACCAACAACTTCGGCATGGACGAAGACAAACTCTACGTCGCCGAAATCCAAGCTAGCGATGGCGTGAAGATGAAACGCTTCACCCCAAGAGCCAAAGGCAGCGCTAGCCCGATCATCAAACGCATGTCTAACATCCGCGTTGCGGTGAAAATGAAATAAGGAAGGAGAATACAATGGGACAAAAAGTTAACGCCGTCGGATTACGTATCGGTATCAACCGCGGCTGGCAATCCTCTTGGTTCGCCTCCAAAAAAGAATACGGCCCCTTCCTTTGGGAAGATATCGCCATTCGCGACTATCTCGAGCCAAAGCTCAAGGAAGCAATGTCGAGCCACATCGACATCGGCCGCGTGAAAACCGACAAAGGCCATAATGTCGTGGTCACTTGCTTCGTCGCCCGCCCAGGCGTGGTGCTCGGACAAGATGGAGCCACCATCAACGCCATCCGCAAAGAACTTGCGAAAATCGTCAAAACCGGGACACTCACCCTCAACGTCGTCGAGGTGAAGAATCCTGATCTCGATGCCACTCTCATCGGCAAATGGATCGCTAGCGAACTTGAGAACCGTCAAAGCTTCCGCAGCACCCAGAAAAAAGCGCTTCAGCGTATGCGCAAAGCCGGTGCCATTGGCTGCCGCACTCAGTGCCAAGGCCGTTTAGGCGGAGCTGAAATCGCCCGCCGCGAAGGCTACAAAGAGGGCGTCGTACCTCTTGAAACGCTTCGTGCCGATATTGATTTCGCCCATGTCGATGCCGCGACTAGCTATGGCCGCATCGGCGTGAAGGTGTGGATCTGCAGAAGCGCCAACAAAGCCGAGAAAGACGAAAAGAAAGAAGGAGGCGCAAACAATGCTTCAACCAAAGCGCGTTAAATATCGCCGCCCACATGGCTTGCGTTATGAAGGACATGCCAAAGGCGGAACCAACGTTGACTTCGGAGAATTTGGCTTACAGGCCCAAGAAGGTTGCTACCTCACCGATCGTCAAATCGAATCCGCTCGTATCGTTCTAGCGAGATATACCGATAGAGCCGGCAAAATCTGGATTCGCGTGTTCCCGCAACTCGCGAAAACCAAAAAACCCGCTGAAGTCCGTATGGGATCCGGAAAAGGTTCACCAGAAGGATGGGTCGCTGTCGTTAAGAAAGGAAAGATCCTCTTCGAAATCGGCGGCATCAACCCAACCATCATGCAAGAAGCCCTTCGCATGGCTTCCTACAAACTCCCGATCGAATGCAAAGTCGTGAAGAGGACGAAAGCCTTGAGCGAAGCTGATCTCGAGAAGATGGAAGAGACGCACGCCTCCTCAGTCGAAGCTTTGGCTGAAGAAGAGGCTGCCACCAAAGTTACCGTGAGCGACACGGGCAATGAAGAAGCCCCAGTCGCTGAGGAAGAGAAGAAAGGAGAATAGCGATGCAAGTCAAAGATTTCCGCAAAATGGACGCGAAAGAGCTTGATGAGAAAATCGCCTCTCTCCGCGCCGAACTCTTCGAACTCCGCCGCAAAAAGGCCGTTGGCCAATTGGAGCACGGAGAAGAAGTGCGCACCGTCCGCAAGGACATCGCGAAAGCCGAAACCGTCAAGCGCGAGCGCGAGCTCCAAATCGGCAAGGCCAGCAAATAAAGGAGGATATGACCATGGAAAGAAATTCAAGAAGCACGTTCCAAGGCGTTGTTACCTCGAATAATAACGACAAGACGATCTGCGTCACGGTCTCTACCAAACGTAATGATCCTCTTTATAACAAACGTGTCGGGTATAGCAAAAAATTCTATGCCCACGACGAGAAAAACGCAGCCAATGTCGGTGACACTGTCACCATCATGGCTTGCCGCCCCTATAGCAAAACGAAACGTTTCCGCTTAGTGAGCGTCGATAAGCTCGCCGTCGGAAGCACTGACGAAGCCAAACTCGCCGAAGAGAAACTCGAGGCGGCTGAGGGCAGCGCCGAGGCCATCGCCCCGAAAGCGGACGAGAAGGAGGGCGAATAAGCTATGATTCAAAACGAAACGAATCTCGTGGTTGCCGATAACTCCGGTGCCAAAAGCGTTCGCGTGTTCCATCAAAACGGCGGCGCGAGAATGAAAGTCTCCTCTCTCGGAGACGTCGTCACTTGCGCAGTCAAAGACGCGATCCCAAATGGGAAAATCAAAAAAGGGCAGGTCGTCAAAGGCGTCATCGTGCGCGTCAAGCGCGCGGTCATCCGCAAAGACGGCAGCTCCATCAGCTTCGACGACAATGCGGTTGTCCTCATCGATAATGACGGCAACCCACTCGGAACCCGTGTCTTCGGGCCAGTCGCTCGTGAGCTCCGCGACGCAGGGTATATGAAAATCGTCTCCCTTGCGATCGAAGTTCTATAAGGAGAGCAATCATGAATATCAAAAAAGGTGATAAAGTCATCGTTCTCTCAGGTGACGACAAAGGCAAGACCGGTTTAGTCCAACGCGTCTATCCGAAGCTTAACAAAGTCGTCGTCGAAGGCGTGAATGTGCACAAAAAGCACAAAAAACCGAATCAACAGACCACTGAAGGCAGCATCCTTGAGATTTATGTCCCTATCGATGCTTCCAAAGTCGCTCTCATCGATCCGAAAACCAAAAAAGCCACCCGTGTCCACTCCAAAGTGGTCGACGGCAAGAAAATCCGCGTAGGCAGCTCTGGCGCGAGCCTCGAGCAAAAGTAATAGGAGGAATTAGTCATGGCAGAAGAAACTAAGAAAACAGCCGCTAAGGCCCCTAAGAAAGCAGCTGAGAAAAAGGAAGCCGCCCCAAAAGCGACCGCCAAGAAAGCTGCCGCCCCAAAAGCGGAAAAGAAGGCAGTTACAAAGAAAGCTGCCCCAGCGGCAAAAGACGTCAACCGTCTTGAAGCCAAATACAAAAACGAAGTCGTGCCAGCCCTCGTCAAAGAGTTCGGCTACTCGACCGTTATGCAAGCTCCGAAATTCGAGAAAATCGTCATCAACATCGGCGTTGGCGATGCTACGCAAAACGCCAAGGCGCTTGATGATGCCCTAAGCGAGCTTGCGACCATCTCTGGCCAACATCCAGTGAGCACCCATGCGAAGAAGTCCATCGCGACCTTCAAACTCCGCAAAGGCCAAGCCATTGGCTGCAAGGTCACCCTCCGCGGCAAGAGAATGTATGAGTTCTATGATAAACTCGTGAGCATCTCTCTCCCACGCGTCCGCGACTTCCGCGGCGTTAGCAAGAATGCCTTTGACGGGCACGGGAACTACACTCTCGGCGTCAAAGAGCAGCTCATCTTCCCGGAAATCGATTACGATAAGGTCGGCAAGATCCGTGGCATGGACATTGTCATCGTCACGACCGCCCACAGCGACAAAGAGGCTTATGAGCTTCTCAATCTCATGGGTATGCCGTTCCGCAAATAAGGAGTGCAAAGATGGCTAAGAAAAGTTTAGTTGTGAAGGCCTCGCGCCCACAAAAATTCAGCACCCGCGAATATACGCGCTGCAAAAGATGCGGACGTCCTCATGGCGTCATCCGCAAATTCGGGCTTTGCCGCATTTGCCTCCGCGAGCTCGCCTACAAAGGCGAAATCCCAGGCATGAAGAAAGCCTCTTGGTAATGAAAGGAGATCACTAACATGAACGCAGATCCAATCGCCGACATGCTCACCCGTATCCGCAACGCCAACGCGTTACGCTATGAGAGTGTCTCCATGCCGAATAGCAAAATGAAAGAGCAAATCGCGAACATCCTCAAAAAAGAGGGCTATGTGAGCGAAGTGTCCGTTGAAGGCGAAGGCGTCAAAAAGACCCTCACCATCACCCTTAAATACGGCGCCAACGGCGAGCGCGTCATCTCGGGGTTAAAGAGAATCAGCAAACCTGGACTTCGGGTCAATGTTGAAGCCGATAAGCTCCCAAGAGTTCTCTCGGGGCTAGGCATCGCCATCATCTCGACGAGCCAAGGACTCCTCACCGATAAAGAGGCCAGAAAAGCCAAAATCGGTGGCGAAGTTCTCTGCTACGTCTATTAATAAGGAGAATATCAATGAGTAGAATCGGATTTAAACCCGTCGCTCTTCCCGCCGGTGTGGAAGCCCACATCGAAGACGGGCATGTCATCGTAAAAGGCCCGAAAGGCGAAGTAAACGTCCACATCCCTGCGGACGTGAGCGTCTCTCTGGCCGATGGCAATTTCACCTTCAGTGCCAAAAACGGGCCAACCCCTTCTCAAGGCACTGCCGCCGCCC
>CAVHTL010000001.1:8356-48130 GCA_963638955.1 bacterium
ATGCCTGCAAAGGCGTGAGCGAAGGCTTCAAGAAAGAACTTGAGCTCAATGGTACGGGTTATCGTGCCTCCATCGTGAACGGCAACGTCAAAATGTTCTTGGGCTATAGCCACGACATCGTGGTCGCCCCAGTCGGCAAATACACCAAGATCGTTTGCCCAGACGAAACCCATATCACGGTTGAAGGATGCGACAAACAGGAAGTCGGACAAACCGCTGCTCTCATCTATGACAGCCACCGTCCAGACGTCTACGGCCAAAAGGGCGTCCACTACAAGGGACAGCACCTTATTAAGAAGATCGGTAAGCGCGCTGCCGCTACCTCGAAGAAATAAGGAGGACATAAGCAATGATCGAAAAAGAATCACGCAATAGCGTCCGTGAGCGTAGACATGCTCGCGTTCGCGCGAAGATCAAAGGCACAGCTTCTATGCCTCGCCTCGTTGTCTTCCGCAGCAACAAAAACATCGAAGCGCAGATCATCGATGACGTCAAAGGCGTCACCCTTGCCTCGAGCAGCTCGAGCGCCCTTAAACTCGCCAACGGCGGCAACATCGAAGCCGCCAAAACGGTGGGGGCTGATCTAGCGAAGAAAGCTAAAGCCAAGAAGATCTCGAAAGTGGTCTTCGACCGTGGCGGCTATGAATATCACGGCCGCGTCGCCGCCTTAGCGGATGCCGCTAGAGAAGGAGGGCTCCTCTTCTAAGGAGTAACGAACAATGGAAGAAAATAAAGTTACTGCATCTACCGAAGCTGCAAACAAAGATAACGGAAACGCCCCTCGTCGTACGGGCAATCCGCAATACGAGCCTCACAATTCCGTCAGCGCCTCACGCCCTGGCGACCGCAAATACGGTGACCGCAAGGGCCGTCCAAGCGAGCGTCGTGGCGGACGTGGCGGATTCCGCCGTCCGATTGATGATGAATATACCGATAGAGTGGTCAACATCAACCGCATCTCCCGCACCGAGCAAGGTGGAAAGCACATGCGTTTCGATGCCCTCGTCGTCGTTGGAGACGGCAAAGGCAGATACGGCTTCGCCCTCCGCAAATCCGGTGAGGTGCCCGATGCCATCAAAAAGGCGCTCACGGCTGCCAAAAAAGACATCCATCGCGTCAAGATCGTGAAGGGAACCATCGCTCACGAAGTCAAAGGCGAATTCGCCGATACCACCGTCTTCCTCAAACCAGCTCCAGCTGGCACGGGAATCGTCGCTGGCGGCGCCGTCCGCGCGATCGTCGAGCTCTGCGGCATCAAAAACGTCACGAGCAAAGTCTATGGCTCCCGCACCCCGATCAACGTCATCCGCGCCACAAGCGCAGCCCTTCTCTCGCTCAAGGAATACGACAAAGTTATGGTTCTCCGTGGCTTAAAGACCCCAGAGGAAATCAAAGCTGCCCGTAGCCAAAAAGCGGCAACGAAGGCGGAAGGAGACAAATAATGGCTACTTCATTAAGCGATATCAAAGTGGTGGAAGGCTCGAAGTTTGAGCACTTCCGCAAAGGCCAAGGCCGCGGAACTGGCAACGGCAAGACCGCCGGCAAAGGCCAAAAAGGCCAAGGCGCCCACGCCCATACGAAGAAAAACGGCTTCGAGGGCGGACAGATGCCAATCAATCGCCGCATCCCAAAATTCGGCTTCAAGAACATTTCCCGCAAAGAATATGCGGTCGTGAATGTCTCGAAACTCAATGCCTATAACGATGGTGATACCGTCACAATCGAATCACTCATTGAAAAAGGTATTGTCAAAAAGACGCTCTCTGGGGTTAAAATTCTAGGCAATGGCGAGCTTAGCAAAAAGCTCACTGTCATCGCTGACGCTTTCTCGGCTTCCGCAAAGGCGGCCATCGAAGCGAAAGGCGGAAAGGCTGAGGTAACGAAATAATGAAAAAGTTCGTCTCGATCTTCAAGAACAAAGACATCGTCAATCGTATTTTCTTCACGATTATGGTGCTCTTCGTCATCCGGATCGGGGCGGCTATTCATGTCCCGGGTGTCGACCCTTCCTCAATGGAAGATATGATCAATAGCGGCTCAGCCCTTGCGATCATGGACCTACTCGGCGGAGGCGCGTTAAGCAACTTCTCCGTGTTCGCTCTCGGAGTCAGCCCGTATATTACCGCCCAGATTATCGTTGAACTTCTTTCCAAAGACGTTCTTCCGGCGCTCACCGAGCTATCGAAGCAAGGCGAGTATGGGCGTAAGAAAAAGGAACAAGCCACTCGTTATCTGACCCTTCTCCTCGGCGCTGTCCAAGGATATGGGATCATCAAGACGATGGAAAACAGTTCCTATATCTCTATTACGCTCGAAACGAATTTCTGGACTTATGCCTACATCGTCACCGTTCTTTTAGCGGGAGCGATGCTCACGATGTGGTTAGGGGACCAAATCACCGAAAAAGGTCTAGGAAACGGAATTTCCGTCATTATCTTCGCAGGGTGCGTAAGAAGCTTGCCAACCCAAATCTCCACCGCGTGGAGCAAGTGGATTGTCGACAACACGAGCCGCAGCTCCGGCGAAATGATCAGGGGAAGCTTCCAATTCGCTCTCTATATCATCGTCATGATTCTCATTACGGCCTTCGTGGTGTTCATTGAGCTCTCTCGGCGCAAGATACCAGTCCAGCACGCCAATAAAGGCGGCGGACAAAGCATGGCCCGCGCTTCCTTCTTGCCAATCAAGATTAATAGCGCCGGCGTCATTCCGGTCATCTTCGCTTCGAGCCTAATGGCCGCCCCAAGCGTCATCGCGAGTTTTATCTCCTCTGACGCGGCGAATGCCGAATGGCTGAAGATCTTCAATTACAATGAGACCTTCAGGATGCCGTGGTTCAATGACACGCACTGGAACATGGACTGGGGGCTTGTAATTTACCTAGCTCTCATCATCTTATTCACCTTCTTCTACAGTGAGATGCAAATCGATCCGGAGAAGCTCGCGGATAATTTCCAAAAATCGGGAGCTTATATCCCGGGTGTGAGACCAGGCAAAGAAACAGAACGTTATGTCGGCAAGGTCTTAAACCGCATTACCTTCATTGGGGCTTTCGCCTTAGCGGGTATCGCGGCCTTACCGATTGTCCTAACCTTAACCGATGTCTTCGATGGCGACACTACGCTTGCAATCGGCGGCACAGGGTTAATCATCATCGTCGGCGTGGCGCTTGAAATCAACGCCCAGATCGACGGCCTATTAGCAGGCAAAAGCTACGACGCAGTCAAGGAGATGTAATTAATCTATGCTCAATATCATTCTCATGGGCCCGCCAGGAGCGGGGAAAGGCACGCACGCCAAATGGATGGAAAGTGACTTCAATCTTCCTCACATCTCGACGGGCGACATGTTCCGCGAGGCGATGGCTTCTGGGAGTGAGCTTGGCAATACCGTCAAAGAGATCATAAATCGCGGGGACCTCGTGAGCGATGAGCTCACCTGCGCCCTCGTGAAAGATCGTCTTTCGCGCGATGACTGCAAAAACGGTTACCTTCTTGACGGCTTCCCCCGCACCTTGGCGCAAGCGGAAGCCCTGAAGAAGATGGGCAAGGAAATCGGCCGCGAGCCGAATCTTGCCATCAATATCTCTTGTCCGGACGAGATTTTGATAAAAAGGGTTTGCACTCGGAGAGTTTGCCCGAAGTGCGGCGCTTCCTTCAACGTTATCACCATGAAACCGAAGAGTGAGGGGGTCTGTGATTATTGCGGCTCTGCCCTTATTCAAAGGAAAGACGATAACGAAGAGTCCTTCAAAGTCCGTTTGGATAACTACTACAAGAGCACGGCTCCCCTTCTTGACTACTATAAGAAGGAAGGCTTGCTCAAAGACTTCGATGGCACCATCGAGGCCGGACAACTCAAAGAGGAAATAAGCAAATTCCTCGCTAGCAAATGATCATCATCAAATCACCGCGGGAAATCGCCCTCATGAGAGAGGCGGGCCACTTGCTGAGCGATGTCTTCGATGCCATTGGGCCCATGTGCGTTCCAGGCACATCAACCCAAGAAATCAATGACAGAGCCGAAGAAGTGATGAAGCTAGGCGGCGGAGAAAGCGCGGAGAAAGGCTACTACGGCTATCCCGGCGCAATCTGCGCTTCGGTCAACGAAGTGCTGCTGCACGGCATCCCGAGCAAAAAGAAGATACTGAAAGACGGCGATATCATAAGCCTTGATATCGTGGTGCGCAAAAACGGCTATTGCGCCGATGCGTGCCGCAGCTATCTAGTCGGTATCTGCCCAGAGCATCTAGCAAACCTCCTCAAGGTGACCGAAGAGAGTTTCTGGAACGCGGTGAGATTAGTGAAGCCTGGAATACATCTAGGCGATGTCTCTCATGCAATCGAGACGACCGTGAAAGCCCATGGCTACAGCGTTCCACGCGAATTCACGGGACACGGAATCGGCAAGGAGATGCATGAAGACCCCTATATCCCGGATTACGGTCCGGCTGGTGTTGGGGAAATCCTGCGCGAAGGCATGACCTTAGCCATCGAGCCGATGGTCATGGAAGGAAAGCCGCATCTAAGGACACTTGGAGATGGCTGGACGACTGTGACTAAAGACGGCAAATACAGCGCTCACTACGAAAACACGATCGTGGTGACCAAAGACGGCTATGAAGTGCTGACGATGAAGGAAGAAAGGAGATAACGTTTGGCTAAAGAAGAGTGTTTAGAAATGGAAGCCACGGTGTTGGAGTGCTTACCTAACGCCAACTTCAAGGTGAAACTCGCCAATGGAGCGGTGGTCCAAGCCTGCGTTTCGGGCAAAATCCGGATGCATTACATCCGCATTCTCCCCGGCGATAGGGTTACCGTGCAGTTCTCGCCTTATGATTTAACACGCGGGCGCATTACGTTCCGATTCAAGAACTGAAACTGAACAAGGAGTAACACATTATGAAAGTGAGACCAAGCGTCAAACCGATCTGCGATAAGTGCAAGATCATCCGCCGGCACGGCGTCGTTATGTGCATCTGCCCAAATCCGAAGCATAAGCAAAGACAGGGCTAAAGGAAAGGAAACTAGCTAAATATGGCACGTATTGTCGGGGTTGATGTCCCCAATGAGAAACGCGTCGTCATCTCCCTTACCTATATCTACGGTATCGGCGACACGACCGCGAAAAAAATCTGCGAAGCCGCTGGTGTCAATGAAGACATCCGCGTCAAAAACCTCACCGATGAGCAATTGACCGCTCTCCGCACCGAGGTTGCCAAATACAAAACGGAAGGTGATTTGCGCCGCGAAGTCGCGATGAACATCAAACGCCTCCAGGAAATCGGCTGCTACCGCGGACTCCGCCACAAGCGCGGACTCCCAGTGCGCGGACAACGCACCAAAACCAATGCGCGTACCCGCAAAGGCAAGCGCAAGACGATCGCTAACAAGAAAGAAGCGACTAAGTAAGGAAAGGAGTAGGTAAACATTATGGCAGACAATAAAAAAGGTGCCAGAAAGAGCACCTCGGCCCGCAAGAAGAAAGTGAAGCGCAACTTCACTCACGGCGTCGCCCACATCCATTCCACCTTCAATAACACCATCGTCACGATTTCTGATGTCCAAGGCAATGTCATTGCTTGGAGCAGCGCCGGAGCCCTTGGCTATAAAGGCGCCAAAAAGAGCACACCGTTCGCCGCTCAACTCGCCGCCCAAACAGCTGGCAAGAGCGCCTTCGATCAAGGCTTACGCCAAATCGACGTCGATGTGAAGGGCCCAGGCCCAGGCAGAGAGAGCGCCGTCCGCGCATTAGGCACGGTTGGTCTCCAGATTCTCTCCATCACCGATACCACCCCAATCCCTCATAACGGTTGCCGTCCTCCAAAACGCCCAAGAGGCTAGTCGAGGAGGGGTTAACCCCTTGAGCAGATACGTATCAGTCATTTATAGGAGGCACAATTAATAATGGCTAACACCAATAGCGAAATCGCCGCCGAAGAGATCCGCTTGCCGGATCCATTCCAACCATTCAGCATCAAAGTCGATGTCAATGACGAAGCCGAACATTATTCCCGCTTTGTCATTTCTCCTCTTGAGCGCGGATTCGGCCTTACCTTAGGCAATGCCCTCCGCCGCGTTCTTCTTAGCGCCCTTCCTGGCGCGACCGTCTTCGCCCTTGAAATCGAAGGCGTTCGCCATGAATTCAGCGCGATTGAAGGCGTCGAGGAAGATGTCACCGCGATTGTCTTGAATCTCAAAGACCTCGTTCTCAAAATCGATGACAACAGCGACGAGCCAAAGCGCTTGAGCGTTGACTTCAAAGGCCCTGGCGTTTTAAAGGCCAGCGACTTGGAGCTCCCTGCCATGGTGAGCGTCATCAACCCTGATTTAGAGATTGCTCACCTTAATGAGCATGGCCACATCAAAATGACGGTCTATGCTTCAAAAGGCAGAGGCTATCTCACTGGCGAGGCTAACAAACTTGAGCACAAAATCAATCAGATTGGCGTCATTCCGACCGATAGCAACTACAGCCCAGTCGTGAAAGTCGCCTACGCCGTTGAGCCAACCCGCGTTGAGCACGACAGCAAATTCGACGAATTGATTCTCGAAGTCACCACCAACGGCTCCATCAAGCCTTATGAAGCGGTGGCAATGGCTTCCCAGCTTCTCGTCGCCCACTTCGGCGAATTCACCAAACTCGATGAAGTCGTCAAGAACTACAAACTCGTCAAAGAGGAAGTTCATAGCGAAGAGAACAAATACCAAGACATGATGATCGAAGAACTCGATTTGTCTGTCCGCAGCAACAACTGCCTCAAGCGCGCTGGCATCAGCACAGTCTTAGAGCTCACGCAGAAGAGCGAAGACGAGATGATGAAAGTCCGCAATTTGGGCAAGAAGTCGCTGAAAGAAGTGAAGGAGAAGCTCGCTTCCATTGGGCTTCACTTCCGCGATAGCGTAGGAGAATAATTATGGCAGCACAAGGTAGAAAGAACGTGCATGGCAAAACCGGCGTTCGCTTCAAAGCGGCTTATACCCCTTCGAAGAACAAGGCCATGCTCAGAGACGTCGTGAGCGCGTTGATTGTCCATGGTGAGGTCAAAGTCACTAGCGGCGTTACCGCCGATCTCGTCTCTTTAGCCGATAAAATGGTCACTCTCGCCAAGAAAGGCGATTTGGCCGCTCGTAGAGAAGCCGCTAAAGTATTGCGCAACGGCATTTGCGACGACAAAGGCGTCAATGCTCTCAGCAAGCTCTTCGCCGAAATCGGTCCGAAATACAAAGACCGCAACGGCGGCTACACCCATGTTTATAAGCTTGGGCACCGCAAAGGCGACAACGCCGAAGTCGAATTAGTCAGATTCGTAGACTAATCGAAATCGTTCCATGAGCCCTCCTTCAAACGGAGGGCTTTCACGTTTGAGGCACCTATAAATGCACAGTTTGATTTTATCCTTTGAAATAAGCCCTTTTTCATTGTCATTATCGATGATTATGCTACAATTCAATTACTCAAACAGGAGGTAAAAAACAATGGTATTTCTAAGTACTGGTGCGATAGTGGGAATCGCGATCGGCGTTGCCGTCGTTTTGATAGTCATCGCCATCATCGCCTGGTGGATTTCAACCGCGAATAGGCTTCGTCGCGAAATCGTCAAAATCGATGAGGCATCAAGTGGTATCGATGTGGCTCTCACCAAGCGCTTCGACTTATTGACGAAAACGGTCGCCACCGTCAAAGGCTACGCCAAGCATGAGAGCGAGACTCTAAGCAAAGTCATCGAGATGCGTCGCCCATCTAGCAACGCTCCGATGAAAGAAAAGAGCCAATTCTCTGAGCAAGTCTCGAAAGCCTTCGACAGCATCAATGTCGTCGCTGAGGCTTATCCTGAACTCAAGGCCAATACCAATTTCATGGGACTTCAGAACCAAATCGCCGAAGTCGAGGAACAGCTCCAAGCTTCTAGACGCGTCTACAACAGCAACGTGAGCACCTTCAACCAGGAAATTGTGGTCTTCCCAACCAACATCGTGGCTCGCCATTATCGTTTCGAGAAGAAAGATTTCTTCGAGGCGGAAGAGGCCAAACGCCAAGACGTTAAAATCGAATTCTAATCTAGAAACAGCGAAGGCCTCAATTTGAGGCCTTTTCTTTCTTAGGAGGCATAAAAATGGCAAACGAAATGGATAAACTGTACGAAGATTTCGAAAAAGTCAGGAAGAGTAAGGAAAGAAGTTTCATTGGCTTTTTGATTTTTGGCATCCTTCTATTCATCCCCGCGATCTTGCTTTTTCTTAATGTGTTCATGGTGGAGAGCGGAGAGGTGTATTACATTGGATTCTGTCTTTTTGTTTTCGCTATCATCATTCTTTCCGTGGCCTTCACCTTCAAGAGAAGTTTCACTAAATACGTCAGAAAAAACAGCGAGAAAGCAGTGTGCGATCACTTTTTTCCTGGCGCCATTCTTAGGCCTGATCAAGGGTATGATCTCAAGATTGTGATGACTCCGGGCTTTTTCACAAGCCCCGACCGTTATAAAGGCGATGAATTCATGTCTGGCACCTATAAAGGCATCAGTTTCGACAAAGCTGCCTATAACTTAGAGAAAAAGCACACGACAACCGATTCGAAGGGCAACACGACAACAACTTATGTGACTTACGCCAAAGGCACCCTTTATCGTTTTCATTTTCCTCGTTCTTTTGCCACCGTCAAAGTCATCGAAAAGCAGGGCATGATTAGTTTCGGAATGACGAATCAAGGCCTAGAGGAGGTCGAAACGGAATTCATTCAGTTCAACCGAAAATTCAAAGTCCTCACAAACGATAAAACCACCGCATTCTATTTATTAACCCCGCAAATCCAAGAGCAAATCATGGATTTAGAGAATCGCTACAAGGGAAATTTCTATCTTTGCTATATGGGCGACACGCTTTATATCGCCGTGAATGACAACGGCGAAACAGCCAAAGTGCCCTTCTTCAAGCCGGTGAGCGAAGAGACGATGAAACCAATCAAGGAATTCTTTGGCGCGCCCGCTGTCTTTGTTGATGCTCTTTCTCTAGACAGTAATAAATTCAAGGAGAATGCCGGAGCCTCTCCTAGCGAGACGAAATAGCCTTTCTTATCAAACAAGTCCATAAAATTCGGAAGCTCGCGCGATAACTACGTCGACAAATATTGTTTCAGTGTGCTCTTCGCCTCTTACATCGAGAAAAGGAAAATCTACCTTTCACCGTTTCAGAAAACCATTCAAGAAGGAACGCTTGAAACACTATAAATAGCGGACAATCGCCTAATTTCTCGTTTTAGGCAAAACATTTTTGCTTTTGATTGTCTTGCTTTATATAATTGCCAAAATGATTGACTTACACATCCATTTAGACGGATCGCTCTCTAGGGAAGAAGTGATCAAATTGGCTGAAATGTCAGGCCTAGACATCGAGGAAGCGAAAAGAGCTCCTTTAAGCATCGATTCTTCTTGCTCGACTCTTAACGAATATATCGAATGCTGCGTCTATCCTACGAAAGTGATGCAAACCAAAGAAACGCTAGAAGAAGCCGTCTATATGCTTTCATCTCGCTTAGCGAAAAGCGGGCTTATCTATTTTGAGATCCGCTTTGGCCCGCAACTCCACATCCATCGCGGATTGAGCCAAGATGAGGTTGTTGCCGCCTCCATAAAGGGCCTAGAGAAGGCAAAACGCGAATATGATTTCTCCGCTCAGCTCATTCTTTGCGCGATTCGGGGCGATCAGAACGAAAAAGATAATTTCGAGACTATAGAAGTCGCGAAGAAGTACTACAAAAAAGGCGTCTGCGGAGTCGATTTGGCGGGCGCTGAAGCGATTTATCGAACGGGGATTT
This sequence comes from bacterium, assembly GCA_963638955.1. Classification (GTDB taxonomy): domain Bacteria; phylum Bacillota_I; class Bacilli_A; order RFN20; family CAG-826; genus UBA4951. The sequence continues at coordinate 18,170 of CAVHTL010000001.1, forward strand.
TCGCTCCTGTCTTCCTCAAAGCGAAAGAATACGGCCTTCCCATCACGATTCACGCTGGAGAGGTAGGCGGTCCAGAGTCGGTATATGAGGCCATCAAAATGGGAGCAACGAGAATCGGGCACGGCGTACGGGCCGTCTTCGACAAAGGGTTATTGGATTACTGCTCTAGCCGTGATATTGCTTTCGAGCTTTGCCCGACTAGCGAAGTCGATACGCATGCGATTGCTTCTTATCTCTCTTTGCCGATTAATGAATTTTTGTCTAGAGGCATAAAGGTCAATATCAATACGGATGATATGACTATCTCGAGAATCACTCTTGACAAAGAATTCGAAAAACTTCAAAAAACCTTTCATTTCCCGCCTGAAATTATCGAAAAATTATTCATGAACGCGGTCGATATGGCCTTTTTAGACGAAGAAAGCAAGGCGCTTTTGCGAGGAAAAATCAAAAAAGGTTTAAATAGCGACTCGTTTATCAAAATGTAGCCTTTAGAAAAAACAGGAGATTATTTATGGTCAAAATGACGGTTAAAGATTTCGGCACTATCACGCTTGAAATGGATTATGGTGCGGCCAAGAACACCGCTGCGAATTTCGTTGAGCTCGCCAGAAGCGGTTTTTACGACGGTTTAATTTTCCACCGCATCATCAAAGGCTTCATGATCCAAGGTGGCGGATATTACGAAGATGGCAAAGAGAAAGACCTGGATTATTCAATTCATGGGGATTTTGCAAGCAACGGCACTGAAAACAATCTAAAACATACGCGCGGAGTCATCTCGATGGCTCGCACGATGATAAATGACAGTGCATCAAGCCAGTTCTTCATCATGCATAAAGACGCTCCGCATCTTGACGGGCAATACGCCACTTTTGGCAAAGTGATCGACGGTATGGACGTGGTGGATGCGATTGCGAAAGTGAGGGTGGAGCACCGTTATTCTTCTCCTTATTCCCCGGTTATCATAAGCAAAGTCGAAGTTATCGACGAACCCAGTTACGAAGTAGAGAAAATCAAAGCGTAAATCGTTTCGCTACTGCTCTTCGCGCGCGAGGCATATAATACACGCGTGAAAAAAGCCCTGATTTTTGATTTGGATGGCACGTTGTTAGACACCATCACTGACATTCGCCGAGCAATCAATGACGCCTTGAAAGCTTGCAGCTTCTCCTTTTCATATTCCAAGCAAGAATGCCATTCGTTGGTGGGTGATGGGGCCGACACTCTCGTTCATCGTGCTTTAGGCGAATACGATAATGAAACCAATTTTGCGCGACTTAAAAGCGAATATATGCCGCGTTACCGCGAATATCAAGGGACTCATACGAAGGCCTTCAACGGCATTGTTCCAACGCTTAAATATTTGAAAGACAAAGGGATCATCTTGGGCGTGTGCACCAATAAGCCGGATGAGTTAGCCCATATCATCCTCTCTAATTTCTTCCCGCCTTCCTTTTTTGACGCGATATACGGGGTGAAAGAAGGCGAGGCTCCTAAGCCAGACCCTCATAATGTGCTGAAAATCATGACCAGGTTTTCTCTCGATCCATCGTCTACCGTTTTCGTGGGCGATTCCTTGCCTGATTTATTGACGGCCAACAACGCATCTTTACCTCTCGCTCTTTGTTTGTGGGGATATGGGAATTACAAACCTGCTTTCCTCAAAGAAGCGCGTTACATTATCGAAAAACCAAAGGACTTGGCTAAATTCGCCACCGAATATGAATAGAAAACTTTTCGTTTTTGACGTCGATTCGACTTTGCTGCCAAGCGGAGAGGTCTCTATCCCTTATAGCGCCATCGCCTCAATCAATAAGCTGCTTGCCTTAGGCCATGTTGTGGCCATTGATTCAGGGAGGCCGTATGGCGGGATAAAGCCATTTCTTGACGCATTCGACCCTGGGGAAAAATACGCGATAGCCGCGAATGGCGGGGCGGTATATACCTACGAAGGGAAAGTCATATCCATGAAGACCTTGCCCATTTCCGCCTTGTTTTATTTCAAAAACCGCTTTTTGAATAAAGGACGTGATGTTTATGCCTACGCCTTGGATAATTCCCTATATCTTTTCGGCCCAGAAGTCAGCGAATGGGCGAATTGGGAAATTAAGGAAAACGGCATGCCTTCTTACGTCGATCTAAGCAAAACGACCCTCAACGAGGAAACGAAGATCCTGAAGGTGATGGTATGCGGTCCCAAAGAATGGATACCCCTCGTCCCTTTTAATGAGGGCGAAAGACAAAAATACAAAATCATCATCACGGGCGATGAATATCTTGAGATTTTGCCGAAAGAAGTAAACAAAGCCGAACCGATTTATCCTTTGGCTGAATCTCTTGGCATAAAGAAAGAGGACATTTACTGTTTTGGCGATGGGGCCAACGACATCGAAATGCTTTCAGAGTTCATCGGGATTGCAATGGGCGAAGCCACTACAGAAGCCAAAAAGGCCGCCAAATTCATCACGAAAGCTTCATACGATGACGGCATTCAATACGCATTAGAGGAAATTCTTAAACTCATTTGAGAGAATAAGCGGGGATTAATTATGAAAGAAGTAAAATTGTTTAATTCGTTGGGAAACAAGGTCGAGACCTTCATTCCTCTTAAGGAAGGGGAAGTCAGCATGTATTTCTGCGGGCCGACCGTCTATAACGATCCGCACGTGGGGAATTTTCGCCCCGTCATCGTCGGAGATGTTTTAAGAAGGCTCTTTTTATCTTTGGGCTACAAAGTCACCTTCGTCAGCAATTACACCGACGTCGATGACAAAATCATCCTGCGGGCGAAAGAACTGGGCATCAGCGAGCAAACGCTGACGGAAGGGGTAATCAAGGAATATCGCCGTTTGGTGGACGAGGTCGGATCGCTTCAACCCGACATCACCCCAAAGCCGACCGTCTATATGGATAAAATCATTTCCTATGTCGATGACTTGGTGAAAAAAGGCGCGGCCTATGCAAAAGACGGAGACGTCTATCTTCGCGTCAAAGATATCGAAGGATATGGCGAATTAAGCGGTAATAACATCGATGATCTCGAAAGTGGGGCACGAATCGACGTCAATGACAAAAAAGAAGATCCGCTCGACTTCGCTCTTTGGAAAAAGACCGACGTCGGCATCAAATGGAACTCGCCTTGGGGCGAAGGAAGGCCTGGCTGGCACACTGAGTGCTGCGTGATGATCAATTCCATCTTCGGCGCCCAAAACGGCTACATCGATATCCATGGTGGCGGCTTCGATCTGAAATTCCCACATCACGAGAACGAAATCGCTCAAGCCAAAGCGCATAATGACAACAAATTGGCCCGTTACTGGATTCACAACGGTTTCATCAACATGAACAACGAGAAGATGAGCAAATCGCTTGGCAATGTCATTCTGATGAAAGATGTCGTGAGCCAATATGGTGGCATTCCGTTCCGTCTCATGATATTGGCGGCCCATTATAGGGCGCCAGCCTCTTTTAGCGAGGACACGATGAAAGAAGCCACGAAGAAATACAATCAACTGCAGGCTTCTTTGAAACGCGCCGCCATCAATCTGCAATTAGCCAAAAAAGACCTTTCGAGGCTAACGCCGCTCACCGACACAAAGGTTATCGACGCCTTGTGCGACGATTTGAATACTCCTAACGCCTTGAGCGCGCTTTACGAGGAGAACAAAGCACTCAACCTCGCTCTTTCGAATAAGGAAGCAAGCGTTGATGAGCTATATAAGCATTTCCTCCTCCTTTATAGTGATTTGGGCGTTTTGGGCATACCGAATGCTTATCCTCTATTGAGTGAAGAAGACGTAAATGATTATCGCGAATACGAGGAGGCGAAGAAGATGAAAGACTTCGCCAAATCGGACGAAATTCGCTCAAGGCTCATCAAGAGAAACGTCTTTTAGCGTTTACTTTGATTTGTCCATTGACAGGAAAAGACTCTATTATCTAGTTGACGCGCGCTTAATGACGGTCTTAGCAAACTCTTTCTAAAACATGAGGCAGCTTCCATTCAACCACAAGCCAAGAAAAGGAGAAAACGATGAGTACCATAATTTACGGCAAGAACGCCATTTCGGCTTCCTTGTCAAACCATAGGGTCACGACATTATTCGTCAGCACCCGATTAAAAGGAGATCGTTTCACTCTTTCGTTGCCTATCTCTGGGACGCCGGTCAAATATGTGACTGATGGCGAATTGACGCGTCTAGCCAAGACCGACCGCCACCAGGGTTTTGTGGCCTACGTGAAAGATTACGAGACTATTTCCTTAGACGAGTTGATTGAAAAGGCAAAAACGAAAGAATACCCCCTTATCGTCATGCTTGATGGCATTGAGGACCCACATAACCTCGGTGCGATCCTTCGTTCCTGCGATGCGTTCGGAGTGAGCGGGATCATCATGAAAAGCCATGGCGAAGTTCCACTTAATGGGACGGTCGCCAAAGTATCGACCGGGGCTATCGACTTTGTGCCTGTTTCCGTCGTGAGCAATCTGTCTCAGGCTATCGCAACCCTTAAAAGCAATGGCTTTTGGGTTGTCTCAAGCGATGGCGGAAGCTCAACCCTCTACGATTCCTTGGACTATCGCTGCCCGATTTGCTTAGTGGTCGGAAGCGAAGGCTTTGGTATCAGCCGCCTGGTTCTCAAAAACAGCGACTTTGTGGTGAAGATTCCTATGGTTGGACACGTGAATAGCCTCAATGCGAGCGTGGCGACATCCGTTTTCCTTTCGATGATCGATCATAAAAGACGCATCTAATGGTTTCTTGCTCCCCAAAAAGGAGAACAACATGCCAAATTATGAACTGGCGACGGACGAAGAGCTGCTTTATGAAGGACGCTCTGGCAATGGGCTTGCCCAAAGGACGCTCGATATGCGTTACTTCAAGCGCAACGAATCATCCATTCGCAAAGTGGCCCCGGATTTGCTGCGTTATTATTCGTTGTGCGATTTAGCCGCGGTGGCTTTCCAATGCTATATGGATTGCTTGATCCATTATAGGTTTGGCCCGTCCCCGTTCCGCTCGTTTTACCACTTGTGTCTTACTCACGAGCTATCGAAAGTTCGGAAAGATCTTTACGACCCGCGAAAATGCGTGATGTCGATGGATGAAAGCACAAGGAATGGGACTGATTTGACTTATCATGACGTTTTGGCCACTGGCGATATCTATGACAGCCCTCAAAAATATGTAGATTATTTTGAGGAGATATATGCGCTGAATCTTGCCCCCAAATCAATCAACGGCGAGATGCTCGTTGTTGCCAGAATGAAATTGGACGGCGTTCCTTTCCAAGAGATTGCCAAGCGCCTTTCCTTGCCGATCAGAAAAGTCTATTACCGTTATCAAGTGTTTGAAAACGAGGTAAAAAAGCTCATCGACAGGGAGAAATTATCCCGAGCTTAAAATCGTTTAAAATAACCAAGTTTTGCTTTAGATAGCTGCTTTTTGCAAGGATAATTTCAAATCGGTTTGAGTCAAATTGCAAGGATTTTGGAAGTGTCAGCATCTGTATCTGCTTCAGTAAAATCAACATTCCAAAACTTTGTTTCAGGAAAAGAAAACCATCTCCTTTTCGATAAAAGGAAATCTCTACCACTTTCGTATAGGAAGAATTATTATTCTTCTTGCAAAGTCATCTTTGCTTGATAGAATATGCACACTGAGTTTTAGGAAGTTATGGGAAAAGGAAAGGTTTTTTTGGTTTGCAGCGTTTGCCTAGCGCGTAACTACGCTTTGCCGAAAAGAGAGAATCGCACCGAACGCCTAGAGCTCAACAAATTCTGCCCCCATTGTGGAAAACACACCCTCCACAAAGAGAGCAAATAGGAAAGGGAGGGAATATGACTCCAGCAAAGTACATCAAAGAAGTTGTCAAAGAAGGAAAACGCGTCCGTTGGCCAAAGCGTGAGCAATTGTGGAAATCGGTCGTGGTCGTTATCTGCATTTCTTTATTCGTGGCGCTTTTCTTAGCGCTCGAGGATCTTACGGCTGCGAGCATCATCTCTCAGCTTAAGAGCGCGTTTGGAGGATAAGAGCAATGCCAGTACAGTTAGGCGAAAAGCAGTGGTATATCGTCACCACTTATTCGATGCATGAATCAAAAACAGCAGAGAATCTAAAAAAGCGTATTGTGTCCATGAACATGCAAGATCAGATTTTGCGCGTTTTGGTCGCTGAGCAAGAGGTTCCGGTTTTAAAAGACGGTCTTCCTACTGGGAAGATGAAAACCATCAACCTTTATCCAGGCTATATCTTCGTTGAGATGATCATGACTGATCAATCTTGGTATATCGTCCGTAATACCCCAGGAGTTACCGGTATCGCCGGCTCTAGCGGAGGCGGACAAAAGCCAACCCCTGTAACGAGAGAGGAAATCGAGCCTGTTCTTAAGCGCATGGGCATGGTCGACAGCGCGATGTATGACCGCTACAACGTCGGTGATAGAGTCAAAGTCATCCATGGTCCGCTTGAAGGAACCGAGGGCACGATCATCTCCATCGACAAGACCACCGGAGCTTGCCGCGTCGATACGGTCTTCTTCGGAAGAAGCACTCCAGTCGATGTTGACTTCTCTGAGATTGAAAAAATCTAACGGCGATAAAGAACGCTCTACAAGCCGAGGCTAAGGATAGAACTAGCCAAGATGATTCGGGCGTAAAAAACAAAACCATGCTCAACGAACTTGTTCGGTTGAAGAGCATGGTTTTTCTTTGTAGATATGCTCTTTGTGGCTACGTGGCGCGATAGCGTCTATTGTCTTCCGGAGGCCTTTAGACATGATTTGCTGTCATGCCCAAATCACGCCTGTTGCCTCCTTGCCGCGTTCTAGAGGAAGTTTGAAATAAGTGACGGTTTATCGAATCGTTACCCTATATAGGCTTTCCTCGATTCTCGGCGTCTACCATTCTAGATAACCTGCTTGAGCAGGGTGAATGACCTCGGCCCTATATAACTTTCTTTGCTCCGCAGATATTTGGATGAGTTTCGTGTCGTTTTACAAATCGACATCATGATTCACTGCTCTTCTTACGATGGCGCTCCCAAAAGCGAATAGCCTCATCAAACCATCCTTCGCATGAGGTCCCGCTTCCAAGTCCTACGCCGTGTCCAACGTCTGGATATGTACGCAATTGACAATCGATGCTTTTTTCCTGCAGCACCGCAATTAGCATCTCGCTGTTGCTTGGGCTCACAACTCGATCTGAGGAGCCGTACCAAACGAAAGTCGGCGGCGCATCATCGCGGATATGGGATTGAACTGAGGCGCGATCAATTTCTTTCTCGCTTGGCGTTTTTCCAAGCAACGCCTCCCGACTCCCCATATGCGTTTCATCCCCCATGGTGATCACCGGATAGCTGAGAATCACGGAAGCCGGAGCCGGGGAAAGACAAAAATCCGTTAAACCAACGCTTGCCGCCAAATGTCCGCCCGCAGAAGCTCCCCAAAGGGAATAACCTGTGGGATCAATTCCGTAAGCTTCTGCGTTTTCAAGAATTTCCCGCAACGCTTTGAACGCATCATCCATAGGGGCGGGATATCTTGCCTTTTTCCCACACCGGTAGTACAGCACGAACGCTGCGTAACCGCGTTTGTTAAGTTCGCGCGCAATAGGCGCACCCTCAACATAACTACAAACCATATGGTATCCGCCACCGGGGATCACAAGCGCGAACGGATGCTTCTTTCCGTCACGAATCAGATACTTTTTCAGTCCGTATTTGTTTGGTCTCCAAAAATCGAAAGCAGCTTGGCAAATATCACGCAGTTTCATCATTGTTTTTCTAATCTGATTCTAATCTTCGTTCGGATTTTGTCAGTATTCTTTTTAAATTCATAAAAAGCAACATCAGATTGAGGCTCCTAAAGATATATTTACTCTTCTTCCTCTATAACAAATTCTCGGAAGCGGGGGAGAGCGAAAGAGATATAGCCGTAATTTTGGCTTACGAGGACGCCTTTCTGCAAGAGTCTAGAGCGGTAGACGGAATAAAGTTTGCTGGAGAATCCAGTTTTTTTGAGGATATTGGCCGTGCTTTCCTCACCTCTTTCTTTCAGGCAAGCGATGATTTTTCTTTCTTCTGGCGTGACGCCAGACCAAATTTTGTTATAGGCGTTTATTCTTAAAGACATGTCGTATTGGTTTATAAGTTCATCATCGATCTTGCGGTGTTTGAAATATAGATACCCGAGCAGCTGATAGCCAAAGCCATACCCGTTCGTTAGTGCAGCGAGTTTTTTGCCCGTCGCTTCATCTACTCCAAGGATCGACATGTACGATGTCTTTATGGCCATTAGATCAAGTGGTTGAAGAAGTATCTTCGGCGCCCTATAGAGAAATGTCATAGATTTATCGTTCTGAAGCGATGAAACGTTTTCATATAATCCGCTCATCAGAAGATATATAGGATAATCTTTCCGCACAAAGCTTTGAAAATCGTGAACGAATTCTTTCACTTTCTTGTTTGTGGTTACCGCATCTAGCGTGATTAAGACCTTTTTGCCTTTGCTTTTCAAATAGTCGAGCATCTTGGACACAACTACTGAGACGCTTGTTACTGGCTCCTTGCCCTCGAGATGAAACGAAAGACCGTGGAAAGAAAAATCAAAGCTTCCGTGCAAAAACAGATGCTTTGCCTTTCCGTTTTCGTAGAGCCCCGAGGCAACCTCTTCTAGGATTTCGCGATGCGGATTAACGTCAACGACAATCCAGTCCTTCTCTTTTTCGAAGTGTTTGTAAAGTTCGCTGAGCAAGACTGTTTTTCCAGCGCCTCTTGCTCCGAGAATCAAGTAAGCTTGAGTCGATGGATTCATCGAAGAATAGTCGCTTGCGATGCTCGCTATTAAATCATCCCGTCTTATGATTTCGTTTGGCTCTTTACCAAACATTAGCGTAAATGGATTAGTAGTCATCGTTTTCCTCCAATTTTACAATTCTTGTTAGGTCTTGTTAGGTCTTGTTAGGTCTTGTTAGGACTTTCAAATGGATTCTTATTATTTGTTTTGCTTGGAAAAACCAGTATTTGCCGTAATTATGAAAAATAGTTCATATTTATCTTGAATTATGAACAAACATTCATATAATGAGTGTCGTAAATATGAAAGGAGATTCATATTATGCCAAACATGCCAGATGATAAGACTTTGGACAAAATGGAATCGCTTCTCAATATAGCGAGCGATTTCACGCGTCTTAAGATTCTATATGCGATTAGCGATAAAGAGAAAAACGTCAGCGAGATTGTACTTGAGACCGGCGCCTCCCAATCGCTTGTTTCTCATCAGCTCAACGTTTTGAAGAAAGCCAATTTGGTCTCCACTTACAAAGTCGGGACAAAGGTTTTTTACAAATTGAGTGACGAGCACGTCACTAAATTACTAGAAGTCGTGCACGAGCACGTGTTGGAGGCGTAAATATGGGTTGCGCGCATTGCGAAGCCGCTCACGAAGACGGCGAATCGATATTCGGCAAGGAATTCTGGATCAAGATAGCGAGGCTCTCCTCCTCTCTTGTCTTGATGCTTTTGGGCTACTTCCTTTTCAACGAGGATAATTACGGCCTTTGGGTCAATTTCGCGATCATGGCGACGGCTTTCCTCATCGTTGGCTACGACGTCTTTTTGGAAGCGTTCGAAGCCATTTTCAAAGAGAAAGAATTCTTCAATGAAGAGCTTTTGATGTGTATTGCCACTCTTGGCGCTTTCTCCATTCGTTTTTTCGGAAAAGAGCATAACGAATTCTTTGAGGCCGTGATGGTCATGCTCCTCTTCCAGGTCGGGGAGTTATTCGAAGACATCGCAACCGCCAGAAGCCATAAAGCCATTACGGAAGCCGTCGGTCTAAGAGCGAAAATCGCCCATAAGAAAGAAGGCGAAACGATAATCGACGTCGATCCTAAAGATGTGTGCATCGGCGACATGCTTCTCATCAAAGTAGGGGAGATAGTGCCTTCCGATGGAATAATCGTCGATGGCGAAGGATCGCTTGATATGTCTTCTTTGACTGGCGAATCCTTGCCAGTGAGAAAAGTCAGTGGGGAAGAAGTGCCAAGCGGAACGATTCTCAAATCGGGATCGCTTCTAGTGAGAGTTAGCAAGAGCTACGAAGATAGCACGGTCAGCAAAATCATCAAGCTCATGGAAGAAGGGGCTGAAAGCAAAGGCAAAATCACCCGCTTTGTCGATAAATTCGCCAAAGTATATACCCCGGTTGTCGTAGCCTTGGCTTTGGTAGTCGCCATCATTCCGCCTCTATTTTTGGGGATAGGAGACCCTCTAGTCTGGGAACAATGGATTTATACGGCGCTGAGCTTACTAGTCATCTCTTGCCCCTGCGCGATCGTGATTTCCGTACCCCTTGCCTATTTTGCCGGAATCGGCTTGGCCTCCAAAAACGGAATAATCATCAAAGGCGCTTCCGTCTTCGATTCGCTTGAGCGCCTTTCTCATGTCGTAAGCGATAAAACCGGAACTCTCACTTATGGCGTTTTCAAAGTTCAGAAAATAGTTCCGAGTAGTTGCTCTTCCAAAGAGCTAATGCATTATCTTCTCGTTGCTGAATCCCGCAGCTCCCATCCTCTTGCAAGCGCCATAAAAGGCGATGAGGATATCTCGGAAATCGCCGCAAAAATGACTTCTTATGATGAAATTGCCGGAAAAGGGGTCAAAGCGGAATATGAAGGAAACCTCTATTTGGCTGGCAATCACACTCTGCTAGAAGAGGCAGGAATCAACTTTGTTGCGGCAAGAGAAGAAGGCTCGATAATCTACGTTGCGAGAAACGGCGAATACAAAGGATATTGCGTTTTATCCGATTCTCCCAGAAAAGAGACGCCAGAGCTCGTTGAAGGGCTTAAGAAGCGCTCCATCGGCTTGACGATGCTCACGGGCGATAAGAAAGAAAACGCCGATAGTTTCGCTTCCTCCTTAGGCATCAGCGACTATCATTACGAACTTTTGCCAAAAGACAAAACGCTCTATCTAGAGCAGGAAATCGCGAAAAAAGACGGCGCGGTCGCTTTTATCGGCGACGGCATCAACGACGCTCCGTCGATCACGATGGCGGATGTAGGAATCGCGATGGGCGGAGCAGGGAGCGATTTGGCCATCGAAACGGCAGATGTTGTCATAATGAACGATGACCCTAGCAAACTTTTGCTGGGATTAGACATCTCGAAAAAAGTAAGGGGCCACGTTCTTTTCAATATCATCTTCTCAATTTTAGTGAAAATCACGATTATGGCTCTTTCCATTGCTTTGCCTTTATTCCCGCTTCTGATCGCTGTACTTGGTGATACCGGACTCACGATGGTCCTGGTTCTTATTACCATGTGTCTCCTTTACGAAAAGCCGAAGAAATGAGCGATATCCGAAATGAAAACCCTGTTTTGCAGGGTTTTTCAATTATTGACGTTAAATGAAAGCTGCGTTGTTTATTCGTTTCGAGCCAAAGGAAACTTAAGTGGTCCATCACATAGTTTGCCTTTGTGCTTTCGCATTATAATTTAGTGAAATTTAGTCAATAAATGAGTTTGCTTGGTTCTTTAGGAGACCGATTGTTTTCGCCGCTATTGTTCGCTTTTTCTGCTCTCTAGGGTGGCTTTTTGGCAAAAAGTTATTGCCTAAGGGCGCATATACGCGTATGATTGCATTCGTGCGCCGACATTAGGCGTACGTGTAACGCGTGGGAGAGGAAGGCGAAATCCTCGGACCACTGCCAACAATTCTCAAAAAAGGAGGAGAACTATGGCTAAGAAAATCGTCAAAGTCCTCAAGATGGAACTCCCTGGCGGAGATGCCCATCCAGGACCAAAGCTTGCTTCTGCAGGCGTCCAAATGGCCAAATTCTGCACCGAATTCAACGCGAAGACCTCGGACAGAAAAGGCGAAGTCGTGCCGGTCATCATCACGGCTTACGAAGACAAATCATATGCCTTCGAAATCAAGACCAGCCCAGTGAGCGGCTTATTGCTCAAAGCGGCAGGGATCGAAAAAGGCTCGGGCAACCCGAAGAAAATCGTCGGGCACATCTCTGATGCCGATCTCACGAAGATTGCCGAATACAAAATGCCTGACCTCAACGCCAACGACGTTGATGCCGCGAAGAAAATCGTCGCCGGCAGCGCCCGTCAGATGGGCATTGCCATCGACAAATAATGGAGGACCGCTAGAACATGAAACTTGGAAAGAAATACGTTGCGGCCTCTAAGCTTGTTGAAAAGGATCGCGTTTATTCCATTCAAGAAGCCGCAGAATTGCTCAAAAAGACTTCGACCACGAAGTTCGACAGCACCATTGACGTGAGTTTCGCCCTCAACGTCAACCCAGCGATGGCTGATCAACTCATCCGTGGCACGATCGTGCTTCCTCACGGGAACGGCAAGAGCAAGAAAGTCCTCGCCGTCACCAACATGAAACAGGAAGAAGCCAAAGCCGCAGGCGCTGAATTCGTCGGCGGAAAAGAGATGCTCGACAAAATCCAACGCGAGAACTGGTTCGGATTCGACGTCATCGTCGCTACCCCGGACATGATGGGAGAGCTTGGAAAAATGGGTCGTCTTCTCGGTCCGAAAGGCTTGATGCCAAACCCAAAGACTGGCACCGTCAGCATGGAAATCGGCCAAGCCATCACCGAGATCAAGAAAGGCAAGATTGCTTACCGCGTCGATAAAGACGGCAACCTCAACATCTCTCTTGCTCGCGTGAGCTTCTCGAACGAAGACATCATCGATAACCTTAAAGCCGTTTGCGAGATGGTCGTCAAGAGCCGTCCAGCCTCGGTCAAAGGCACATACGTGAAAACCGCCGTTGTCCATACCACCATGGGCCCTGGCATCAAAATCACCTTCGACGGCCGCAACTAAGCCCGCCGAAAACCAAATTTGGTGAATTGCTTCGTATACCTAAGATAGCAACGGGCAAGTGCCTTAATAATTCACGTTGCTGAGGTGACATTCACAATTTACTCGCTAGTTATAAGAAGCATCACATAGTCGACAAAGAAAGGAGGAACCTAGCATGAACAAGGAAGTTCTAGCCGCAAAAAAAGCCACTGTTTCCGAAATCGAGAACAGCTTGAGCAACTGCGGTTCCCTCACGATTGTCTCCTACCACGGACTCACAGTCGCTGACATCACCGAACTCCGCCATCAACTCGCCGAGAAAGGCGCCACGATGAGCGTTTACAAAAACACTCTCGTTGCCCGTGCCCTCAAGGATGAACAAAAAAGCGGCCTCGATGAGTACTTGGAGGGACCAAACGCCTTCGTCTTCTCGAAAGAGATTTCGGATGGCCCAGCAGTTCTCCGCAAATTCGCCCGTGCCCACGAAGAGCTCGTGATCAAAGGCGGATATGTTGAAGGAAAGGCTTATGACGGAGCCGGGATGCTCGCCATCGCCAAGATGCCAAGCAGAGAAGGCTTATTGTCAATGTTCTGCCAAGTCCTAAACGCCCCGATCTCAGGGTTTGCCCGCACCATCGCCGCCGTCGCCGAGAAAAATGGCGGCGCGCCAGCAGCTAACGATGCTGCCGCCCAATAGCCAAATAGGAGGATAAAACCATGGCTGAAAAGTTAACAACTGAACAAATCCTCGACACCCTCAAACAGATGAGCGTCGTCGAGCTCAATGACCTCGTGAAGGCCGTCGAGACCGAATTCGGCGTCACCGCCGCCGTCGCTGTCGCCGCTGCCCCAGCCGAAGAAGAAGGACCAGCCAAGAAAGGCCCGACCGAAGTCTCCCTCTTCCTCAAAGGACTCGGAACCGCTGGCAAAGTCGCCGTCATCAAAGTCGTCCAAACCATCACTGGCCTTGGACTTATGGATGCCAAGAAACTCGTTGACAGCGCTCCAGTCGCTCTCAAAGAGAAAATCTCCCCAGCCGAAGCCGAGAGCTACAAAGCCCAACTCACCGAAGCTGGCTGCGAAGTCGAAATCAAATAAGCTATCCGTCTATTTGATCTTTGCCCCTCCCTTGCCTCATCGCGCAGGGGAGGGGGTTTCCCGTATATAAAGAGGTTAACGAATGCCCCAGTATTTCTCCTCAATCGCACCGAAAGAAGTCAAATACTATCCCTACGAAGCTGACATCCTTGGGCGTAAATTCACTCTTTACGGCACCAGCGGAACTTTCTCCAAAGAGCATTTGGACGATGGCACGAAGTACTTGCTTGAAACCATCCTCCAAATGGATCTTGGAACGAAGATCCTCGACATGGGGTGCGGCACAGGCCCAATCGGACTAATACTGGCCGCCTCTGACCCTACTAGGCACATTACGATGTGCGATGTCAATAGAAGGGCCCTCGATCTTGCAAGAGAAAACGCCAAAGCTCTTGGCGTCTCTTCCCAGGTTGATATCGTCGAAAGCGATGTTTACCTCTCCATTAACTCCACCTTCTCATCAATCGTGTCCAATCCCCCGATCAGAGCTGGGAAAAAGGTGACCTACGCAATCTATGATGGCGCGGTAGCGCATTTAGACAAGAACGGTTCCCTCTACCTAGTGGTTCGCCGCCAACAGGGCGCTGAATCGGTCGAAAAGCATCTATTATCCTTATTTAATAAAGTAGAGGTGCTTCGCCGCAAAAAAGGATTCTGGATCATCAAAGCTACCAACAAGGAGTAAAAAATGACCAAAGAAAAGAAAACGGCCAATGCCAATATTGACGCGAAAGACAGCTGCGTCAATTTCTCCAAAATCAGCGGATCGCTCCCGCTCCCATACCTCGTAGAGATTCAAACAGAATCCTTCAAATGGTTCCTTGAAAAGGGACTTGATGAAGTCATGAAAGAGGTTTTCCCTATCTATAACTACGCTGGCAATGTTTCCATTGATTACGTCTCCAGCCATTTCGAGAACCCGGAATACGGACCGCTCGACTGCAAAGAAGGCGACCTCACTTATTCAAGCAAGTTAAAGGTTTCCCTTCGTTTAAACGATCACTTAAATAACGAAATCAGGGAAGAAAACGAAGTCTTCATGGGCGATGTACCGATGATGACGGATAACGGCACCTTTATCGTGAATGGCGCCGAGCGCGTCATCGTTAGCCAGATCGTCCGTTCGCCTGGCGCTTATTTCCAGGATACAGTCGATCCGTCCCAGACCCATTTCTATAACGGCGAAATCATCCCGACCCGCGGCACCTGGCTCCAATTCGAGAGCGATGCCAAAGGACTTATGTGGGTGAGAATCGACCGCCAGCGCAAAATGCCCGCCACGATCCTTTTCAAGGCTTTGGGCTTCGATAGCGACAAGAAGATCGAAGAGCTTTTCGGCGACAGTGATGCCATGAAGCTCACTTTGGCCAAAGACAGTGCCATCAAGACCGAGAACGACGCTCTTATTGACATCTTCCGCAAACTCAAACCTGGCGAACCTATCACCCAAAACGGCGTCATCGAATTCCTCGTCCAGAAATTCTTCGACGAGAAACGTTATGACCTCGGCAGGGCTGGCCGCTTTAAATATGCCCAGAAATTAGGCATCTATAACCGTTTAATCGGCCGCGTTTTGGCTGAGGACCTCGTCGATCAAAACGGCGAAATCATCTGCAATGACGAGACGGGCGAAGCTTTTGTCTCTGGTTACAAGTTGAGCAAAAGCGATGTCGCTTATCTCCGTGAGAAGGAAGTCTTCGAGAACGGGGCGATGGAGAGAAAACTCGCCGTCAATAAACTCATCGACGACAATTCGACGGTCAACGTCGTCAAAGTCCACGCTTTCGACAAAGCCGAGGAGAAAGTGGTCTCCATTATCGGCACCGACCTCAACTGCAGTTTGCCGCGCGCGACTGTCTCTGACATGGTCGCTTGCTTCTCCTATTTCTGCAATATCCAAGACGGAATCGGCGATACCGACGATATCGATCACCTTGGCAACCGCCGCGTCCGCTGCGTTGGCGAATTGCTTCAGACCCAATTCCGCATCGGTCTTACCAAGATGGCGAAAACCGTGCAGCAAAAGATGTCCATCAGCGATTTGACAAGCGCCAAACCACAATCGCTCATCAATATCCGCCCGCTTACTAGCTCAATCCGCGAATTCTTCGCCTCGAGCCAGCTTTCGCAATTCATGGATCAGACCAATCCTCTCGCCGAGCTCACCAATAAGCGCCGCATTTCCGCTTTAGGCCCTGGTGGTCTAGCGAGAAAGCGCGTCTCCATGGAAGTGCGCGACGTCCATTACACTCATTACGGCCGTATCTGCCCAATTGAAACACCAGAAGGACAGAACATCGGTCTTATCAATAACCTCTGCACCTATGCGCGCATCAATAACTACGGTTTCATCCAGACCCCGTATCGCATCGTCATTCATGAGAATGGCCACGACTACGTCTCTGACAAAGCCGAATATTTGAGCGCAGACGATGAGAGAGGGCAATACATCGCTGAGGCCAATATCCGCCTCGGTGATCCAGTCGAAATAACGGTCGACGGCGAGAAAATCCTCGTCAAAGAGATTCTTGAAGACGAAGTAGTTTGCCGTCATGACGAAGACAACATCCGCGTGAGCAAGAGCCGCATCTCTTATGTCGACGTTTCGCCAAAGCAAGTCGTCTCAATCGCGACCGCTTGCATTCCTTTCCTTGAAAACGACGACTCGCACCGCGCTCTCATGGGTGCGAACATGCAGCGTCAGGCCTTGCCGCTTCTCCGCCCGTCTTTGGCGCGCGTAGGAACAGGCATGGAAGGCATCATCGCCCGCGACAGCGGCTTGGCGGTGGTTGCCGCAGCGGATGGCGAAGTCACCTCCATCGATAGCAGCACGATCGAAGTGAAGGAAGAAAAGGGCAAACGCACCTACAAACTCCAGAAATTCGACCGCTCCAACCAAGGTACCTGCATCAATCAGAACCCAATCGTCAAAGTTGGCGACAAGATCAAAAAAGGCCAGGTCATCGCTGATGGCCCAGCCATGAAAAACGGCGAGCTCGCCTTAGGCCAGAACGTCCTTATCGCTTATATGACTTGGCATGGTTATAACTATGAAGACGCCGTCATTTTGAGCGAAAGAATGGTGAAGGATGATACCTACACCTCCATCCACATCGAATCCCACGATATCGAATGCCGCGAGACCAAACTCGGAAACGAGGAAATCACTCGCGATGTCCCTAACGTGAGCGATGAGGCCAAAACCTATCTTGACGAAAGAGGCATCATCATCCCTGGCGCCGAGGTCAAAGAAGGCGATATTTTGGTTGGGAAAACCACGCCAAAAGGGCAAACCGAGCCAACGCCGGAAGAGAAACTCCTCATGGCGATTTTCGCCGAGAAGACCAAAGACGGCAAAGATTCCTCTTTGCGTGTCCCGCACGGTGGAGCTGGCATCGTTCTCGCCGTCCGCACCTATAGCCGCAAGAACAAGGATCCGCTTCCTCCGGGAGTCATGGAGAAAGTCCGCGTCTATATCGTCCAGAAGAGAAAGATCTCCGAGGGCGACAAGATGTCAGGACGTCACGGCAACAAAGGCGTCATCTCGAAGATTCTCCCAGTCGAGGATATGCCATTCCTTCCAGATGGCACCCCGATCGACATCATGCTTTCCCCAATGGGCGTTCCTTCCCGTATGAACATCGGGCAGATCAGCGAAATCCATCTCGGGTTAGCCTGCCAAAAACTCAATATGCGTGTCGCTACCCCGGTCTTTGACGGGGCCAACGATAAAGAGATCAAAGCCCTCATGGACAAGGCTGGCATCTCAGAAGACGGCAAAGCCATCCTCTACGACGGACAAACCGGCGAACGTTTCGCGGAGCGTATTTCCGTCGGCGTCATGTACATGATTAAGCTCGTCCACATGGTCGATGACAAACTCCATGCCCGTGCGACTGGCCCGTATAGCTTAGTGACTCAGCAGCCTCTAGGCGGAAAAGCTCAAAACGGCGGCCAGCGTTTCGGCGAAATGGAAGTCTGGGCTCTTGAAGCTTATGGCGCCGCCCACACCCTCCAAGAGATGATGACGGTGAAAAGCGACGACCGCGTCGGAAGAAGGAAAGCCTACGAAGCCATTATCAAGGGCTTGCCGCTCCCTCGCCCAGGCATGCCAGAAGCCTTCAAGGTCTTCACGAAAGAACTCAAAGGCTTATGCGTCGATGTGCATCTATACGATCACGAAGACGACTCCATCTATATGGACGATCTAGCGAAAGAAGCGCTTATCGAAGAGCGCAAAGTCAATAGCGCCATCCGCAACCTCACCTCACCGCGCGCCGAAGAGAGAAGCGAAACGATCGAAGTCGAGAACTCATCCGATAGCGACGCCCTTCTCGAAGAAGGCCTCTCCATCCATAGCGGAGCGGCGGGCGAAGGAAGCGACGAAGAATAAAGGAAAGGAGATAACTAATCATGTTTGATATCAATGAATTAGCGGCGATGCAAGTCGGCCTTGCCTCTCCTACTACCATCCGTAACTGGTCACACGGCGAAGTAACTCGCCCCGAGACCATCAACTACCGCAGCCAAAAGCCGGAAATGGGGGGTCTATTCTGTGAGAAGATCTTCGGTCCGGCCAAAGACTATGAGTGCCACTGCGGCAAATACAAAAAAATCCGTTATCAGGGCATCACCTGCGAAAAGTGCGGAGTCGAAGTCATCTCCAAAGAGTGGAGAAGAGAGAGATTCGGGCACATTGAGCTCGTTTCCCCTTGCTCCCACATCTGGTATTTGAAGGGCATCCCAAGCCGCATGGGCTTAGTGCTCGACATGTCGCCGAAAGAGCTTGAGGAAATTATCTATTTCGCCGCCCACGTCGTTTTGAACCCGGGCGAATCGAACGTTCTCAAATACAAGCAGTTCCTCGATGAGAAGACTGCCCGTATCGTTTTCGTTGACGCCATCAACGACCTCAAGGGGGCGATTCCATCGGAATCAAGCGATGCTTTGCTTGCCGATGAGCTCATCGAGAGAATGAAGAACCCGAACGAGACTTTCGACTTCTTCACCAACGCCAATTTCATCTACAAATACACCGGTGCCGAATTCGGCGAAGGCGCAAGCGCGATCAAACGCCTTCTCCAGGAAGTCGACCTCGACAAGGAATTCAAGACCATCAGCTCCGAGATCAGCGAGCTCAACGGCGCGCGCCGCCTCAAGCTCACGAAGAGGCTCGAAGTCATTCAATCCTTCCGCGATTCCAATCAGAAACCGGAATGGATGGTGCTTGATGTCATCCCGGTGATTCCGCCAGATCTCCGCCCGATGCTTCAACTCGACGGCGGGAGATTTGCCGCGAGCGATTTGAACGACCTCTATCGCCGCGTCATTTCGCGCAACACCCGTTTGAAGAAACTCATCGACATGAATGCCCCTTACGTCATTCTCATGAACGAGAAACGTATGCTTCAGGAAGCGGTGGACGCTTTGATTGACAATGGCCGCCGCAGCAAACCAGTCACTGGGCCAAACGGCCGTGCCCTCAAATCGCTTTCGAGCGGACTGAAAGGCAAACAGGGACGCTTCCGTCAGAACCTCTTGGGCAAGCGCGTCGATTATTCCGGCCGTTCGGTTATCGCCGTCGGACCAGACCTCAAGATGTATCAATGCGGTCTCCCGCGCGAAATGGCCATCCAGCTTCTTCGCCCCTTCATCGCGGCGATTCTTATCAAACGCGGTTATGTCAGTGCCCATAAGCAGGCCGACAAAATCATCGATAGATATGATTCGGTGGTCTACGACATCATCGAAGAGATCATCGGTCAGCACCCAGTGCTTCTCAACCGTGCCCCAACCCTTCACCGTTTAGGCATTCAGGCTTTCCAACCTAAACTCGTCGATGGGCACGCCATCCGTCTTCACCCGCTCGTTTGCCCAGGCTTCAACGCCGACTTCGACGGCGACCAGATGGCCGTCCACGTACCGCTTGGGAAAGCGGCTCAGGAAGAGGCCCTCGATTTGATGCTCGCAAGCAACAACATCCTTGGCCCGAAAGACGGCAAACCGATCGTCATCCCTTCACAGGATATGATCGTCGGCAACTACTGGCTTACCTTAGAAGAGACGAAAGAGGATTATTTGGCTCGCGTTGCCAAACTCCGCTCCATCAAAATCGATCCAGCGAACGTTTTGGAAAAGAACGCGAACGAAGATCAAGCCCGCGAATATGAGCATTTCGCCGAGATGGAAGGCACTGTCTTCTCTTCAGTTGCTGAAGTCATCCACGCTTATGAAACCCACATTATCGGTCTCCATGACCGTATCGCGATCAGAAGCGAATCGCTTCACAAGACCTTCGCTCCAGAGAACGATCCGGACAACATCGATTCTTATGGTTTGCCCTTCTACGCGAAAGGCAAATACATGCTCACCTCGGTTGGCAAAATCATCTTCAACGAGATATTCCCTGACGATTTCCGTTACATCAATAGCGATCCGAAGGCCGATATCGACGAAATCAAGAGTTGGTTTGTGCCGAAAGGAAGCAACATCAAAGAGGAGATCGCGAAGCGCAAAGTCAATCTTCCGATCAACAAGAAGACCCTTGGTACCCTCATTGACATCATCTTCCACAAATACGATATGAATAACCCGTCTCGCGTGGAGGGAACTCCTTCAAAGACGAGCGCGATCCTCGACAAGATCAAAGATCAGGGCTTTGAATATTCCACGATTTCCGGCGTCACTGTGGCTGGAAGCGACATCAACCCTGTCTCTGGCAAATACGAGATCGTCAACAAAGGATACGAGAAAGTCGACCAGATCACTGCTTTATACCGTGAAGGCTTCTTAAGCGACAAAGAGCGTCACAAGGAAGTCGTCAACGTCTGGAACGCAGTCACCGCCGAAATCACGAAGAAGGTCAAAGAGGCCATCTCGAGCGACAAGCGCAACCCGCTCGTCGTCATGGCCGACTCCGGCGCCCGTGGAAACGTCGGAAACTTCGCTCAGCTCATCGGTATGAAGGGTCTAGTCATGAACCCGAAGAACGAGGAAATCGAGCTTCCGGTCGTCTCTGGCTACCGCGAAGGTTTGACGGTCGGCGAATTCTTCATCAACACCCACGGTGCCCGTAAAGGCGGCGCCGATACGGCCTTGAAGACAGCTGACTCAGGTTATCTCACCCGCCGCTTGGTGGACGTTGCGCAAGATGTCATCGTCCGCGAAGAGGATTGCCACTGCGATCATGGCTTCATGGTCCGCGAAATCAGGGATACGGCGCGCGATGTGGTTATCGTCAAACTCGAAGACCGCCTCACTGGCCGCTTCTCGATGCACGATATAGCCGACAAAAACGGCAACCTCTTGGTGAAAGCCAACACCATGATAAGCGACGAGGATGCGAAAGCCATCGTCAAAGCCGGCATCAAGGAAGTCGAAATCCGCTCCATCTTCACCTGCGAAACCAAAAACGGCGTTTGCCAGCACTGCTACGGCAGAAATATGGCGACTGGACGCTTGGTGGAAGTGGGGGATGCCGTCGGCATCATGGCCGCTCAATCCATCGGCGAGCCAGGCACCCAGCTCACCCTCCGCGTCTTCCACGCTGGCGGTGTTGCGGGGAACGATATCACCCAAGGTCTTCCACGTGTTCAAGAGCTCGTCGAGGCGCGTAACCCGAAAGGCGAAGCCCTCATCAGCGAGATCGATGGCACTGTCAGCTCGATCGAAAACGTTGAAGGCGGAAGATACAACGTCACCATCACCTCTTCCTCAAAGTCCACGAGCGAACAGCCTGAAGGGCCAGAGGTCAAGAGCTACTTGACTGCTTATGGCGTGCGCTTGCGCGTCAAAGAAGGGGATCATGTCGAAGCCGGCGGAAAGATCACCGAAGGCGCCGTGAACCCGAAGCAACTCCTTGAAGTGGCAGACGTCGAGAAAGTCGAAGTCTACATGATCAAGGAAATCCAGAAGGTTTATGCCGCTCAAGGTATCGGAATCTCCGACAAACACCTTGAAATCATCATCCGTCAGATGCTCCGCAAATTCGTGGTCATCGATGGCGGAGACACGAACTTGCTCCCTGGAACTCGCGTCGATATGGACCGCTTCACCGTCGAGAACCAATTGGCTCTTGAAAGCGGGAAGCGCCCAGCCGTCGCCCATCCGCTTGTCTTAGGCATCACCAAAGCCGCTTTGGAGACTGAATCCTTCCTCTCCGCCGCTTCCTTCCAGGAAACGACCCGCGTCTTGACCGATGCTGCCATCAAAGCCAAGAGAGACCCTCTCCACGGTTTGAAAGAGAATGTCATCACTGGCAAACTCATCCCAGCCGGAACGGGACGTCTTAGCGAAGAAGAAGAGGCTACGCGCCTATCTTCCTTCACCGTCTTAGACAAGATGAAAGAAGTGCGTTCGACTTATTACGAAGCCCATGATAGGCCGGAAGAAGTCGCAACCACCGAAGACGAGAATCAGAGCCCCGAAGTCACTGACGAGGAATAAAAAAAGGAATAGAGGCCGAAGCCTAACGCGAGTTAGGCGGAAACGGCCTCTATTTTTCTTTCGACCAAATGGGCTATTTATAGCGGCGAGCAACTCGAAAAAAGCATCTTATCTTCATTGACTTTCGCCTTCTTTTCTATTTGTGTTTTGCTTAGTTATCTTTATCATATTTCCTATGAAGAAATGCAACAACTGCGGGGCCAAAGTGACTGACGATTCGCTTTATTGCCCCAAGTGCGGAGAGAAAATCGAAGAGACGATATCCGTAAATGACTATACGTCTAATGACCCATATCATTCCGTGAACGAGGAAGAAGCTGTCGAGGCGGAAAGAGTGGGGGTGGAAGAAAATGATGGAAGCATAAAGAAAGACGAAGAAAGCAAAAGCGATGCTGCTTTCTCCGCTTCAAGCGGCAACGTTGACCACGTTTTCGCCATCTTATCTCTCGTTTTCGGGGCTTTAGGAGGACTGCTCTCCATCGTTTTCGGAGTGCTTACCTTAACTTCGCCCACCGCGAGCAAAGACGACAAGAAAAAAGCCTATATCGGCTTAGGCTTATGCGCTTGCTGGTTCGTTATTATCCTTATCCTTATTTTTGTCTCTTTCCTCCAATAGGGAACTCGTTTCCTAACTAGAGGTCTTTGTTCAAATCCCCCTATCAGGCTCTATCCTTAATATATAAGAGGAAGAATCTTTTTTGCTTCCTGAACACAAAAGAGGAATAATTCGCTCTCTTGAAGTCCACATAACCCAGCGTATCAAAAGGCGAAAACTTTCGGTAAAATCTTTGTTGACAGGCATTTTTCATGCGCGTAATATCTCGTTTGCGCGCGTCGAGATTCGTTTTGACGCGAAACGAATAGGAGAAAAGAAAATGCCTACAATCAATCAATTGGTGAGAGCAGGCCGCCATACCGCTGCGAAAAAATCGAAAACCCCAGCGCTTGGCAGACGTTACAACAGCCTTACCAAGAAATCGACCAACCAGGCCAGTGCCCAAAAGCGCGGCGTTTGCACCCGTGTCGGCACGATGACCCCAAAGAAGCCGAACTCAGCGCTTCGTAAGTATGCCCGTGTCCGTTTGTCCAATGGATACGAAGTCACCGCCTATATCGGCGGAGAAGGCCACAACCTTCAAGAGCACAGCACCGTCATGATCAGAGGCGGACGTGTCAAGGATCTTCCAGGCGTCCGTTATCACATCATCCGCGGCTGCTTAGACTGCGCCGGCATCGAAGCCCGCCGTCAAGGCCGTTCCTTATACGGGACGAAGAAGCCAACCAAGAGCGAGTAAAGGAGAGAACGAACAATGTCACGTAAAGGAAAAACAGAGAAGCGCGATGTGCTTCCCGATCCAATTTATAACAGCAAGCTCGTTACCCGCTTGATCAACCGCGTAATGTATGATGGAAAGCGCGGAACCGCCCAAACCATCATCTATCATTCCTTCAAGATCATTGAAGAGAAGACGCAAAAACCGGCCATCGATGTCTTCGCCACCGCGATTAACAACATCATGCCGGAAGTTGAGCTCAAAGTCCGCCGCATCGGCGCCGCCAACTACCAAGTTCCAGTCGAAGTCTCTGCCGAAAGAAAGCAGACTCTCGGCCTCAGATGGCTAGTCACCTATAGCCGTCTCCGCAACGAAAAAACGATGGAAGAGAAACTTGCCGCCGAAATCATCGATGCCGCGAATGGCACCGGGGCTTCCGTCAAGAAGAAAGAAGATGTCCATAAGATGGCTGAGGCCAACAAGGCCTATGCCCATTACCGTTGGTAAGAAGGAGGAAAGACATGGCTGACGAGAATATCATCAAAGAATCCGAAACCTACGATCTTCCCCACACCCGCAACATCGGTATCATGGCTCACATCGACGCGGGCAAAACCACGACCAGTGAGCGCATCCTCTATTACACCGGCAGAACCCATAAGATCGGAGAGGTCCACGAAGGAACCGCCGTCATGGACTGGATGGAAGAGGAACAAGAACGCGGCATCACCATCACTTCCTCAGCGACCACTTGCTTCTGGAAGGGTCACCGCATCAACATCATCGACACCCCAGGGCACGTCGACTTCACCGTTGAAGTTGAACGTTCTCTCCGCGTCCTCGATGGCGCCGTCACTGTCTTAGACAGCAAAAACGGCGTTGAGCCGCAGACAGAAACCGTCTGGCGTCAAGCCGACAAATACGGCGTTCCGAGAATCGTCTTCTGCAACAAGATGGACGCCATCGGCGCTGACTTCGAGATGTGCCTTGACACCCTCAAAGAGAGACTCGGCGTCGACTATGCCGCCGCCCAATACCCAATCGGCCGCGAATCCGGTTTCACCGGCGAGATCGATTTGGTGAGAATGGTGGCTTGGTATTACACTGGCAACAAAGACGATGCCCCAACCGAGAAACCGATCCCTGACGAGCTCAAGGAAAAAGCCAATTTCTACCATCAACAGCTTCTCGAGAAACTTGCCGCCCATGACGATGACCTCATGATGAAGGTCTTAGACGGGCAAGAGCCGAGCGTTGAGGAAATCAAAGCCGTCATGAGAAAAGCGACGATCACCGGCAAATTCTTCCCGGTCTTCTGCGGAACCGCCTTCAAAAACAAAGGCGTCCAGCTGCTTCTCGATGCCGTCATCGATTATCTCCCATCGCCTCTCGATATCCCAGGCGAAAAGGGCGAGCTCAAAGGAACTGACTACGTGTGCAAAGTCACTGACGATGCTCCGTTTGTTGGCTTAGCCTTCAAAATCGCGACCGATCCATTCGTTGGCCGTCTAGCTTATGTGCGCGTCTATCAAGGCGAGCTCAAGAGCGGAAGCTATGTCTACAATTCATCCCGTGGACAGCAAGAGCGTATCGCGCGTTTAGTCCTTATGCATTCCAACCGCCGTCAAGAAGTCAGCGTCTTGCACGCTGGTGAAATCGGCGCGGTCATCGGGCTTAAGAACACCACGACCGGCGACACTCTCACCGATCCTTCCGAGCCAGTCGTGCTCGAGAAGATGGAATTCCCAGAGCCAGTTTTGGAAGAAGCGGTCGAACCAAAGACCAAAGCCGACATCGAAAAGATGGCGGTGGCGCTCCAAAAACTCGCCGAAGAGGATCCAACCTTCCGCGTCCACACCAATAACGAAACCGGCCAAACCATCATTGGCGGCGTCGGTGAGCTTCAGCTTGACGTTCTCGTTGAGCGCATGAGACGCGAATTCAATGTCGACGTCAATGTCGGCGCTCCGCAAGTCAACTACCGCGAAACCATCACGAAGACTGGTGAAGCCGAAGGTAGATACATCAAGCAGTCCGGAGGTCACGGTCAATATGGTGATGTCTGGCTCCGCTTCGAACCAAACCCTGGCAAAGGATTCGAGTTCGTCGATGCGATCGTCGGCGGTGCGGTTCCGAAGGAATTCATCAAACCGACTCAGCAAGGCCTTGTCGATGCCCTCAATAGAGGTCTCATCGCCGGCTTCCCTGCGATTGACATCAAAGCGACTTTGTTCGACGGCAGCTACCACGAAGTCGATAGCTCCGAAGCGGCTTACAAGATCGCCGCATCCATGGCGCTTAAAGAAGCCGCCAACAAGTGCGGACCGGTCATCCTTGAGCCGATCATGAAAGTCGACGTCACCGTCCCAGAACAATACTATGGCGATGTCATCGGCGATATCAGCCGTAGACGCGGCACCCTTACGAACGAAACCGTTCGCGGAAACGCCAAAGTCGTCAGCTGCGAAGTCCCGCTTGCCGAGATGTTTGGCTACGTCACAGACCTCCGCTCCTTAACGCAGGGCAGAGGCAACTTCACGATGACTTTCGACCATTATGGACAATGCCCACGCTTCGTCCAGGACGAAATCGTCAAAAAAAGCGCGATGAGCAATAGATAAATTCATTGAACGCAGTAAAGGAAAAACACTCTTCCCTTACTACGTAAATGATTGTCAAACTCGAATCGTTGCCCTATTATTATCTAGCGTCAAAGTAGAAAACCATTTTTGGAGGAAAAAACACAATGGCAAAAGAAAAATTCAACCGTGATCGTGTCCACCTCAACGTTGGCACCATCGGTCACGTCGACCACGGCAAGACCACTCTTACCGCTGCGATTACCCACGTCTTATCCATGGTTGGCAAAGCCACCGGCGGAAAAGACGGCAACGCCGTCGATATGGCTTATTCCCAAATCGACAGCAGCCCAGAAGAGAAAGCCCGTGGTATCACGATCAACACCGCTCACGAAGAGTATGAGACCGCGAAGCGCCACTATGCGCACGTCGACTGCCCAGGGCACGCTGACTATGTCAAGAACATGATCACTGGCGCCGCCCAAATGGACGCCGCGATCCTTGTCGTCTCTGCCGCTGACGGCGTTATGCCTCAGACCCGTGAGCACGTCCTTCTTGCCCGTCAAGTCGGCGTTCCTTACATCATCGTCTATCTCAACAAATGCGACATGGTCGACGATCCAGAACTCATCGACATCGTCGAAATGGACGTCCGTGACCTTCTCAGCAAATACGGATTCCCTGGCGATGACACCCCAATCGTCCGTGGCAGCGCCAAAAAAGCAGGCGAGGCCAAAGACCTCAACGATGAGAGCACCAAGTCTGTCCTTGAGCTTCTAAACGCTCTTGACACCTACGTCCCAGATCCAGTCCGTGACGACGACAAACCATTCCTTCTTCCTATCGAAGACGTCCTCACGATCTCTGGCCGTGGCACTGTTGTCACTGGTAGAGTCGAGCGTGGTGTCGCTCACCTCAACGACGAAGCCGAAATCGTCGGTATCCGTCCAACTCAGAAGACCGTCATCACTGGTCTAGAGATGTTCCGCAAGACCCTCGACTTCGCCGAGGGCGGAGATAACGTCGGCGTCTTGCTCCGTGGCATCACCCA
The DNA here is from genome assembly GCA_963638955.1 of bacterium. Lineage (GTDB taxonomy): Bacteria > Bacillota_I > Bacilli_A > RFN20 > CAG-826 > UBA4951. The sequence goes on from CAVHTL010000001.1 coordinate 45,458, forward strand.
CGACCAAGTCGAGCGTGGACAAGTCCTTGCCAAACCTGGCTCGATCGTCCCACACGACAAATTCACCGCTGCCGTCTACATTCTTACGAAAGACGAAGGTGGTCGTCATACCGCTTTCTTGAACGGCTATCGCCCACAATTCTTCTTCCGTACCACCGATATCACTGGCTCCATCACTCTTCCTGCCGGAACCGATATGGTCATGCCTGGCGATAACGTTACCTTCACCGTTGAGCTCATCCACGCGATCGCTCTTGAAAAGGGAACCAAGTTCTCCATCCGTGAAGGCGGAAAGACCGTCGGCGCTGGCACTGTCGCTGAGATCCTTCACTAATTAGACGTGAATCCTAAAGCACCTCGAAAGGGGTGCTTTTCTCTTTGCCTAATGAATGAGAGTTGCTGACTAGCTGCCGTAATATGGCTTAACGCAGTGATTTCAGCCCTTTTTCAAACCGTAGCTCGATAATACCTCCGCTTCATTCATCCTTGCCTACGCTCCTCGGTCCAACAAGTGGGGTTCGCTACACATGCAACGGCTGAGACGAAAGGGATCGCAGATGATGAAAACCCCATGGAGCCGATCGACGAGCCCCATCGTTATCTTGCAGGATTCATCGGCGCGCATTGCGGTTTCTCAAGCGAGGAACTTCAAGAATGGCTCAATCCTTTTTGTTTCTACTGGGACAACTGCGGAGGCGCGTTTGAAAAGGCTCAGTCGTTCATCGGATTGGCGACTGAAAAGCGCGATTGAGTGCGTTATCGTGACTGAAAGAATCCTGTAAATATCGATAAAGGATGGCTTTTATCCCTCACGTACACTAGAGAGTTTAAAATTTAAATTCGACAATAAAGAATGGCGATAGCAGCTTCAGCTCAGTTAACAAACTATCGTTGCAATGATATAATTGTAATGCAAATTAAAAACAAAGGAGGTTTCTACATATGTCTATCGTTAAATTGCTTCACGGCACCGATCATATCGTAAAAACGCCTAATTATTCCCTTGGAAAACCGCATAATGATTACGGACGGGGGTTTTACTGCACCGAAGTTCTTGAAATGGCAAGAGAGTGGGCGTGTAAGGAAAATAAGGATGGTTTCGTAAACGAATATAATTTCTCCTGTGACGGATTAAACGTGCTAAATCTCCTTGATGGAAAACATAGTGTATTGAATTGGATTGCGTTATTGCTTAAAAATCGCATATTTACGTTGCAAGATGAAATTGCAGTTGACGCGAGAAATTACATAATCAAACATTGTTTGGTGGATTTGACCGGTTACGATGTCGTCATAGGTTATCGTGCAGACGATTCTTATTTTTCATATGCTCAATCGTTTGTCAGCAACGCTTTGCCGCTTGGAAGTCTTAATCAAGCATTAAAACTCGGTAAACTCGGTGCACAAACCGTGCTTATCTCAGAACGAGCCTTTAAACAAATAGAATTTATTAATGCCGATCCTGTAGATAAAGAAGTATATTATCCTAAATTTTTGTCAAGAGATACAATAGCAAGAACTACTTATCAAAAAGAAATCAAAAAAAGTAGCTCTTATCGCGACGACATTTTTGTTATGGATATTTTAAGAGAGGAAATGAAAAATGACGATCCGCGCATACAACGAATTATACTTGAATGACGCTATAAAAAACTTGGCTAACGCTTTCAATTATGCGATAAATGTGTGCAAACTCGAACCCGATTGGTTTGCTAAACTTTTTGTGTTGTCCGATGTATCTACACAATTCGAACGCGGAAACCCGGCTTTCATTTCTGGTAAATCGGGCGAAGAACTTGTAAGAGATATTCTAAGCGAGGTTGACCCGGGAGAGGAATTACCCGCTCCTTTGTTTTCGGAAGAACGAACTCCTGAATATTGGGCAGGGTGGGCTTTGGCACAATATCAATGGGCTTCGGCTAAACGCTTTAAGGATATTTTTGAGCGTATTCCGTTGAGCACAATTATTGCTATGTATCCTACCTTTCACGAAATGGATATAAGCCGTTTCAACGAATCGATGGACAGGCGTTACAACGAGTTCGTTACAGAAACGAAACTTCATAAAATTCGCAAAAGCAGACAAATTTCACAGACAGAACTCGCAAAACTTTCGGGAGTTAATCTGCGCTCTATTCAACTTTACGAACAACGCGTAAACGATATAGACAAAGCGCAAGCTCAGACACTGTATAAATTATCCCGTGTGCTTGGTTGTAACGTTGAAGATTTGCTTGAAAAGCCCGCAACGTTTTAATTAAATACTTTTCGGTTTTATTTTCGGTGCCATATACACCGTCAAGCTGTTCTCGATCATCAGGACCGCGATCATCAACGGCCTGGGTCCGTACCGCTACCTCAAATACATTTTGGAGAACATAAAAAGCAAACCCGTCGACGACTTGCTGCCTTACTCCAGAGCCATGGAAAAATTGCTTTGAATCCTGCCTTTTCCTCCATTTGGGGAATGGCCCTGCCGTCTGTATAGATGGCTTTTTTCCTACGGGGGTGTTAAATAACGACGTTTACATTTCTAAATTGCTGATTTAAGGGAAAGGTAAGGCACATATCCAAATAAAAAAGGCTTGATAACTTATAGTAAGTATCAAACCATTGCTTTCTAAATGTGTGTAAAAAGTTCAAATGATACAAATGATTAAAAATACCATAGGT
>CAVHTL010000001.1:48140-50951 GCA_963638955.1 bacterium
GATTAGAGGAAACGAAAAAAGGCCCAGAATAAGCAGTAAACACTACCTACCTTAGGCCTCTGATTATCGATAGAAAGGAAAATCTAACTATCCGATAAAGAAAAAAGCTTGATAACTTAGTATCAAACCATTGCTTTCTTAATGTGTGTAAAAAGTTCAAATGATACAAACGGTTAAAAATATCATAGGTATAAAAGTTAAACTGATACACTTGGTGGAATGCAGATGCCAATTAATTCATCATATGTATTGCTTGCTATCCTTGATTGAAATATAGATGTGGCATACTCCAAAGATAATTGAGAATGAAAATAGCAAATAATAACCTAGCACAACGCCTGAGAAAATAAATATGAGCGTTGGCAAGATTGATAAAGCATAAGATCTAAATACATAGAATTTATTCCAACAAATCATCCAAATAATCAAATAACTCAAGATTAAAATTCCATTGGTGATAAGGTAAACTAATTCTGCTCTTTCAAAATAAAAACCTGCATAAGTAAAAGGAATATTAAATATCATCAGAATGAAACATCCATATCTACCAATCTGTTCGAAAATCTCAATTGCTTTATTTACTTGTATATTATTTTTAAAATATGGATGTACAAATTCTTCAAGATAAGGATGTACATTTTTATTATATAATGTGTGCTAAAAGGAGCACATAAATGGAAATTTACACAGATATTAAAATTAATTGTCTTGAAGATTTAAGAGAATACGTTTGCGTATTAAAGGAGATGGAAGTGAAAATAAATAAATCCCAATTAGCAAGAGAATTAAAGGCTGATCGTAGAACAATTGGAAAAATACTTGAAGGTCAGCCAAAATCTAAAACTAGAAATAAAAAATCAAAATTATGTTTTCTTGATAATACAATAAAAGAATTATTAAGTTCTGATACTCAAAGATTTTATTACATTTCTAATTTATTAAGATATTTACAAGATAATAACGAACTTAAATGTTCAGAATCAACATTTCGATATTATATTAACAAAAATGAAGAATTTCGAAATTACTTTGACAAAGGAATTAAAGTTTCTAACTCTAAAATTCCTGTGCTAATGTATGAAACGCCTCTTGGTGAAGAAGCACAAATTGATTGGAAGGAGTCACAACCTTTTATTCTTGATGATGGTGAAGTTGTTACAATTAATATTTTTGTCTATATTCTGAGTAATTCAAGATTTAGGATCTATTTTTTATCAATTGAAAAAGAGAGACAAATATTGTTTGATTTTTTAATTCGCAGTTTTGAAATCACTGGAGGAGTTCCGAAGAAACTAGTAACAGACAACATGAAAACTGTAATGGATCAAGCAAGAACTGAACATTTTGAAGGCAAAATAAACGATGAATTTGAAAATTTTTCGAAACAAATGGGTTTTGTAACACATCCTTGTGTTGCAGGATCTCCAGAAACAAAAGCGAAGGTTGAGTCGCCTATGAAGATACTTGACGAATTACAAGCTTATTCAGGTTTATTAAGCTTTGAAGGACTTGTACAAAAATTAATGGATATTAATAACAGAGAAAACTTCAGGTATCACAAAGAATATGGAAAGATTCCTGCTAAGGCATTTGAAAAAGAAAAAGACTCCTTATTACCACTACCAAATGAAAATATAAGAAGTCAATTTAAATTAATTAGACATAAAGTAAAAGTAAGTAGTCGCTGTACAATAAGAGTTAATAATTCTTATTATTCAGTTCCACCAAAATATTTTGGTAAGGAGGTTGAATACGTCATCTTAAACTCAAATATCTATATTTATTATAACGAAAAATTAATTAGAACACATAAAATTTCAACGCAATTAGTAAACTATGATTTTGATGATTATTCAGAGATTTTATCTTTACAAAAAGCTTTTAAAAACTCTGATACCAATGAAGTTGCAACTATAGCTAAGAGCAATTTAGAGGAGATAGGAAAATTACATGGAGAACAATAGCAAATACGAATTAATAAAACAAAATTTCACTTATTTAAAAAATGCTGAATCATTAGCAATTTTAGATGAAATTTTTGATGAAACATCAAGAAATAATCTAAATTTCATAGATGGATTTAAACTTTACACTGATAAAATCGTTGAAAAGAAACGTAATAATGTCATAACTCATTCTGTTAAAATGGCAGGTTTTCCAAGAATATCGACATTACAAGAATTCGATTTTTCTTATCAACCATCAATAAATGAAAGTCAAATTAACGATTTTGCATCATTGAGATTTTTAGAAAAAAAGGAAAACATAATCTTTTATGGAAATTCTGGTGTTGGTAAAACGCATTTATCAATAGCTATAGGTGTTATAGCTGCAAGGAATCGTGATTCAACATATTTCATAAAATGTTCGCATTTGATGTCTGATTTAAGAAAATCATTTCTTGAAGGTAAATTAAATGAAAAACTTAAAAAATTAGGAAGTTATAAGCTTTTAATCATTGACGAATTGGGATATTTACCAATTAACAAGGAAGATTCAAAATTGTTCTTCCAACTTATTGATAGGAGGTATGAAAGATTTAGTACTATAATCACGACAAATATTAATTTTGCTCAGCGGGATGAGATATTTGGAGATCCAGTAATTGCTAATGCAATCGTAGATAGAATACTACATCATGCTAAAGTAGTTACAATTAAAGGTAAATCTTATAGACTAAAATCACTATACGAAGAAAACGAAAAAGTTGAGCATAATTAAATTAAAATTTTTGTACATTTTTATCTTGAAAATAATAATGAAGGAATAACATATGAATTATGAATGATTCTATCCATAATAGTTAAAAAC
>CAVHTL010000002.1:0-9812 GCA_963638955.1 bacterium
GTGTCCTCATCGAGGCGATGGACAACAAAAATGCGAGCATCGTGATTTTTGCTAGTTACGTAATCGCTCACCATTCTATAGGCTGTGCGACCTTTTTCGCGCTCCGTCGCCACTGAAAGGAGCCCAGAAGGCTTATCGATGGCGATGATGTCTTCGTCTTCGTATAAAATCGGGATATCGTGTCTGTTTTTCCTTGCAATCCTGTCGCGGCTTACAACGACTTCATCCTCTGGATAAAGCTTGAAGGCGAATAGGGTCGTGGGCGCTCCGCCTACGGAAACCTGCTGACTAGCGATTATATGACGAATTTGCGACCGATTGAGGCCCGGCATCTTCATTTCCAAAAATGGCAAAAGTTCGCATTCTTTATAAACCAAAAAGGTCTTGATTCTATTAGGATTAATAAGTCCTTTTTTCCCTCGATGCGCTTTTTTGTCGTTTTTGTTCATGTGAGAGAATTATAAGACAAAAAGGCTATTTTCAGTCGATAGTTTTCACTATTTTGTCCAATAATGCTTCGCAATCTTTTTTGCCTAGCTCGTAGAGAGGGAAAATCTTTGATCCTCTCCGTTCGAAAAAACTGATATCAGTACTTTCGGAAGGCCAAACGACAAGCGCCCTTCCCTCGTCTTCCAAACGCTCAAGTTCATCCATGTGGGCATTGAAAACCTCGTGGTTTTTGAACTCGCATTCAACGAAAACAGGGTATTTCTTATAACGGTCTTTCACAATGGTTTTTTCCAAGTTCCCGACATCGCCATATCTGAATCCGCGAGGGCGGGTAGAAATCACCACAATCTTTTCAATGCCGCCTTCAAGCATTTTGTGGTACGGAATCCTTTCAACGATTCCGCCATCTAAACACGGAAGACCATTCACCACGATAGGTTTTTTGGTGAACATCGGCAAAGAGCAACTGGCGGCCAATCCATCGTAAAAATGCTCGTCTTTTTTATTCCAATAAACCGGCGTTCCATTTAAACAGTTGGTGCTTACGGCATAAAAATCCACTTCCGAATTCCAAAAAATATCGTCATTGAACGGGAAAATTGATTTGGCTTCGACGAATAGCCACGGGAAATTGAAGAAATTGCCTTTCTTCATGAAATGGGCAAAGGAAACGAATCTGGGGTCGTGCATTGCCTTGAGCATGATCTCGATGGTCCTGCCTTTCTCTTTTGCGGCGTAATTGGCGCCAACTAACGCGCCAGCGCTCGTGCCGTAGCAAAGAGGGGCATAAATCCCTTTATCCATGAGCGCATCAACGGCGCCTGCAGCATATGCTCCGCGTATTCCACCACCTTGAATGGCCAAACCCCATTTAGGCATTCTCTGTTACCTCCTTGAAATAATCGGCGACGATATTGCGGAGATAATTGCCGTCACGCTTTAAAACAGTGAGGCTCTTCCCGTATTTGCCGTCGCTTATGAAAGACAACGTGATTACATTGTATTCCTTATTGTCTTCGATTGAAGAAACGTTTCCTTCGCAATACGAATAATAATATCCGCCGTTATTCAAAAACTGGCTTTTCAGTTCTCTTCCACCAATAGAGCAAATGTTGTTCGTGTTGTCGAAAGGCAAAGAAGCGTAAATCTGGCCGTATGTGACTTCACCTGATGGAATCGTCTGCCTTACTCCGCCAGTATTTATAAACGATGCCGCCACCTCGTATTCAGGATAATTGTCTTCGGCGTAACGATATAAAGCCTCAGATCCAATCGCGCCAATATCGTCTTTGGATAAGGGTTTATCGCTCGTCCCGACAACCTTATTTTTAATAGGGGCTATTTTCTCTTCGAAATAAGCGTTCAGTTCCTCGAACGGCGCATTAATTAGTAACGACGACGCAGACGAATAAGAAAACATATCGCTTTCTTCTGCGCTGTATTTATAGGATCCATCGTCCATTCTTTTGAACTTGAGATGCTGGATTCCAGAGCCGTTGCCATAACATTGCACGTGCGGAATGCCGTACTCGTCGATTCTCGAATAGCCGGTGTGGGTGTGTCCTTCGAATACCGCGTCGATGTTACGGCAAGACGAGGTGTCGAACCTCTCATTGTGGTAAGAAAGGAAAATCAAGGAGCATCCTTCTTTTTCGCGTAAGCGGGTGGCTTCTTTATTGATTAACGTGATATAGCTTGGCGAAAAGTGGTAGCCTGACAAAGCGTTGGCCTCAATCGACGATTCAAGTAGCCCAATCGCGCCGATAATGCCTATTTTGATCCCTTGGCGAGCAATGATTTTGCTTGGTGATACCCAAGAAGGCATTTCGTCGTTTTCGTTACGCAAATTGATACATAAAAATGGAAAATTGGCTTCTTTGGCGTTCTTTTCAATCGTGCTCGGGTTCCAATCAAATTCGTGATTCCCTAGCGCCATGCTCTCAAACCCGACCATGTTCATCCACTCATTCACAAGCTTTCCTTCGCTCATGTTGCTATCCGCGCTCCCCTGCCACATGTCGCCACTTGAAAGGATAATGCTTCCATTTATGTTCTTTTGGCTTTCCCTAGCGAAATACGAACTCATCCTGCTTGCCCCGATTTGCATCGCGGAACTGACGTTGTATTCGATCGCGCCGTGTAGGTCATTGACGGAATAAACATCAATGTCACTTGTATCTCTCTCCGACCTTCGTTCGGTCGAAAAAACGGAAATGCTTTCAATATCGAATTCCCCGACGGCGGCGTAAATGGAGAAAAAAGGGTATCCGCCATTATCGAAGGCTATTTTGGTCCCGCTATAAATGGGCAAGATTGACGCGTTGGGTGAGGAAATCGGATAATCGCTCACCGAGTAGTAAAGCTGCCCATATTCGCTACTTCTCGTATAGTTGATTTCGATTCCTGAAACATAAGTTAAGGGCGTTTCGTTTGTAAAGCTCCCGCCCTTCTCTAACGAAAAGAAGGTTCCTGTTTTTCCTTTGTTGATCAAGAAAGAGGCCCATTCGTTATCCAAAGAAGAGGAGCCGTCCGCGGAAAAGGAAACGACTTTTTCACTGAGTTTAAAGTCGTTAAAGACTTTGTACTCGTACGAATTAGAAAGAGATGAAGGTGCCGAGGAAGAACTTGAAGGCTCAGAAGAAACAGAAGAAGATGGGTTTATCTTGCTAAAACTGCTTGTATCTAAGTTTGAGCATGAAGAAAGGAAAACGGAGACAAAGACTATAATAAGAGCGACACGTTTCTTTCCCATGCTGATCTTTAAAATGCGATGACGCCCAATCCTTCCAATAGAAGCAGCGTCCCTAACACGACAAGAATAACACCGCCGATAATTTCGCTGATTTCGTATTTTCCTTTAAGCAGTTTGTTTATTTGTTTTCCGGAGAATAAGCCAATGAGAGAGATGGCAAATGAGCAGAAAGCGATGATGGCAAAAGCCACATAAACTTGATAATCAGCCGTGGCGTGAATATTGGTTCTGATGGTGATACCGACCGCAAGAGCATCAATCGAATCAGCAACGCCCTGAACGAGAACTTCACCATAGGAAAACTTCTTCGGCTCTCTGGTTTCAGGTTTCACGATGCCTTTCGTTCCCTCGAAAATCATCTTCGCGCCGATAATGAGCAAAAGCACGAAAGCGATCCAGTGGTCGTACTTATCGATTTGCTTGGCTAGCGCCTCGCCGAGCAAAAACCCAACCAAAGGGAAAAGGCCCTGCGCAAGGCCAAAGACTCCCGCGATGAAAAACGGCTTTTTCTTGTCTAGGTCTTGATAAACAAGCCCATCAGAGATTGACAAAGCAAAGCAATCCATCGCCAAAGCGATTCCAAAAACAAAAGATAATCCTAACCATTCCATGCGTTTTTACTCCTCGAGCGTCTTTTTCAAAATCCCGCCATATAGGTCAGTTCTCCTGTCGCGGAAAACACCCCAATCTATGCGGTCATCATTGAACTTGTCCAAATCGAGTTCTGCTACTCTAAACCCTTCCTCAGTCCTATTCATCTCTTCCAATATATCGCCGTGCTGATCAGCGATGAAGGATGAGCCAAAGAAAGTCATGGAGGACGAGCCAGCTTTTTCCAAACCGACACGGTTGCTTGCCAAAACCGGGATGACGTTGGCGGCAGCATGCCCCTTCATCGCGTTTTGCCAGTGGCTCTTAGAATCCTTTGGAAGAACAGGCTCGCTCCCTATCGCGGTTGGATAAAGCAGCACTTCGGCGCCCATGAGGGTCAAAATGCGCGCAGTTTCGGGAAACCATTGATCCCAGCAAATTCCGATGCCGATTTTGCCGAATTTAGTCTTGAAAACCTTAAATCCCGTATCCCCTTCCGAAAAATAGAACTTTTCTTCATAACATTCTCCAGTTGGAATATGGCTCTTGCGGTAAAGCCCGAGCATTTTCCCATCCCCATCGATGAGCGCTAAAGAATTGAAATAACTGACGCCCGCTTTTTCAAAGAAGGAGATAGGCAAGACGACGTTGTGTTTTTTCGCCATTTCGGAAAAATGGGCGATGGTCTTGCTGTCTTTGAAATTTTCAGCCAAAGAGAAATTGCGATAATCCTCAACTTGGCAGAAATAACGTCCTTCGAATAGTTCCGGCAAGAGAATCAGGTTCGCACCTTCTTTTGCGGCTTTTTCGATCAAAGAATCGGCTTTTGCAATGTTTTCTTCGTAGTTCTCCGACATGGAAAACTGCGTAATCGCTGCCTTAATTTTCATTATCCCCTCCATTCTCAGGTATTTGCATGGTAATACAATGGATATTGCCTCCGCCAAGCAAAATCTCCCTGGTGTAAATTTGATGTATTTTCTTGTCTTTGAAAAGCGAAGAAATGATGGAAAGGGCCTCTTCGTCTTCCTTTACCCCGAACGAAGGAAGGAGCACGAAGTCTTTCCCTTGGTAAAAATTGATGTAACTCGCGGAGAGTCTATCGCCAACCTGACGTTTCTTGATGGTGCTCTTGCCGTTAGATAAGCCTTTGCTCTCCGCTTCGCTCACATATAAAGACGGGGAAGGCACTTTGATTTTGTGAATCGTCAGTTTCCTACCCAAAGCATCTGTGCTCTTAGACAAATCATTATACGTTTCGCGACAATATTCGTACTGTGGATCGTTTTTATCATCGCTCCAAGCCATGACGACTTCGCTAGGTTTAACAAAAGCCACCATGTTGTCGATGTGTTCATCGGTCTCATCTTCGTAGATGCCGTGTCTAACCCAAATCACTTTTTCGATCCCTAGGAACTCTCTAAGCACTTCCTCGATTTCCGGTTTCGACATATTTGGATTCCTGCCTTTGCTGAGCAAACAGGCTTCCGTGGTTATGAGGGTTCCTTCTCCATCCGTTGCGATGCTTCCGCCCTCCAAAACGAAGGAAGGAAGGTAATAAGATAGGAGCTTCATTCGTTTCGTAATCAAAGAACCGAGTCTATCGTCATCTTTGTAGTTGCGATAAAGCCCGTCGTATTCCCCTCCCCAGGCATTGAAACGGAAATCGACCGTTCTCATGGCTTTCGTTTTTTTGTTCACTAGGAATAAAGGCATGTTGTCGCGTGCCCAGGAATCGTTGTAGCGGATTGATACGGTCTCAACGTTTTTCATGCCTTTGAACCTCTCGGCTAAAGAGGAATAAAACCGCGGATGAATGCCGACAATGACTTTTTCGTGTTCCGCAATCGCCGATATGATATCCACGAACTCTTTTCTTGCGGGCTCAGCCCCGTCTCTCCACGTATCGGCCCTAAAAGGCATCAAAACGAAGGTGGCTTTGTGTTTATCGCCTTCAAAAGGCAAGCGGAACCCATCGGAAAGGGGGGTCGTTATTTTGTTCTCGTAATAATCGTTAAGACGCCTTTCGTAAACATAGAAACGTCGCCACTTTTCGGTGTCGATGACATCAAAACCGCTCGCATGGTTGCTTAAAAGCGTCAAACCGTTTTTTTCAATGTCCTTGACGCGCTCAATAAGCTCTTTGTTCCATACCTCTCCTGGCACAATAAGGGGGATTCCAGGCGGATACATCATAACCTGTTCTTGACTTATTTCACCGTCGCAATCATCAAGATTTTTGACAATGTTGGGAGCGGAATAGGCTACGCGAGGGCGGCAGAGTTGATAAGGAAATTTGCTTGAAAAATGATGGTCTTCGTAAACGATTTTCTTGTTGTAATGTTTCAAAGAAATATCTTTCAAAGCCCCAATAAGCCTATCGATGTGTTCTTTTTTGGTGCCAATAGCCAAAATGCCGAGCACGGCATAAGGCTCGCCAAGTTCCATTTGAATATCGTAATCGCTCTTCAATAAACGGTATAGCTCATACCCGTCGATATCGAGTTTATCGATTCCGATGACGAGTTTTGTCTCATCGAAATCAAAAGAGCCATGCTGGAGGAAATGCTCGCGGCTCTTATCGAGGAAACCAGGAATTCCCTTTATTTGGCTCCGAGCGTATTTCGCGAGTTTGTACACCTCTTCCATGGCTTTTGCCCCCTCTTTGCTGGCCATGAACGCTCTTGCGGCATCAAGCGAGCAAAGAAGCAAAGATGAAGGCGAGGTCGAATTTAGGATATTGATGTTTTTCTGTACGTCTTCGCGTTTGTAGAAATGGTTCTTGAGTAACAAAACGGAACTCTGTGTCAAAGAGCCAACCGTCTTATGGAAACTGGCCGCACTCATATCGGCACCTGCTTCCATCGCCGAAAGGGGGTGGTTCTTCGTTTTGAAGTAATAATGGGCCCCATGCGCTTCATCGCAGAGGACGGCCATTTTGTGGGCGTGAGCGAACTCGACCACTTCTTTTAAATCACAAGTGGAGCCAAAATAGGTCGGATTGATGATGAACACCGCTTTCGCGCTCGGGTTGCGAAGGATTGCCTTCTTGAAAGCTTCAATCGACGGCTGATTCGCAATTTCAAGATCACCATCTATTTCCGGCATCACGTATACCGGAACAGCTCCCGATAAGACAAGAGCATTGATCACCGACTTGTGGATGTTGCGCGGCAAAATGATTTTCTCGCCCGCTTTGCAGGCAGTCATAATCATCGCGATGATACCGCTGCTCGTCCCGTCGATTAAGAAAAAAGCGTCATCTGCCATGCAGGCTTCGGCGAGCAGTTTCTCCGCTTCAAGGATAACCCCGTGCGGTTTGGCTAGATTGTCTAATCCGATTGGAGCGTTTATATCGGCTCGGTACGTTTCTTTGCCGAGTAGCCTTGTAGCCCCGTTATCGATATTGCCCATGTGGTGACCAGGGACATCAAAAGGGATCACGTCGTGCTTTATATATTCTTCAACGCTATCAAGAAACGGTGTTTTAGCTTGATTGAGCTTACTCATAACGTATGCATATGATACTCGCTAAGGACGAGAAAAAAAGAATATGTTCTTTTTTACGCGTAACGCTCTCAAAACGGATTAATCGGCGAGTCCATAATGCTTTAATCCGCAATAAACCCCGTCTTCCCCGACGCTCGGCGCCACGAAAGAAGCCACCTCTTTGACCTCGTCTTTCCCGTTCCCCATCGCAACAAAAGTCCCTAAATGCATGGCCATCGAAATATCTTGGTAGTCATCGCCAAAGCCGATGGCCTCTTCTTTTTTGATTCCGTAATGGGAGAGAACGATTTCGATTGCATCCCCTTTCTGGTGAGTCTCCCCGGACACATCGACCGAGAAAGGCGCATAACGATAGAAAACGAAGTCCGGGAATTCGCGCTTAAAGAGTTCGTCGTTATCTTCATGAGAGAACAGATTAATGCCGGTGACTTCCTCGTTTTCGTAAGAGGCAATGGCGGGAACGCATTCCACGAAATGGGAATAATATTCATCTGAAATCGAGTTGGTTGGGAAAGCAAGTTTCCGCGTAAGCGGGCTTACAATTTCCGCGGTTAATCCTAACTTTTCTACCAAAGATAGAAATTCATTCACGCGCTTAGGGTCCATCAAGGTCTTGCGAATGAATTTATTGTCAGCAAACGCACAAGCTCCGGCGCTAGAGATATATCCATCCCATTCTATTCCTAGATTGAAGACGCCAAAAGCGTCCATCGAATTGAAGGGGCGGGCGCTGCAAATGAACACTTTTACTCCCTTATCGTGAAGCTTTTTTATAGCCTCTATTGAACGAAGTGACCATCTTTTGGCGGCGTGATCATAAAGTGTCCAATCAATGTCGAAGAAAGCGATGCGAAAATCTTTTATCATGCGAAAGATTATATTGGTTTTCTGTCTCTTTTCGATTAAGAAATCGCTTTCGCAAACGTATGAGTCGCCCGAAAAGAGAAAACCTCGTGCCGTTTTCAAGAGAGCGTTATTGTTTTTGCACTTGGCTTATTCGCTCTTCCCCCACGTAGTTAAGAAAGCACGGTAAACCTCTTCGTTTATCTTCTTTAGGACAGATGGATCAACTTTATATTGGGCCCTATCATAGGTCAATAAGCCATTCAACTCGCCTTCCACGTCACTTAATTGAGTATAAACGCTTCCGCACAATCCTTCTTTTTTAATCAAAGGAACGAGCCACTCCAAATAGCTCTTCTTTAGCCATTTGATAAGTTCATCTGGGTTTGAAAGCATCTTATAGCCGTAGGTTTTGCCTTCATAACCATGCCCCTCGACCTTATATACGTATCCACCGAATTCACTTAGGAAAAGAACGCGACCGCCTTTGTTTTTAAGGCGTGGTTTGCGGAAATATACGTGCCTGCTATTGATGTCGCCCGTTTTTTCGTCAAACCAGCCAGAGGTCGAATCAATAGGTCTATATGGGTCTAAAGAACGCAGTTTCTCCGTCAATCTCGTTGCATCATATTGCCCCCATCCTTCATTGAACAGGCACCATAGGCATACAGATGTCACGTTTTTGAAATGCTCTACGTAAAGAGGCATCTCCTTTTCAAAGAAGGCCTGCGACTTTTTGTTTTTGCGGTTATGGTTTTGGTTTTTCCTGCCTTTGATGAAGCCGATCGTCGGAAATACCGTTGAATAAAAATACATGTACTTATCCCATCCCGAAACAAAGTCTTGCATCACGACAATCCCGAGTTTATCGCAAAGATAATACCAGCGCGGACTCTCAACCTTGATGTGCTTTCGTAAAAAATTGAATCCGGCGTTTTTGACGTAACGCAAATCCTTCTCAAGGCTCTCTTCGTTTAAAGGGGTTAATCCGCTGGAAGGGGAGTGATAACCTTGATCCAAAAGGCCGTTTAGATAGATGGGCTTATCGTTCAGGAAAAACAATTTGCTGCCTCCGCGTTCTTTGACCTCGAACTTCTTTATGCCGAAAGAAGAAGCCACAACATCGTCTCCGTAGCGTAACTCAACTTCATACAAATTTGGTTCATCTACCGACCAAGGGTGAAATTCATTGCTAACATCGAATTCAAGCTTCTCGTTCGCCTCTTCAAGCAACCGCCCTTGATAGAAAAGGCTTGCCGAAAGAGGCTGCTTTTCGCCTCCACGAAAAGATATGTCGGTTATTTCAACTCTCTTACGATCAAATGACGTTTTGAGCGAAAATCCGGAAAGATAACCGCTTTTTGGAAGGATTTCCAGATACACATCTCCCCAAATGCCGCTCGTTGGCTTATAAAACATACCATGTGGATTGCTAGATTGCTTCCCTTTCGGATAAAACGGCGAATCGACATCATCAATCACTGTCAAGTCGATAACATCCCCCGCCTTTGCTTCGTCTACCACAATGAAAAAAGGCAAGTATCCGCCTTCATGGTGCAAAAGCAGATTGCCGTTGAAATAAAGATCGGCTATTTGGTCAACGGCACTGAAAACGATTCTGATTCGTTCTCCAATCACCTCTCCTGGATAATTCAAAGAAAGGCGG
>CAVHTL010000002.1:9822-11539 GCA_963638955.1 bacterium
AACTTTGATTTTCCTCTCGAATTTATCAGGTATTGATCTCTCTTTGTCTTTCTTGAATTCCCATTCGCCGTTAAGGGAATAAGTTTCCTTTCTTGCAAAATATGGGTTTGGTGCATGGCGGCAGTCGATTCTTTTCATGGAATCATTTTAGTGGAAACCTCTTTAAATAGTGAAACAATAACCACGGAGATTTTTATGAAAGACATATCTGAAATTCAAGAACACATAAAAAAGATGGGGGAAGATGCCTGGATCATCGTCGATTATGAAAACAAAAACAAAGCCCTCGTCTCCTTGCTTGGGGAGAAAATGCTAACAAGGAAGATATTCTTAGTTATCCCAAAAGAAAATAAACCGTATCTCATTTGCCACTCCATCGACACCGTTTTCCTGCAAGATGAGAAAACCACCAAAAACTTTGACTTGCACGTTTATCACAGTTGGCAAGAAATGCTCGATTTGGAGAGAACTTTATTCAGCACTTATCGTTCCGTTTTGATGGACGTCTCGGAAAACGGCTTGTTGCCCCGCGTCAGCAACGCCGACTACGGTTCGGTCTCTTTCATCAAAAGCCTAGGCATCAATATCTCTTCAAGCGCCGACCTCCTTCAGACTCTCACCGCCGTTTACTCATCAAGGTCGTTTGGGCTTCAGCAAAGAGCAGACGCTTTAACGCTTCAAATCAAGGATGAGGCGTTCAAAAAGATAAAAGAGCTGATTGTTAAAAACGGCGAGACGAACGAATATGAAATTCAACAGTTCATCTGCCGCCGTTTTCACGAAGAAGGGATGACATATGACGATGAGCCAATCGTCGCGATCGGGAAAAACGCCTCCAATCCTCACTACGGACCGACCAAAGACCATTATTCGCCGATCAAGAAAGGCGATCTCGTTTTGATTGATATGTGGGCGAAAATGGATGATGAAGATGCCGTATATGCCGACATCACATGGATGGGATATGTGGGCGAAAATGTACCTGAAGTCTACGAGAATCGCTTCAATATCCTCAAAAAAGACATCGATCTTTGCTTGAAGTTCCTAGATGATGAAATGAGCAAACGCGTTGTCAAAGGCTACGAAGTCGATGACATTTCGCGCAGCTACATCAAAGAAATGGGGTATGGCGAATACTACACCCATAGACTCGGCCACAGCATCGCCGTCGATGTGGGGCCGCATGGAGCTGGCGTCAATATGGATAACTATGAATCACATGACGACAGATCGATTATCGAGGGCGTTTGTTTCTCTTTAGAACCAGGAATCTACGCCCCGGATTTCGGAATGAGAAGCGAAACCAACGTCTATATCAAAAACAATAAGCCGCTTGTCGTGGCCGGAAGGCAAGAAAGAATAATCGCGATTCTCGCAGAATAAAAAGAGCGGGCCCGCTAAACGGCTCGCCCTTTTTGCCTTGATTATTTGATTTCAATGCGGCGATCTTCTTCAGCTTTCTCCGGGTTTTCTTTTGGGAAGCTGACGGTCAAGATACCATTTTCCAGTGAGGCATTGATCGTCTTTTTGTCAACATCGCCTACGTAATAGCTTCTTGAGGAAACACCATAGAAACGTTCTCTATGAATGAATTTCTTATTTTGTTTCTCTTCATCGTTTCCGTTGAAGCTGTTTTGAACTGAGGCTTTGATGGTCAAATAGCCGTTCTCAAGCGAAACATCGACGTCTTTTTTGTCAATCCCAGGAAGCTCGACTT
>CAVHTL010000002.1:11549-21598 GCA_963638955.1 bacterium
TCGACTTCAAGCAAATATTTGTCGCCATCATCCTTGATGTCAGTTCTCATTTGGAGACCCTTGTTTCCTTCTGGCATAAACCAGTCATCAAATAAGGCCTTCTCGAGCAAATTGCTTCTATTTTTCAAATCGTACATATTATCTATCCTCCAATTGTTTGGCACTCGTCTTATCTGAGTGCTAAGGATATGATACCTTGTTTTTTGGCACTGTCAACATTTGAGTGCTAAGTTTTACAATTTGATATTTTTCTTCGATACTACCGCGTTTTAGCATGTTAATTCATTGATTTTGCTACTGACATCGTTTTTGTAGCAGCGTAAATCTGGCATATATGCATATTGTGTATCGCTTTTTAAGAAGAGCCCCGATAAGCTTTTGTTCGTGTCCTCGAGCAAGGAAAGCGATATGCCGTTTATCTCGTTGCTGTCTCCGCCTCTCCGGCGAACCGCGCTCGCCTTCAAAAAAGCGGCGGCAGCCTTATCTCCAATCGAACGATCGGCGTAATTTCCTACTATCTCTCTTCTATAGGGGTCAAGAGCACTATCAAGCAGACTTTGGTAATAAGAAAGGAAGCTGTTCAGTGAATCGTTCATAATTCTCTCCTCACTAATAGCTAGAGAGAAGTATCGCTTTTTACCAAATCAGTCGGTCAATGAAGCAAAAGTTGCGCGAACAAAATCCTTCAGGTCGATAGGCGAAAGTTCGACTTGATATCCTCTTTTCCCACCCGAAACGAAAATGGTATCGAAAATCTCGGCGGTCTCATCGATAAATATCGGCATCGGTTTCTTCAATCCGATTGGACTACACCCGCCATGAATATAACCAGTTAGAGGCAATAGGTCTTTCGATTTGATCATTGCAACGCTTTTCGTTTTGGCTGCTTTTGCGGCTTTTTTAAGATTCAATTCTCCGGTGACAGGCACCACGAACATAAATAGATTGCGATGGCCATCATCACAAACAAGGCTTTTGAAAACGCGTTCAGGCTCCTCTTGGAGAGCCATGGCAACGCCTTTGCCGTCAACAATGTCTGCATCGTATTCGTGCGGAACATAATTGATTTCATGAATGTCCAATAGACGCATCACGTTTGTTTTGTCCATACTTCAATAAGATAACCCTGTAAATAAATAAGGTATATAAAAAGCCGTGTTTCGCACGGCTAGAAACAGCATCTGGTTTCTTGTTGCTTTGGATTAGGATAAAACGTAGCAACCGAAAGAAGAAATGGCGCTGAGGAGAGATACGATCCCGCCAACGATAAACCCAAAGCCCAAAGAAGCAACATAGGTTTCGTTTGGAGTTTCTGTCACGACGGCACCGAAGAAGAAAATGATGGCGACAATAACGAGCATCAATCCAGTGAGTAAATGGAGGAAACCCGAGAACTTGTGTTCAGAATCAGGATTCGGCAAGGTAAAGACGGTGCCAAGAATCTGGAAGACTAGAGCAATAATAAGGAGAACGAAAACTGCAATAAAGAACCCGTTTGATTCGATTTGGCAAGCATCGTTCCCGAAGACGAAGTCATAGCCGCAGAAATAATCGCTGCCAGCAGTTTCTGTCGTCCAAATAACGCCTGTGCCGATTGGGAAGAGGAAGGCAAGAACGGTAAAGAAAATGGCCGAAAAGCCAAATGTCGCAAATAGATTCAAATTTAGATTCAATTTCTTTTTCATAAAAATACGTCCTTTTCGTGAAACGAAATAATATTACTCACAAGCGTTACTCGTTTCAAGACAATAAGCGAAAAGCGAAAAAACGGACTCAATCTATCGCGATAGAGGCAAAATTATCCGACAAATAGGGCACTTCAATCTTCTTCGAAAAAACGTAGCCGTTATTCATCGTCGCTTTTCCGTTGTAACGGTATTCTGCAAAGGAAAGCTTGTAGGAGGAGAAGGAAAAAGAGTCGCCTTCATAGAACAAAGAAGTATCATCTGCATAGGCTTTCAAAGCTAATTTTGAGCTGCTGTCTTTTCGGTTATAGTCCATGTCGAAATTACGCTTCTCAGTATGATCCATGAGTTGGATAAGCCGGTATTCTGGGTTAAGAATGTTATAACCGCTGCTGTTATTGTGAGCCAAATATGTCGCAATATTGGAACTTTGATAGATATAGTCGGTGTAAAACGGATTGCTATCATTCGAGATGGCCGCTAAACGCGCATCGATATGATAAATCCTGATGCCAGGCTCACCGAAGCCTTTCACGCGTCGAGCGTTGCCAGGGTAGGGAGAAACGCTGTCGCTCTCGTTCAAATAAGTCGGAGTATAAAATTCAATCAACATGTATTCGTCGAAAATGGTGCTATCCCAACCTCTGTCGGTTGGCACAATCAAACAATCGCCGTTTTCTTCATACGGCTTTAAGGAAAAAGAGCCGCCAGAACGAGCCACTTGTGGGGTAGACCAACCAAGCAACATTTTTGAGAAGACGTTGTGGTCGATGATGTTGCAATCCATCATATCGACTCCGCCTAGAGGAGAATAATTCTTTTCAATATCCTTGTTGACGCTAGAGACATAGTAGTCCCCCAAGCCATATAAATGGCCCGTTTCATGGATATAGGTATGGGCATCGACTTTTTCAGTGCCGTATCCAGCATACATAAAATCGTAACTTGCCCACATGTAGCGAAAAGGGACAGGGCTCAACGCATTCCCTTCATCAGTATCGTAAAGAGAATAAGTGAAGGCCCAATACAAAGATTTGTCTAAGCTTGTCTGCTTTTTATAATCGGGTGCGCTATAGATGAGACAAAGACCATCGATGAAGCCGTCGCCGTCATAATCAAAATCTTTGCAATCTGTTTCGTAAGTCTCCTTGTACCAATCCACTGCCTCTTCGGCAATTTTCCATGTCGGATCGAAATTAGGAGATGATTTATCGGCGAATGACGCTACCTCGCTCGATGAGTAGCCGCAAGGAAACCAAGATGAGACGGTGCCGCTTAAATGCGACTTCCCGTATGATGATTTTTCGTAAAAAGAAGCAACGGACTCCCAGCCTGTCTCTCGGTCACTCCCGAAAAAAGTTTTTTCAATGTTGCTCTTGTTCTCTTCGGTCGCATTAGAGGCGTAATCGGATAAGGTGACCGGAATCACCAAAAGTTTGGCCTCCCCAATAGAGGGAAGATAATGGTCTCCACCAAAAAGGCCAACATCCCTTATCGTCGATGGGATGTTCTTTTCCCCTTCTATCGATGATTCGCTTTCACTTGGCTGAGGCACTATCTCTTGAAGAGAGCAGCCGCATAAAAAGAAAACGAAAAGAGGGAAGAGCCTTATTTTTGATAGCAACCCATTCCCTCTCATTTTCGTTAAGATGCCTTTTTGAGCTCTTTCAGCTTTTTGTCGATATCGGAGACCTTAAGTTTAAGGCTTTTTCTATCCTTTTCGCTTAATTTTCTCACGAGGGCCCTATGGGTCTCCAGATCGCGGATTTTGTTTTTCAAAGGATAGTTGGAGTTGTTGATGTTCGCATTCAGCTTTGCCTCGGAAGAGAGCGCCTTTTCGAGTAACTCATGGTCGCCTTTTGGCCCCTCGCTCTTTTTTGAGACGGCTGGTTCTTTCTTGAGATAACGGTCGACATCCATTTTTTCTTCAACGGATAAACGGTCGTCTTTTTTCTCTATTTTGCCAGCGGCTTTTTTACCGCCTTTGCGTTTTGAGGGCTCGCCGACGAAAAGATTTACGCCCTGAGGCAAAACAAAGGAACCTTCAGCGAATGGGTCGCTTGTGGTGACATCTTGTTTAGTCGCTTCTTCCTTAGTCTTTGATTTACTGGATGGGGCTTTTTTTGCTTTAGAGGTCGACGTCTCTTTCTTGGGCTCCTCGGATTGCTTATTTTCCTCCTTGTTTTTTTGAGTTCCCTTCGACTCGCTTTTTTCGGGAGCTTTCTTTGCGTTGTCTTGTTTAAAGGCTTTAGTCTCCGTTTTCTTACCTTGAGCCTTTTTCTTCTCCGCGCTTTCTTTTGCCTTATCTTCTGCAGCGGTTTTTGCTTCCACGGGCGTGGCTTCTTCTTTCTTGTTTTTTGAAGAAACCGCGGCCTTTTTGGATGCGTCGGCGTTGTCAGGTTTAACCGTATTTTTGCGTGGTTTTTCGGCAATATCGTCTTTTACAACCGCTTTTTGCGAAGTTTTATCGGTTTTAAAAGCGGCAAAATACAAGCCGTTTTTGCAAGATATCGTTACGTGTTTATCCGCAAAAGCGACATCTTTTTCTTCACCGTTTTTAAGGTATGACGTGTTTTTTGTTGCTGCAGAAAACGAGCCGTTCGTTGCATCGATCGGCCCATGAACTTGGGCGAAATAGGGCACTGAATCATCACGCACGAGCACATGCTGTTCTTCGAAAAACGCCTTCAAGGCAGCTTCAACCGTCGTTTTGCCTTTTTCCGGTTTTGGCAAATTGAGCGAAGAAGGCTCAGGCAGTGTCTTCTTTGGCAAGGGCTTTTCGAAATGTTCGTGGGTCTCTTGTTTAGAAGCCTTTTTTGTTTCGACTGCAGCCATATTGCGTTTGATTACGGCTTCTTTCTCCTTAAGCAATCGGTCTTCTGGATAAATCAAAGTCAATTTCTTCTTGTCGGCGCCTGATAAGCGCGACAAAGCCGAAATTTGGGCGTTGAGATCCGCTAACCTCTTGTCGTTAGGATAGTTTCTGTTGCCTAAGGCAGAAGCCAATTTTTGGTCGGCTTCTTGAATGAGCAAAAGAGAAGACGGCAATTCTTCTTTGGTGTTTTTCTTTTGCGGTTTTTCAAAGAGCTTTTTGAACCCAAAGCCCTTCTTCTTTTCCTTGTTCTTGTTCTCTACGGGGCGAGAATATCCGCTTTCGCCGAGATTCTTCGCCAATTCGCCATTTGGAGTTATTTTGCAAACATCAAGGTTTCTTCCGTGCTGCGACTCTAATTGATTTAGGTTTCTCAAATCGCGGGTCAGGGTCTTATCTTGGGTAATAACAAGGATCTTGCTTCTGATTCTATTCTGTATTACCGCCTGCGTAATTGCTTGATCTCCGAAATCACCGCCGGTGATTCCTTTTTCTCTTTCAATCGTTTTGCCGTGCCATTTATCGTGGCCAAGAATCTTGAGCGCGCGTTTCGCGCCGATTCTCGCATCGATTTTCTCTTTGTTCTTGGAATGCTTTTTCAATTCCTTTACGCATTCATTGGGAACAATTACGCGCAGACCTTCCTTCCAGTATTCCTTGGATGCCACAAGAGCGTCCATGAAGATGGGGAATCCGTCTTCCATGAGAGAGCAAGTATCCAGATAGACATAGTCATAGTTCGAGAGGAACTTGGCTAAGCCCGAGGATCTATTCTCCTCACTGTACATTAATTTAATATCCTCCTTTAATTTGAACGTTATTATAACGAAAACCTCGTAAAGTATGGGATTTTCTTACTAACTCCATTAATTACTTAAACCTTTCAACATTAGAAAGCGAAAATTCTTTCTTCAGTTGTGCCGTTTCTTTGAAAAGCGCATCGAATTCCTTGTAGTGATAAACGTTATGCACGTTTGCGTATTCCCACGGCTTTACATCGATTATGTGCGGCAAAGGGAAAAAGACGAATTGCGGAGTAAAGTGTCTTATTACAGTTGAAGGCGATAGACGTCTTTGCTCGTTGTATTCGCGCGGCAAGAAAGCGATTTTTTTGGCCTTGGCAAAGACTTTATTCATCGCGTCTTGATCAGGACGTTTCATCTTTTTCGTGGCGATGAGTTCACGCGAAGCGACCATAAGGCCATCGTGCCGCAGTTTCTCTAAATCGAGAAGCATCACGCCAGCATTGAAGTAATGACGCTTGAGTAAGCCAGCGCGTGCATTGTCTTTGACAGAGGCTATATCCTTATCCCCCAAATCTTTGTGGAAGAGAGAGGCCAAATCACGCATGACGATTGTGTCGCAGTCTAGATAGAGGAGGCGTGAGGGGACGTTCTCGAGCAAATCCAAGAAAGATCTCATCAAACAGTAAGGCGTGTATTCGTTATTGAGATTGGCGGTATCTGTCAATTCGCTTTTGATAAGTTCACCGACATCGCGAAGTTCTAAATCGCTCTCTTTGTTGTATTTCTTTATGACGGTGCGCAAAAAATCAGCTTCGTAATTCTCTAAAGGGATATACGAGGGGTCAAGCTTGCTGAAGTCTCCGGTGAGGATTGTGACGTTAAGAGGCTCTTTGCTCACCTTGCTCGCGCTTAATAGCGACAACAAAAGGCCGTCGAACATATATTTATTGCCACAATAAACCAAATTAATCATTTTTCGCCCTTTGTATTGTAGTGAGTGTCCGCCAAACTTGCAAAGGGCCTTGTCTAAGCATCCGCGTTTCACGAATGTAAGTTGAGCAAAGAAACTGCCCTTCAATAAAAAGAGCGGGCGCGTTAAAATCAAGCCACCATGACACAAAACGAAATCGCCGAAATCGTGGCGAGCAATCTAGTGAAATTACGAAAAGACCGCGGCCTTACGCAAGGGGATATCGCGGAAAGGTTCTCTTATAGCGACAAAAACATCTCTCGCTGGGAAAGAGGGGAGGTCGTGCCTGATTTGGCCACACTTCAGGACCTCGCGGACTTCTATGGCGTCACCATCGATTATCTTACCCACAAACCTACGCCGGACAACAAACTCTTATACGCTAAAAGCCGCGATCAGATAGAATTTCGAAACCGTCTCATCATCTGCGCGCTTTGGATTCTCGGGGTATGGACTATCGCATCGGTTGTTTGCGGCAGCATTTTAATCCTCCATCAAGAATCCACCTACAGCATATGGATGCCCTTCGTTTGGGCTATTCCAGGCACTTTCTGCGTGCTTGTTTTTTATGCGTGGTGTTATCAGAACAAGATACACTTGCTTGCCTATCGCATCTGCTTTATCTGGACTTTATTGGTCTCAGCTTATTTGGAAATAGGCCTGCACGTCGACGAAAACCAAGGCTGGAGCTTAGCCTTCGTGCTTATAATCGGCATCCCGCTCACCTTCATCGCGGTGTTACGGACAAAATTCGATAAATAGACCTCTATTTGCTCGTCAAGGCGAAAACCAATTCCTGATCGATAACCGATTTTGCGTAAAGAACGGCCGGGTCATTTGGCAAATGATAAATGTTGCTCATGTTTCTTTCGATGAAACCGTGTCTTTCAGGAGCGATAAATAAACGGGTGTCCACTTTCGCGGCTTTTAGTTTTGATGCGAATGCCTTCGCGTCTTCCGTCAAACGGTCTTTTTCCGCTGCCACGATATAGGTGCTCGGGAAGCCTTTAAGCATTTGTTTATTCATGTAAATCGGGGAGATCGACGGGTCTTTTCTGATGATTTTGTTCGGCACGTAGAAAGAGACCCATTCGTCTAGCAAGGAATCCGGCCAAAGCCCTTCTGCCTCCGGGCGTTTTGATGCCTCGATGCTTAAATCAAGGAATGGGTAATTCAAGACCAAAGCATTGATTTTGATTGATTTGTTCTTGAGAAAACGCCTCGTTAAAACGGTGGCTAAATTCGCGCCGCTGCTATGGGCGAGGAAGATAATCTTGCTGAATTTAAAATCGTTCTCGCGCACAAAAGCAAGAAGTTGGCGCTCTATCTCTGTAATTTGGACCGGGAAGCCCCATTTTACGCTGCTGGAAAAATCAAGGTTAAGCACCGTTGTGCAATAGGTTTTCGATATATATTGGCACAAGGCGTCGTCATCTAGCGGATGCTTGTTACAAAAACCGCCGCCATGGAAATTGACAATGAGCGTGTCGCCGCCTTCATAAACAAGTGAGCACAAATCAGGGGCTCCTGGCAATAAACGCCTTTTTTTGGCCCATGTGGAAACAGAGGAGATGCTTTTGCGATAACCTTCGTCATCGCGTTTCGCTTTCGCGTAAGTTGATTCAAATTCAATGGCCATAATGAAATTATAAACGATGATCGTTTTTTGCGTTATATTTCATTGATTTTCGTTTTTTTGCTATTTTTCTTATCAAAAACGGCCACGAGTTTGCGTTTTCTTTTTTCTTGCCACTATAATGGAATGGATTTAGGCGAAGGGATGAAAAAGCACGTCAGATTGAAATCTTTGAGAAGCAACGACTTGGAGCGTTATTTGAACGAGTCAAGTTTTTGCTATGCCAACATAGGCTTTGTCGATAAAGAGGCGAAACGTGGTACTCCTTCAGTTTCCTCTTTGCTCGCGAGGAAACTTGCATTAGACCATGAGAAAGAAGAGGAATTAGGGGATATATTGATTTCGGAACCCGTTCTTTTCATGCTCAGCGCCGAAACAGAATCAGCTTCATCTGAAGGCTCAAAACGAAGTGATTTCATTTCGCAAAACGCGGATATCTTAAAAAATAGCCAGTTTTTGCGTGGATTTAGAAAAACGTTCCATCGCGACAAGCTCGTGATGGCTTTTTCTGTTCTATAAAATAAAAGACAATTAAAAAGGAGTGAAAACAATGTCTAAAGAAGAAACGACAATTTCCGAAGAAACGAAAGACGACGGGATGAAAGGGCATGAGGATGCCTTCGTCTCCCTTCAACACATCGACAAGATATACGACAACAACGTTCAGGCCGTGTTCGATTTCAATCTGGATATCAAGAAACACGAATTCATCGTTTTCGTTGGCCCTTCGGGATGTGGGAAGAGCACCACTCTCCGTATGATTGCCGGTTTAGAGGAGATCACAAACGGGGATCTATATATCGATGGCGAATATGCAAACGAGAAATCGCCAAAGGATAGGGACATCGCAATGGTCTTCCAAAGCTATGCTCTTTATCCGCATATGACAGTCTATGACAACATGGCCTTTGGTTTGAAGATTCGTCATATCAACAAGCAAGAAATCGATCAGCGTGTCCATGAGGCCGCTAAAATCCTCCAAATCGAGGAATATCTTGATCGTAAGCCAAAAGCGCTCTCAGGCGGTCAAAGACAGCGCGTAGCCTTAGGAAGAGCCATCGTTAGAAACGCTAAGGTGTTCCTTATGGATGAGCCGCTTTCTAACCTTGACGCCAAACTTCGCGTCCAAATGAGAAGCCAAATCATCAAGCTTCACGAAGCACTCAACGCCACCACTATTTATGTCACTCATGACCAGACCGAGGCCATGACGATGGCATCAAGGATCGTCGTCATGAAACTTGGCTACATCCAGCAAATCGGCACCCCGATGGAAATCTATAGCAAACCGGCCAATATGTTCGTCGCTTCCTTCATCGGCTCGCCAGCCATGAACCTCATGAAAGCCAGATACGATGGCGATTCAATCGTCTTAAGAAACGATGAGAAGATCAAAGTCGGTGCCGATTTCAAAAAGAGCTTCCACGATTTCTACGAGAGCCGCATCAAGACCCTGAACGAGAAACTAGCGTCTCTTAAAGCCGAGCCGACAGAAGAGAAAAAGAAATCGCGTTTTGCGTTCGGCAAAAAAGATGGAACAACTGACAAGACCGCTGAATTAATCGCTCTTGCGGAAAAGGAGCTCTCGAATGCCAAGTTCTCTTTGGAAAGCGGGAAAGGCGACATCATCTTCGGAATTCGACCAGAGGATATACACGTGGGAAAAGAGCATAAAGCCAAAATCAGCGTGGCAGAGCTTTTGGGGCATGAATACTATGTCCACTCCGATTTCTGCGGAATCGATATGGTCGCCAAGCTCCCTCTCGTCCACGAACTCAAAAACGGCGAAGACATCGCTTACGATTTCGACCTCAAAAAAGCCCATGTTTTCGATCCGGACAGCGAATTGAGAATCGCTTAAAGGTCTTAAATGGAAAAAAGTGGAGCCCAAATCGGGCTCCGTTTTTGCTTTTATTCAAGTGGCTTTATCGTAATTTCGTCATTAGAGACATCCACTAGATATTTGCTCTTAGTGTCAACCTCGCCTTTTACAATCGCGGTGGCAATGACTGTTTCGACATTATCCTGGATAAAGCGTTTAAGCGGCCTCGCCCCGTAATTTGGGGAATAGGCTGTATCGAGGATATAACTCTTCAATGCGTCTGAGAAGGAGAAGGAGAAGTATTGCTCCTTCAAGCGC
>CAVHTL010000002.1:21608-42500 GCA_963638955.1 bacterium
GTCTACTTCAATCCGCTTTCGAAGGATGTTCAATATCACATCGCATCTTCTCGACGATGTGATATTGAACATCCTTCGAAAGCGGATTGAAGTAGACAATCTCATCGATACGGTTGAGAAACTCCGGCTTGAAGGTGTGATTAAGCAGTTCTTTCGCAGGTTCTTTCTTGCCTTCAAGCAAGTATTCGCTCCCGATGTTGCTTGTCATGATAATGATGGTGTTTTTGAAATCGACCAAATGTCCTTGGGAATCCGTTAACCGACCATCATCAAGCACCTGAAGAAGCAAGTTGAGCACTTCCGGATCTGCTTTTTCAACCTCATCGAAGAGCACAACGGAATAAGGGTTGCGGCGCACTTTTTCGGTAAGCTGCCCACCTTCTTCGTATCCAACATACCCAGGGGCTGCGCCGATTAAGCGCGAGACCGCGTATTTCTCGGTGTATTCGCTCATATCGATGCGAATGATGTTGTTCTCGTTATCGAAGAGGGCTTCAGCCAAAGCGCGCGCGACTTCGGTTTTCCCTACGCCTGTTGGCCCAAGGAAGAGAAAACTGCCGATTGGTCTATTCGGGTTCTTGATTCCAGCGCGTTGGCGCAAAATGGCATTGCTCACAAGCTTAATGGCCTCATCTTGCCCGATGACGCGCTTTTTGAGCGTTTTATCGAGTTCAAGAACCTTTTCCCTATCTCCTTTTTGGATGCGTGAGACCGGGATGCCAGTGATTTTGGCCACGATGCGCGAAATGTTCTCCTCATCGACGACTTGGTCAACGAGCTTGCTCTCTTTCGCGTCTTTTCCTTCAAGCTCTTTCAAGCGTTTTTCGAGTTCTGGAATCTCTTTGTATTGAAGAAGAGAGGCTCTCTCATAATCGCCATTCCCGAAATAGGTGTTGAGGTCGAATTGGGCTTTCTCAAGCTTGCTTTTGATTTCTTTGGCCTCTTTGATGTCTTCTTTCTCCGCTTTCCACTCTTTTGTGAGTTCCTCTTCTTTTTGCTTATAAGAGGAAAGCTCCTGGTTCAGGTCGGCTAGACGGCGCTTGCTGGAGTCATCTTTTTCCTTTGAAAGAGCCACTTTCTCGACTTCAAGCGAGCGGATTTTCCGCGATACATCGTCTAGTTCGGCTGGCATTGATTCAATTTCGACTTTAATGCTCGCGCAAGCTTCATCCACCAAGTCTATGGCTTTATCAGGCAAAAACCTGTTGGTGATATAACGATTCGACATCGTGGCGGCGGAAACGAGAGCCCCATCGGTGATTTTCACGCCGTGATAAGACTCGAAGCGCTGCTTGAGGCCGCGCAAAATGGTGATTGTGTCTTCAACCGTTGGTTCGCCAACCATGACCGTTTGGAAACGGCGCTCGAGCGCGCGATCTTTCTCTATGTATTCGCGATATTCGCTTAAAGTCGTCGCGCCGATGCAATCTATTTCCCCACGTGCGAGCATCGGTTTCAGCATGTTAGACGCGTCGAGCGCCCCGCTTGTCCTCCCAGCTCCGACGATAAGGTGAATCTCATCGATGAAAAGCACGATTTTGCCATCGCTTTCCTTGATTTTGTTGAGCACGCCTTTAAGGCGCTCTTCGAACTCGCCTTGGTATTTTGCGCCCGCGATAAGGGCGCCCATATCGAGTTCATAGATTATTTTGTCTTTTAAGGTATTTGGGACGTCGTTTTTGACAATGCGCTCCGCGAGCCCCTCGATGATTGCGGTTTTGCCTACGCCCGGTTCCCCAAGCAATATGACGTTATTCTTCGTTTTACGCGCCAAAATGGTGACGACTTTCCTTATTTCCTCATCGCGCCCGATGACGGGATCAATCTTCCCTTTCTTGACTTCTTCGTTTATGTTGCGACCAAACTTTTCGAGAATATTCTCGTCGTTTTGGTAATCTGGTACTTGCTCTAATTTCATATCGATACCTCCTATCCTCAGCGAGGATGGCATCATTATAGAACAAAAATTAGCACTCGCAAGTGGTGAGTGCTAATTAATGCCGTTGTTTAGGTTTTATCGCGACTATTTTGAAAAATGTCCTTTTTATTTGCTTTGATATGCTTTTACAGAGGCAAGAATGTAGTCGGCTAAAGCGTCCATCCCTTCGCCGTTTTTCGCGCTGACTGGATAGAACACAGCTTCTTTATTGAGTTTCTTTATCCTTTCTTCAGCTTTTGTAACATCGAAATCAAAGACGCATTTCGTGTCCATTTTCGTGAAAACGAAGCATTTCCCGACCGTGAACATAAGCGGATACTTAAGCGGCTTATCGTCGCCCTCTGGCACGCTTAAAATCGTCATGTTGAGGGTGGCTCCGGTATCGAATTCGGCTGGGCAAACAAGATTGCCGACGTTCTCTAAGATAAGAAGATCAATATCGTCTAAGCCGATTGCGTCGCATCCGTCTTTCGTCATTTTGGCGTCGAGATGGCATTCTCCGCACGTATGAAGCTGAATGGTTTTGACGCCGGTCTTCTCTTTGATGGTCTCAGCGTCCACCACCGCGTCCATATCGGCTTCCATAACCCCGATTCTGAGCTTATCCTTCAATTTGTTGATTAAAGACACCAAGAGGGTGGTTTTGCCGCTGCCTGGGCTCGACATGAGGTTGATCAAAAAGACGTTTTTCGCCTTTAATTCGTTTCTGAGCGCATCAGCCCGGGCGTTGTTGTTTGCAAAGATGGATTGTTTGACTTCTATGACTCTGACTTTGTCCATTTGTTTCTCCTGAAAGCAGAGATAATTATAAACGATAGAGGCAAGAGGAAGAACGAAAAATCCAGGCCTATTCGACCTGGATGTCTTTGATGTTGATTTCGTTGCCCGTTGCTAGATAAGTATCTTCGCTGTGGCAGAACGGGCATATTTTCCCGTGTTCCACCGTGTTATACGTTTCCTTGCAGCTGCGGCAATAGGAGATGCCTTGGAGAATGACGAGATTGAGTTTGCATTCCTTCATATAGGTTGTTTTCTTGATGGCCCAGCTATAGGCATCTTCGAAGTAAGAAGGGACGACACCAGACACCTCCCCCACTTCAAGAGTGAGGGCAGTGACTTTGTTTACATTATTCTCTTTGGCTATTTTTTCGACTTCTTCGATGACGTAGAAGACGATTCCAAGCTCATGCATCGATCTTGGTGGCGTTGCCAGTCATCTTATTGGCTTTCGCCGTAGCCTTAGTCTGCTTCTTGTATTCCTTTCTCTTCTTGCGCATCATCTTCGCTTCAGCAGAACCGCTGTGAGCGATGATCTTGCCCATACGTTTGACGGAATATTTGAGGAGTCCTTTGACTTTGTCTTCGCCAGCGACCATGGTTGTCATCTCTGGATGATCGCGATAGAGGTGGATGGCGTCGAATTTGCAGCGTGTGGTGCAGATACCGCAGCCAATGCACTTATGCGGATCCACGACTGAGGCGCCGCAGCTTAAGCAGCGTCCAGTCTCGATCTTGACCTGTTTTTCAGTAAGAGTCTTATGGACGTCGCGGAAGCTATGTTTGGTGTCGACTTTGGTATCGATTCCAGCTTCTTGACGGCCAGCGTGATCATAATCCGGAAGAGAGATGTCATTCTTGTCGAGCGGAGTGAAGACGCGGCGATCCAAACCGATGGTTGGAGAGGCGTTCCAATGAACATGACGATGGAGCGATTCAGCAGCGGCATGGCCGGCGGCAATCGCATCGATGACGAATTTCGGACCAGTGAAGACGTCACCTCCGACATAGATATCGGGATCGGCAGTCTGGAAGGTGAGTTTGTCGGCGATTGGGTAATTGCCGTGCCAATAAGTGACCGCACTCCCTTTGAGGAGGTTGCCCCATTCAATGGCTTGACCAATCGCGAAGACGATTTTGTCCGCTTTGACGGTGATAGTCTCGTTCTCGTCATAAAGAGGCGAGAATTTCTTTGTCTCCGGATCGATCGTGCGAGTGCACTTCTTCAAAACGATGCCCGTGACGTTTCCTTTATCATCAACGAGAACCTCTTTTGGACCCCAGGAGTTATTGATGGAGATCCCTTCTTCGAGGGTCTCGGCAATCTCGTCTTTGGAGGCCGGCATCGTCTCGCGGGATTCAAGGCAATACATGCCAACGCTCTTCGCGCCGAGCCTTGATGCGCTTCTTGCGCAGTCGACGGCAACATTTCCCCCACCGATGACTACAACATCGCCTTCAAATTTGGTATCTGGGTGATCATAGACGCCATGGAGATAACTAACGGCGATTTCAGTGCCTTTGGCATCGTCGTTCGGGACGCCTGGGCGTTTGCCGCCTTGGCAGCCGATTGCGACATAGAAGGCCTTGTATCCTTGTTTCTTGAGCTCATCGATCGTAACGTCTTTACCGACCTCGACGCCGCATTTGATTTCGACGCCAAGCTCTTTCATGATGTCGATTTCAGCATCGATGACATCTTTCTCGAGTTTATAGGAAGGGATGCCGTATCTAAGCATGCCGCCTGGCTTTTCGTGTTTTTCAAAGACGGTTGGGGTGTATCCCATCTCCGCCAAATAGTAAGCGGCGGTTAACCCGGCTGGGCCAGCGCCGATAATGGCGATTTTTTCATCCCATTTGCCGCGCACCGAAGCAACGACTTTCTCCGGAACGTAACGGGTTTTGGCATGGAGATCCTTCTCGGCGATGAATTTCTTGACGGCGTCAATTGAAACGGCGCGATCGACATCGCCACGGGTGCAGGCATCTTCGCAGCGCTTATTGCAAACGCGTCCGCAGACGGCAGGGAAGGGGTTGGCTTTCTTGATGAGAGCCAAAGCCTCTTTGTATTTGCCTTCATGGGCTTTCTTGAGGTAGGCCTGTACCGGAACGTGGGCTGGGCAAGCGACTTTGCAAGGCGCGGTGCCGGTATCGTAGGTGTTGGAAAGACGCATCGTGTCGCGATAATTCTCGTCCCAAGCGTATTTGCCCCAAATGTTGTTGTCAGGAAGCGGAGCTTGAGGATAGGTCTGAGCAGAACCGTCTTTCTTGCAGAGTTTTTGGCCGAGTTTGACAGCGCCAGCTGGGCAAGATTCAACGCAGAGACCGCAGGCAACGCAGTTCTTCGGATCGACTTTCGCGGTGAAGGAACTGCGGGAGAGATTCGGCGTATTGAAGAGCATTGAAGTGCGTAAGGCGTTGCAGATTTTGACGTCGCAGTTGCAGATATCGAAAATCTTCTCGGAGCCATCGATGTTGGTGATTTGATGGACAAAACCATTGTCTTCGGCTTTCTTCAAAATCTCCAAGGCCTCTTTCTTGTCGATGCGGCGGGCTTTGCCGGTCTCAACGGCGTAATCAGCCATATCGCCGAGTTGGATGCACCAGTCATCGGCTTCATCCGCGCATCCTTCTCCTAAGTGGGAGCGGGAGTAACGGCAAGAGCACAAGCCAGCGCTCATATGGCCATCGTATTTCTCGAGCCAATATGAGATGTGTTCAAGATCAACGGCTTCATTGCACGCGTTTACTTCCTTTTCTACCGGGATAACGTGCATACCAACGCCATCTCCTCCAGGAGGAATCATCTGCGTGATGCCGGCAAGAGGAACGAAAGTCATACGCTCAAAGAAAGAAGCGACGGCCGGGGTCTTGTCAACGCGGTCTTTGGTTGAATTCAAAAGTTCGGCGCTGCCAGGAACGAAGTATGGCAACTTGTAGCGGCGGATCCTCGGCTTGTCTTTGAGCTCGTGGGTATGATCGTAATTATCGCCATAATCGTATTCAAGAATGCCTATATCGGCCATCGAATCGAGTATTTTCTGGAGTTTGGCTGGCTCGATGTCTTTATTCATCTTCACAAGCTGCTCGAAAGTGTAGGGCTTGCGAAGCTTCATTTTGAGGCCGACATCGCACATTTCGTCGGTGAGTACTTCACGTAATCCCCAATATTCGGCATCGGTCGCTTTCACGCCGCCGATTTTGTGGGGTACCACGTCGGTGATTTTGCGTCCCAACTTCAAAATTTTCTTGTTGGGGTTCTTTTCGCCTTCGTACTTGGTTTCTACCGTTTTGTTCTTCTCAGGCATATTTTCCTCTTTCTTTCTCGAGTCTCAGGCCTTTTTCGGCTAGAAATAAGCGCGCAAAAGACTCGGTTTTATGTTGTGGATATTATAAAAGCAAATTTCCGAATTTTGCTATTTTTTGTGCAAAAACGCCTTTTTGAATAGAATCGACGCTTTTCTTTATGCTTTTTCAAAAGAGAAAACTCGCGTCAAATCTGGCTTTTGGCCTGATTTTTCGCGAGTCGCTCATTTATTCTAGCGGTGAAGAAAGAGGAACTAAAATCCGCTAAAAACTATTTGGTAGAGCTTTGGGAGGAGCCTTTCGCGCCGTATTTCGCGTGATAGGCCTCCACTAAGGCGTTCCCGCCTTTGCTCTTTTTTGGAGCGCAGGAGCATTCCTCGAGGTTCTCGCCCCGGCGAATTTTCCTGATGGTTCTGATGAGCATATAAAGGAGATAAAGGGCGGTAACGATGATGGTTACTATTTCAGTCCAATGCATGCTCTATATCCTTTCTATATTGTTACTAAGCTTCAACGGCGGCTTCTTGCGCTTTCTTTTTCTTGTCGTAGAAGAAGAGGGCGAGGCAGCCAAGAGCGATAAGAGGAAGAGTGATCGCAAGTGTCCAGACGTACTCGATGCTGATGTAGGTGAAGCAGCCCATTACATAGCTTAAGCCGAGCCAGAAGAGAATGGTGAACCAATAGGTCTTCTTGTCGCTTAATTCGCCTTTTGCCGTAGCGACAGAGGCAAAGCAAGGGATGGTGAGGAGGTTGAAGACCGCGAAGGCGACGACGGCAGCCGTAGAGATGCCAGTCGCTTCGACAATTCCTTCGAACCCATCGACGCCAAGGACGGCGGCGAGAGTCTCAGCAACGCTTGTAACGTTTTCTTTCGCAACAATGCCTTGTAAGGAGGCGACGGTAAGCGTCCAACCGTTGGTCCCGGCCTGCACGCCGAATCCCATCGGGGTGAAGATTGGCTGAATGAGTGAGCCGATCGACATCAAGATTGAGCCATTGCCATTTTCCTCAACCATGTGCCAAGACCAATCAAAGTTCGCGAAGAACCAGATGATGACGGTTGAGGCAAGGATGATGGTGAAAGCCTTTTTGATGAAGTGCTTGCCTTTGTCCCACACGTGGATGAGAGTGGCTTTAAGCTGTGGGCGATGATAGCTAGGAAGTTCCATGATGAATGGTGGAACTTTCTCACGCTGGCTCGTCTTGTTCATGACGATGACGGAGATTACCGCAACAACCATCCCCATGACATACATCAAGAAGGTGAATAAGCCAGCATCCATTCCAACGGCGCCAGCGACAGTGCCGGCGATGACAGCGAGGAATGTGGCTTTCGCGCCGCATGTGAAGAACGGCACGACGCGAATTGTTTTCGTTCTTTCTTTATCAGATGCGAGAGTGCGGGTATTGATCATAGCTGGAACGCCGCATCCAAAGCCCATGATCATCGGGATGAAAGCACGTCCAGAGACACCGAAGCGGCGGAAGATACGGTCAAGCATAAAGGCCACGCGAGCCATATAGCCGCTGTCTTCCATAAGCGAGAAGAAGGCGAAGAGGATCATAATCTGCGGGACGAAGCCGAGAACGGCCGCAACGCCATTGATGACGCCGTCATAGATGAAGCCGATGACCCAATCTGGTGAATTCCAGACAAGGAGAAGTTTCTTGATTCCCAAAGCGATTAAACCAAGGATACCGGTTTCATTATCGCCAGCGAGGCAATGGAAGAATTCGCCGATCGAATTGATGCCGTCTCCCGTATAGAAGAGGCCGGCAAACGGATTGTAATAAATCAACTCCCCTGCCTCATCTAGCTCTCCAAGAGTGAAGGAGATGGCTCCAGCGTATCCTTCGCCAAAATCGACGCCCATCGCGTGGAGATAAAGGATGTCGGCGCTGAATGTCACATGGAAGACAAGGAAGAGAAGCACGACTAGAATCAACAAGCCAAACACTTTGTGGGTGAGAACTTTATCGATTTTGTCGCTCTTGGTGAGCTTGTCTTTCTCTTTTTTCTCTTTGCCTTTGATGATTTCTTCACAAAGCGGGGTCAAATAGACGTAACGGGCATCGGCGATATCAGCCTCGTAATCCTTCTTTTCATCTGCCACAAGAGCTTGAACTTTCTTGAATTCGTCTTTGTGATCAGCTTCTTCAAGTTCGTCTTTTTCTAGAGCTTTTACGGCGTGGAAAAGAGGGCTAGATACATTATTATCCTTGTAAAGGGCCTCTGCTTCTTTGATTTTTTCAAATGTGAGTACGCATTTTCCCTTGCGCTCCTTTTTGCTGGCTTTGATGGCTTCGTCCATCAATTCGTTCAAACCTTTGTTGCGAAGGGCGCTGATGGCGACGACTGGGACGCCAAGGGCTTTTTCGAGTTTCTTGTAATCGATGCTCTGCCCGATTTCGCTTAAAGCGTCGGTCATGTTGATGGCAACGACCACCGGCACATCCATTTCAATGATTTGGGTGGTCATGTAGAGATTGCGCTCTAAGTTCGTCGCATCAATGACGTTGATGACGATGTCTGGTTTCTCGTTCAGGATATAGTTTCTTGAAATGACCTCTTCTGGCGAATAAGGGGACAAAGAATAAATCCCCGGCAAGTCGACGATATCGGCTTTGGTTACTTTGTCTTTCGCTACATAAGTGCCTTCTCTTTTTTCAACGGTGACGCCTGGCCAGTTGCCTACATAGGCAGTTGATCCGGTAAGAGAGTTGAATAAGGTTGTTTTGCCGCAGTTGGGGTTTCCCGCCAAAGCGACTTTGATCATTTTTTCGCTCATTTGCTCTCTCCTTTCTTCTCTTCTGGCAAATCCGTGACTTTGATAAGCACGAAGCTTGCTTCGCTGTGGCGGAGCGACAATTCGTACCCGCGCAGCGTGATTTCGAGCGGATCCCCTAGAGGCGCGCGTTTCCTTACGAATACGGATGCGCCCGGGGTGAGGCCCATATCGAATAAGCGGTGGCGGATTTTGCCTTCGCCATTAACTTTGCTGATTACTCCGCTTGTGCCAATATCGACGATGTCGAGAGTGACCTCATCGCCAAGCTTGATGATTGGCTTGCTTTCTTTTTCCATTAGCTGAGTTCCTTTCCTAATTGGTTAACCGACGATAATCGTTCTCGCGATGTCTTTGTTTAAGGCAAGGCGGGAAGAGCAAACCTCAATTACGGTTCCGTTGCTACCTTGGCTCATCACCCTAATCGGGCGATCTTTGGCAACTCCTAAAGAAGCAAGGTGATTTCTGACCTTCTCATCGCCCCCCACTTTTCTAACAAGGAGTTCTTGACCGACTGGCGCAAGTGACAATGGCATGCTCATACCTCCGGTTAGCCTTTTCTAACCTGGTATATATTAGTCAAGACAAACTTTGATTGCAAGCATGATAATTAGTTTCGACTAACCTCGCAGTTTTTCTAAAAGAAAAAGCCGCATTTTTAGCGACTTTTGCTGTGATTGACATTTTAGAAGAAGAGGAATTTCTTTTTGCTATACGGTTCCGAATGCACATGTAGCACTTTGTATCCTTGCCGTTCGATGCTTGCGATAGCGTCGTCTGCTTTTTGCTCGTCTTCAATCAAGAAGCAAGCCTCGCCTTTTGAGGCTGAGGCCTTCACTTTGCTAGCCCCTGGCATCCCTTTCCTAATGGCATCAGAGACGTGCGATTCGCACATTGAGCACTTCATTCCATCTATATTGAGCGTGATCTTTTGCATATTGTTACCTCTGTTAGCGATATCTAACTTAATGCATTCACGTGCTTTTTGCAAAGATAATCGCTATAAACGACTCGCGACAGTTAGGCAATAACGATTTTTTGATTCTTGCTCTTTGGCTTATTCGGGATTGTGTATTTCAAAACGCCTTTTTCTATTA
Organism: bacterium; assembly: GCA_963638955.1. Classification (GTDB taxonomy): domain Bacteria; phylum Bacillota_I; class Bacilli_A; order RFN20; family CAG-826; genus UBA4951. The sequence goes on from CAVHTL010000002.1 coordinate 31,514, forward strand.
ACGGCTTAATATAGGTGTTGACGAAATAGGTTGGATGTTTTTCATCGAACCCGAACTCTTTAGCCAAATATTCTTTGCTTCTTGGTGTTTTGCACTTACTCACGATCTCATCAAACAGCTTCTTTTTTCCCTTCTCACCCACTTTCGCATTGAACAAAGTAACTTTAAAACTGTCGCGCAAGACTTCGAATTTCGGTGGCAACATCCCTGCTTTTTTCATCTCTTCATATATGGTCGGAATCCCTGAATATCTATTTTCAGCAGTATCAAGAACTTCGAGGATGGAAGCAATGCGCGGGTTTCTCACCTCGCCTCTAATATTGCCGAGCTCCTCAAGAGTGAGGCTTCCGTACAATCCGCCAGGATTGGATATTTCAATCCTATCGTCATATATTTCGATTCTTATGGGGTTATTCTCGGTGAATATGCTGTAATCCCTATGCATGAGGGCATTCAAAACGATTTCGCGAATGGCTTTTAAAGGATATTCGCTCATATCCTCCCTTAAGCCAGTGTTTGGGTTCACGTATGTAGACTGTTTTGTATTCTTATATACGAAAGACAGTGCATCCACAAACATCGTCGACATTGTCCCATCGATTCTTTTGTTATCGAGAAAACGAATGCCGTCCGCGTTTTCTTTTCCATATTCGTTCTCGGCACATCTAACTGCGACGATGTCAAGATTGGGAAACAAGGCCTGCGGAAGCTTTCCAAAATTGAGGATTCCGCATAAGGTAGGAATGTCATCCTTGTTTAAAATGCCCTCTGATTTACAAATTTGCTCCTTACTGAGAGACAATAAGTTAGGCTTCTTGGTTATGAGTTTTGAGATATACCCGTCAAGCAAAACATCATTCAAACTTGAAGCATCTACATCCTCAAACGGCCGCAATTCATCGCTGGTTCTATATTTATAAACTTCAAGAGCATGAATCTCATAATCGTTCATCGGCAAATCGCTCTCACCAACTCGAATATAGGATCCTCTACTCTTTCCCTTGCCTTTGTAATAACACGGCTTCAGAAGCGCCTCCATCTCCGGTATTTCGGCGGCTACTACTATTTTTCCATCGATATCGGCGACAGAAAAAAGAGCATGTACGGCCGGCTCCATTGACAAACACTGCTCGGTTACCTTCTTTTGAAGATTCTGTGGATCTCTAACTCCCGTTATCTTATATCCCTCTCTTTCATCGATGCCAAAAAGAATTACTCCTCCATTTGTGTTTGAAAAACTAGACAAAGTGTCATAAAGGCTCTCTGGCGTTCCTTCTTTTGCCGATTTAACCTCAATTTCGTTTGTCTCACATTTGAAAGCAGCTATTTTCTTTATCAGTTCCTTCAATTCAATTTCCGTCATATCACCGACCTCCTGATAAATTAGCAACGATATATTACGAAAGTTTTGGATATTTTACGAAAGTATTTTTGAATTTACGAAAATTTTTGATATTTTACGAAAATATAGGCGATTTTACGAAAATCAATTGTTTGCGTAATTTTCCTAAATCAAGAATAGAGGAAGCTACTTGGAGAGTAACTTCTCCGCGTTGTCGAAATTGGATTGAATGGCTTTAAAGGCGTCTGATAAGGCTTTTCCGTCAACGAGCATATGGCTAACAGTGATGTTAAGCATAATCTTGACGCGCCCGTCTTTATCGTAGAACTTGCCCCAGCAAACCCGCGGGACGCTCGCATTGCTATGATCGTTATCAGGCAATGGGTGGGTCATTGATTCGAAAGAAAGCCAGGGGATGCAGGTAATGTAATATTCATCCATGAGCTTCGAATCGTTATAGCCGTCTTTTATATGGCTTTTGACCTTCGCCGCTTCAACGTCTTCGTGGACGCGCTTATAGAATTCAGCGTAATCGTGCGTGGCTTTTACCCCGCAGTTTTCAAAAGCGCCGAGATTAGTCATGACTGTATAGGCCGGATTGATTTCATCGTATACCACGACTTCCTCGTTCACGATTCGGGTTCTCATCTCTTCGACAGACTCTAAGCCGGAATAGACCAAAAAAAGCATATTGATAAAGAAACTGTCACCTCTTTTTTTGGTGAGACTAACCAAAGAGGTGATATCCATCTCCACGTTGAATCCGTAGCAGGGATTGGAGAAAGTCGAAAAATAGTTATATACGCTTTTCCTATTCCAAGTAGCGATATCAATGACTTTTTTCATCGTTGCGATTGATCGTAAGGAATGCCTTCAGCTTTCGGGCAGCCCGATTTCTTTCTGGTGAAGATAAGGACGATGATAACCACGAAATAGGGGATCATATTGAAGAAATATGATGGCAGCCCCCATGAGGCGATGCCTGGCATTTGAGAAGAAAGAACGCCAAGGCAACGCAAGAAGCCAAACAATATGGCGCCTAAGGCAATCCAAAGCGGGTTCCAGTTGCCAAAAATCATGATTGCTAGAGCAAGGAAACCCAATCCACCAACTGTATTTTCGGCGGTCGTGCCGGCGGAAGTAGCAATATAAACGAATCCACCTAATCCCGCCAAAGCGCCGGATATCGCGGTACCAAGATAACGCATCTTCGTGACGCTGATACCGACGGAAGCTGCTGCTTGAGGATGTTCGCCGCACGCTCTTAAGTGAGTTCCGACTTTGCTCTTGTATAACCAAATTGAGAGAAGAATGAAAATGAGGATGCAAATGTAGGTCGAGATGAATATCTTATCGAAGAAAAGCCTGAAGAAATCGCCAGCCCAAGAAGAGAATACGGTTTGGAAACCAGGCGAATAGGAAGAGGCCAAGATGACGAAACTCCCACCCGTGGCGATTTTCTCAGAATCAAAGAACACAAGGCCGAAAGCGCAAACGATGGCCGGAGCAAGCATATTAAGCGCAGTGCCACCAATCGTCTGATCGGCTTTTAATTTAATCGCCGCGAAAGCAAGCAAGATGGAAAAGGCTGAGCCGGCAAGAGCGGATATGAACATGCAAAGAATATAAATGCCTTGGCTCGTTGATAAGTCAGGGTTCGCGCTTATGATGCATCTTCCGACAATCGCACCGATGAAGGCGCCAAATATCATTTCGCCATCAAGCGCCAAATTGATGATGCCGCTTCTTTCGGCGAAGACCCCTCCCAAAGCCACGATCAATAAAGGAATCGCGGCAAGCATCGTCTGCTGAATGATAAATATCGCGTCCATTATTCCTTACCTCCTTCCTCTTGATTAGAAAGTGGGGTCTCTTTTCTCTCCCCTGTTTTCTTTAGATGGATATAGGCGGTGAATTTATTGACCATGTAGCGGGAGAAACTCATGCCGCGTTTGTCGTTGGCTTTGAAATAACGATCGAGCTGTTCGCGCATGAAACGGGCAAAGCCGGCAAGATAAATGATTGCGGCGATGATAATATCCGCGAAATATTTGTTGTAGCCGGCACGCTGGAGGAAAGAGCCAGAAGCGTTGAGCCAGCGGATGAATATCGCGGAGAAAAGCACGCCGATCGGGTTACAGTTCGCAAGCAAGGCCGCCGGAATCCCGTTGAAGCCATAATCAGGCAAGTTCTGATATACGCTCTTGAACTGAAGCTCGATATTCGGATTAAGGTAATAGAAGGCGCCCCCTAAAGCGGCAAGCGCGCCAGCAATTCCCATGGCGATCATGATATAGAGCTTTTCGTTTATGCCGGCGTATTTCGCGGCGTCTTTGTTATATCCGCATGCCTTCATTGAATAGCCTAAAGCAGTCTTATTCATGATAATCCACATGAGAATTGCAAAGAAAACGGCGAAAATGATGCTGATATCCAAATATGACCAGTTGCCGAAAGTCGGCGTGTAGTTGCCTGTCGTAATCGTCTTTATCAAATAGCCGGATTTCCCTTCCGGAGCGTTAGCCAAATGCGGCTGGGCGGTAAAAACCCAGGTGACGATATTCGCGGCAATCCAGTTCGTCATAATGCAAATGATGACTTCATTGATTCCGAAAAAAGCCTTCAAAGCGCCAGGGATAAGCGACCAGATAAAGCCAAGAATCGCGCCCACTAGAACAGCGAGAATCCAAACGAAAATCCCAGCGACCCTGTTGCCAGTGGTATCAATATTAAGAGCGATCAAAAGCGCGCCCATCGTACCCATGAGAAATTGACCAGGAGCGCCGATATTGAATAAGCCGGTTTTATAAGCCACGGCGACGGATAATCCGGTGAAAATAAGCGGAACGGCATAGAAAAGCATCGTGCCAAGCTGGTTCCAGGCAGCTGTTGTGCTGCCGAAAGGACCGGTCAAAAGATAAACAAAGCCTTTGCCTGGATTCGCGTTCTTTAAAAACAACGCGCTGATAAGCATCAACAAGAATCCAAATAAAACGCCAACGAGAATGGAAATGAGACTCGCTCCGATCGATTTGGTACCTTCATGACGCGCGAAAGCCTTCAAATCAGCCTTGACCGCAGCTCTGTCTTTTTTAAGGAATTTAGCCATTTTTCGTGCCCTCCTCGTTTTCGCGTTTGTAGTCTTTGCCAAAGCGTTTGGCGCCTGCCATATATAGACCTAGCTCTTTTGGATCGAGATTTTTCGGATCGTCAAACTCGCCGACTATCTCGCCTTCATATATCACGTAAAGACGGTCTGAGAGGTTCAAAACCTCATCAAGTTCCAGTGAAACAAGGAGAACCGCCCTTCCATTGTCGCGATCATTCACGATGCGCTTATGGATGCTTTCAATCGCACCGACATCGAGTCCGCGCGTTGGTTGAACGGCGATGAGCAAATCGTGAGAGCGATCAAGCTCACGGGCAACGATTGCCTTTTGCTGGTTACCGCCTGACATGCTTCTAGTCTGGGTAGTGGGCCCTTTTGATGAGCGCACATCATATTCGTCGATTAGGCGCTTGGCGTAGGCGTTTCTTTCGCCAAAGCGAATAAAGCCGCGATGATAAAATTCGTCGCTCCTTGCTTTTTGAAGAACGAAATCCTCTTCAAGATCGAAATCGAGCACGAGCCCGTGCTTGTGTCTATCCTCAGGGATGTGCGACATCCCCTCTTTGATACGCTCATGGATGCTTTTGTGTGTTACATCTTCGTTTTTGAGAATGATCTTGCCGCTTTTCACCGAACCTAAGCCGGTAATGGCTTGGACTAGTTCTGTCTGTCCGTTTCCATCGATTCCGGCAATGCCGACGATTTCGCCACTCCTCACCATGAAAGAAACATGATTAACGGAGTGTTTTTTAGTTCTTTTATCCTCAACCGAGAGATCTTCGATAGACAAAACGGTTTCGCCGGGCATAGAGGGTGTTTTCTCGACCGAGAAAGAAACGTTACGCCCGACCATCATGTCGGCAAGCTGCTGGACGGAGACATCCGGCGTGTTGACGGTTCCGATGCATTTGCCTTTTCTTAAGACGGTGCAGCGATCAGATACTTCTTTGATTTCGTTTAGTTTATGGGAAATGAAAAGAATGGACTTTCCTTCGCTTGCGAGGAATTTCATGGTTTTCATCAAATCCGCAATTTCTTGAGGAGTCAAAACGGCCGTTGGTTCATCGAAAATGAGAATATCGTTGTCGCGATATAGCATCTTGAGGATTTCGGTGCGCTGCTGAACGCCGACCGTCACATCGCTGATTTTGCTATCAAGATCAACATGAAGGCCGTATTTATCCATGAGCTCATTGATTTTGACGCGAGATTTTTTCTTGCTCACGAAGCCAAACTTAGAATCCTCAGCACCCAAAATGATATTGTCGAGCACTGAAAAGCATTCAACGAGTTTGAAGTGCTGGTGCACCATGCCGATACCTAAAGCGGTGGCATCGTTTGGGCTAGTGATTTTGACTGGTTCCCCGTCTTTGAGAATCTCGCCTTCATCTGGCTGGTACAATCCGAAAAGGACGCTCATGAGCGTGGATTTGCCAGCACCGTTTTCGCCAAGCAAAGCGTGGATTTCGCCTTTCTTGAGCTGAAGGGTGATGTCGTCATTGGCGACAATTCCTGGGAATTCCTTGCGAATGTGACGCATCTCAATCACATATTTCTCATTTTCCATAAACTCTTCCTTTCAATTAGAAGAAGGGCCCTCGCAATGGAGGGCCCCTGAATGATGATTGGTTATTCGAAGATAATGGAAGTGTTGAGCAAAAGAGCATCAACAGCAGTCCATAAAACGCTGGTATTGACTACGCCATCAGGCAAAGTAGAGGCAATCTTCGTTTCGCCGCTCGCGATGCTGTTGAACAAGGTCGTGTACTGCGTTTTGGTGAATTTCGTGAATCTCCAGCTGCTATCAGAAGTCGGGAGGCCAGTCGCATTGTCGGCCGCGCCGAGGTTGCTGGTTTTATCAGCGAGATCGCTATCCCACTTGCCATCATAGAATTCGCCAAGGACCTTTTCGACGGAAGCGGTCAACCCCTTCATCGCGGAAGTGAGGACTTTCGTGCTGAGAGAAGACTGATCGGTATCGACACCGATAATCTTTGCGTTCGGATAGTTGTCCGCGGCCGAGATAACAGATTGCACCATAGAGCCGCCGCAGGAGAAGACGACTTCGGTTCCGCCGGCATACCAACCATTGATTTGGGTTTGCAAATCAGTTGAAGCGCTGAAGCTGTCGCCATATTTGAAGCTGATTCTAACTTCGGCTGGATCGACTGTGCTAGCGGCCGCATTGATGCCTTGGACATAACCATAAGCAAAGCGGTTGCAAGCTGGGTTGGTGCCTCCGCCACCGAATGTTCCGCCGAATTTGCGATATCCTTCGGCGTAAGCGGCATAGCCAGCCATAAAGCCGGCTTCCTCTTCTTTATAGGTAATGGCGGTGACATTGTTCAAGCCTAATGCCCAGCCATCGACGAAGATGAATTTGACGTCGGTGTGCGCTTTGGCGGCAGTTTCCATCGCGGTGGCCTGCAAGAAGCCTGGGGCGACAATGACTTTCGCGCCATTTTCAACGGCGAGAGTCATTGCGGCGATACGATCGTCATCAGTCGCGTTCGAGCCATTGGCTGGTTGATAGTAGGCATAGGTTTTCCCGTTCGCTTCGGCATAATTTTTCGCGCCGTTATAGGTGCCTTCGTTGAAGCCGCCGTCCTTGAGTGATCCTACATCGGTTACGACTGCGATTTCGGCAGTGTTGTCGCCGTTGTTGCATCCTGCGAGGAGGGTGATGGCCGCGAGGCCAGTGAGGAGGAGTAGGCCATGCTGTTTTTTCATGGTTAAATTCCTTTCAGGGCTTTTGCCCAAATTACAGACCGCCTAAGCAAAAAGAGCAAACACAGGGAATACTGACGATCTCTCACCTATGTTCCTGACTCTTGGTTAGGTCAATCATGTAAATGATTACAACAAAATAATACCCCTTTTGTAAAGGCAAACAACCGCGAAAGCGCTACAAAAATAGAATTGTCGACAAAGTTGATGCGATTGCTCAAAAAAGGGTTAGAATATAAGACTTTCCAAATTAAGTATTTCGGTAATGTTAGACTTAAGTCGGCGATGCTATTTCAATAGATTTTCGTTGTCGAAGTAATCGATTTTCATCGCGTGACGTACCTCTTTGAGCGTGATGGCTGCTTTCTTCTCGGCTTTCTCGCTGCCTTTCTTGAGGATTTCGTAAACGTCTGGAAGACGTTTTTCCCACTCTTTTCTTCTTTCGCGAATCGGGCGCAATTCTTCTTGGAGGACATTATTGAGGAATTTCTTGACGACCATGTCACCGAGCCCGCCTCTTTCATAATGCGCTTTCAATTCGCCAAGATTTTTGTATTCCGGCAGAAATTTGGCAAAATGTTCATCTTTGGCAAAAGCATCCAAATAGATAAAGACCGGATTTCCTTCGGTGTGCCCTGGGTCATCGCGGCGAAGGTGGGTCGGATCGGTGAACATCGACATGACTTTCTTTTGGATGTCCTCAGGCTCATCGGACAAATAAATGCAATTGCCAAGAGATTTGCTCATTTTGGCTTTTCCATCGATTCCGGGCAAACGCAAAGAGGCTTTGTTGGTTGGCAAAACGATTTTCGGCTCAACAAGGGTCTCTCCGTATGTGTCGTTGAATTTGCGCACAATCTCCCGGCATTGCTCAATCATCGGTTCCTGGTCTTCCCCAACCGGAACGGTCGTGGCTTTAAAAGCGGTGATGTCGGCGGATTGGCTAATAGGATAGGTAAAAAAGCCCAAAGGAATGCTCGACTCGAAATTCTTTTGCTGAATCTCCGCTTTCACGGTCGGGTTGCGTTGGACGCGAGAAACCGTGACAAGATTCATGTAATAGAACGATAGCTCGGTGAGCTCTGGCACCATGGATTGGATGAAGATACAACTTTTGGTCGGGTCAATCCCGCAAGAAAGATAGTCGAGAGCCACTTGCATGATGTTCTGGCGCACTCTCTCTGGGTGCTCGGCGTTGTCTGTAAGAGCTTGCGCATCAGCAATCATGATGTAAATCTCGTCAAAATCACCAGAATTCTGTAGTTCAACGCGGCGGCGCAGCGATCCGACGTAATGCCCTAAATGAAGGCGTCCGGTTGGTCTATCACCCGTAAGGATTATCTTTTCCATATCATTTACCTCAAATCGCTATAAAAACAAAAAGCTCGCGATAAGTATAACCTTGAAGGGCCAATAAAGTTACCTTTACTTAGAAAGGAAGAGCAAATGAAGCTCGCCTAATGGCGAAAGAGCGCCTTTTCGTCTATTATTCTATGAAGAAAAGAACAGAGGCTAGTATGGCAAAAGACATGTTTAAGAAAGAGCGTTACAAAACGATCGAGGAGTACTTGAAAAAAGCATCAAGGGCAACGATTGAGGAGTTAGCGGAACTCGTATACGTCTCCCCCGCCACGATTAGGCGCGATTTGACAGAGATGGAAAAACTGGGCCAAATCAAGCGCACGCATGGTGGAGCCATCTGCGCGGACTTATTCAACGAAGCCAATATCTTCGCTCGCAGCGAAACGAACGTGAGCGACAAGGATGAGACGGCTTTAGTCGCCTTAAAGAGCCTCCCCTCCTTCAACACCGCCTTCATCGATAATTCCTCAACCTGTTTTGCCCTCGCCAACAAACTGAGCTTCATCGGCAAAACGATCGTTACCAATGGCTTCCAGCTCGCCATTCAGCTCTCAGAGAAGAAAGACGTCAAAGTAATCTTCCTTGGAGGGGTTATCCAATATTCGTCTTATTCAACAGATGGCACTTTTGCTCTCGAAGAGCTCGACCGTTTCCGTTTCGATCTCTTTCTCTCTTCGTGCAATGCCGTGTCTATTGATGGGAGCTACGAACAAACCCTTGCGACCATGGAAATAAAAAAGAAAGCCTTCGAAAGAAGCGAACGAAAATGTCTTTTGGTCGATAAAAACAAATTCGACAACCACGCGCTCTTCCGCACGCAAAAACTGGATGATTATGACGCGGTCTTCACAAACGCAACCGATGAGAGACTCAAGGAATATCGAGACAGCGGAATAAGCAACATCCTGAATCACCAATAAGAAAAGAGAGGCCCGTAATGGAGCCTCTTTCTTCTATTCCCTTGGGACGGAGAGAAAATCCCAACGTACTTGATTTTCGAGCTTGAATTGATGGACAAGCTGAACCATATCTTCATCGCTTATGTCATTGATGATCGGGCGAGAGCCGATAAGGTTATATACCTCAGCCGCCTTTTCCACCGTTTCGATAAGCCCAAAGGTTTCATCGAGCGTTTTGCCAGCTCCGTATATGCCGTGGTTTGCCCAGACAACCAGCCTGTAGTCATTCATCTTTTTGGCGGTGGCGATACCGATTTCGTCGGTTCCGCATAACATCCACGGGAGCACGCCAACGCCTTCAGGATAGACGACGATGCATTCGGTCATCATTTTCCAAAGGGTGTGGGAGAGAAGTTTTTCATCGAGTTTGTGCACATAACTCATCGCAAGAATGTTTGTAGGGTGGGTATGCATGATGATGCGGTTCTCTGGATCGACCTTTAAGCGCGCCATATGAGAAAGGAGGTGCGCAGGGAGTTCGCTTGTGAAGCGGCCGCCGTCTTTATAACCCCAAAGGAGTTCAACGCCCGTTCCGGTTTTGTTTACGCGGAAAAGACCCAAATTCGTTTCTGGATCGTCTTCGACGTTTTTGAAATATTTGCCAGTCCCGGTGACGAGGAAATAGTTGCCAGCGAGAGGAGAAACGTCAATTTTCGATTCATGGACGCCAGCAAGAGGGATATCGCGAATCACGTGTTGCACATCAAGATATTCAGCAACCTCTTCTTCTTTTAATAAATACGAGATGTTGCCGCCATTTCTTTCGTCCCATCCGAGGCGATACATATTGGAGGCAGTCTTACAAAGTTCCTTTAAGAAGGGCGCAGTCATAATGTCTTTCATCTTTTTATCCTCTTTTCGCAAGCGTTTCTGCTTCGTAAGCCATCACGTCGTCGTAATAATCGTCATTCATGCCTTCTCTAGAGAGGTATTCTTCCCAAATGGCCGAGAAAGGAAGTAGTTTGACTTTTTCTTGCATCACCATGAGCTTCGTGAAATTGCCTTCCTCTTCGAGCTTGGCGAGTTCTTCGTTGGGCAATAAAGCTGCATATAGAAGGGCTTTCTGAACGCTCCTTTGCCCTGTGACCCAAGCAGAAATGCGGTTGATGGAGGCGTCGAAATAATCCAAGCCGATCATGATTTTGTCTTCAGCGTTGTTTCTGACGATCTCTTTGGCGACCTCTTTCAATTCGTCATCAAAAATAACGACATGATCGCTGTCCCAACGGACTGGGCGAGAGATATGAAGGGCCAATTTGTCGTAGAAACAAAGTAACGACGGGATTTTGTCCGAAACCGTCTCGGTTGGGTGATAATGGCCCATATCCATAAGACAGGTGATTCCGCGCGTTGCGGCGTAGTTTTGATAGAACTCGCTGCTGCCGACAGTGTAGGATTCTAGCCCGATTCCAAACACTTTGCTTTCGACGGTCGGAACGACGTAATTCTTGTCCCATCCTTTGCTAGAGAGCATCTCGTCTAAAGAAT
>CAVHTL010000003.1:0-6299 GCA_963638955.1 bacterium
CATTTGAGGCCGTACGAGGGGCTGCTTGTCAAATTATAAGAAACCCCGTTTGGCTGAAGGTTTCCTTTTAAAAAAGGAACCGTCTCTAGTATGCTTATACCCGAGCGAGGTCCTTTAACGATGGAAACTAGACGCAAAGACAATATCAATTGGGATGAATATTTTATGGGTATCGCCGTTTTGAGCGCGATGCGGAGCAAGGATCCATCGACGCAGGTCGGGGCTTGCATTGTCGACGACAACCACAAAATCGTCTCCGTTGGCTATAACGGAATGCCAACCGGCATCAATGAAGACGAGATTCCTTGGGGACATGGCGAAGGATTAGACAGCAAGTACCTCTATGTCTGTCACGCTGAGCTCAATGCCCTCCTCAATACTCGTGATGGCCCAGGGTTAAAGGGCTGCTCATGTTATGTCACTCTTTTCCCGTGCAACGAATGCGCGAAAGCCCTCATTCAGGCCGGAATAAAAGAGCTTATCTACAAAGACGATTTCCATGGAGATCAAGTGATTTACCAAGCCTCGAGGAGACTGCTCGCCATGGGCGGGGTGAAAATCCGCCAATACAAAGGAAAGGAAATTTCCATAAGGGTCAAATGAAACAAGCGAGAAGGCGAATCGCCATATACGCTTTAACACTGTTACTGGCCTTAAGCGCGACCTTGCCAGGGATAATCGATGAATCAAATCGTCTTGTCTTCATTATCATCGTCTCGGTTTTAGTTGGCCTTTGGGTTCTATTCGTCGCCTTTAATGAAATGCGTATCTACCGAAATAACCAAAAATGAACGCTCTTGAAGTTAAAAATCTCTCATATTCCTACAAAGAAAACGAAAGCGTCTTGAAAGATGTTTCTTTCTCTATCGAAGAAGGAAACTATGTTTGTCTCATTGGCCATAACGGTTCAGGAAAGAGCACGCTTGCCAAAATCATCATGGGACTTAACAACAAGTTTCAGGGCGAAGTCACTGTTTTCGGAATGCCTTTAAATAATGAAAATATTGGCAAAATCCGCGCAAAAGTAGGGATTGTCTTCCAAAATCCTGACAATCAGTTTGTTGGAAGCAGTGTTGAGGACGATATTGCTTTTGGCCTTGAAAATAGACAAATAAAGCACGACGATATGCCGAAAATCATCGCAAAATACGCAAAAGAGGTGGGAATGGAAGGGTTTTTGGAATCAAGCCCTGAGAATTTGAGCGGTGGGCAAAAACAGCGTGTGGCCATCGCCGGCGTACTCGCAATGAAACCGAGCCTAATAATCTATGATGAAGCCACCTCGATGCTTGATCCAAAAGGAAAAAGGGAGATATTGACTCTCACGAAAAAGATGAGGGAGGAGAACCCATCTCTCACTATCCTTTCGATTACTCACGATGTTGAAGAAGCTGCGACTGCTGATGAGGTTTTAGTGCTCAATGAAGGGTGCCTTTTGGCGAAAGGAAAACCAAACGAGGTATTCACCCAAAAGGAGAAGCTAATCCAAGTTGGGCTTGCTTTGCCTTTCTTTTACGAACTTAAAAATGCGCTTGAGGCTGAAGGAATCAATATTCCTTCTTCTATTTCCGACTTGTCTTCTTTGGAGGACTATTTATGCAAATAGAATTCCAGAACGTAAGTTACGTCTATAACCGAAAATCCCCTTTTGAGTATGCGGCTCTCAAAAATGTGACCCTACTTCTTCCTGAAGGCAAATTCATCGCTCTTGTGGGAAGAACGGGAAGCGGCAAAAGCACGCTTGTAAGCCATATCAACGCCTTGCTTGGGCCAAGCGAAGGCCAAGTTGACATTGGCGGCTTTGTCCTTGGCAAGAAAAACAAAATCAAAGGGAAAGATATAAAAGAGCTGCGCAAACACGTTGGTCTCGTTTTTCAGTTCCCCGAATATCAGCTCTTCGAAGAAACGGTCGAGAAAGAAGTCGCATTTGGCCCGAAGAATTTCGGCGCGAAAGGAGATGAGGCCATCTCTTTATCTCATGATGCCCTTAAAAGAGTGGGGCTAGACGAATCTTTTTTCGAACGATCGCCTTTTGAATTGTCTGGCGGCGAAAAAAGGAAAGTCGCCATTGCTGGCGTTTTGGCGATGAAACCAGAAGTCCTCGTCGTCGACGAGCCAACCGCTGGGCTTGATCCAGCCGCCTCCAACGAGATGATGAATCTTTTCAAAGAGGTGCAAAAAAACGGCACGACTCTTATTTTGGTGACGCACGATATGAATATCGTAAGCAAATACGCCGATATCGTAATCGTGATGGAAAACGGGGAAGTAGTGAAAACGAGTACCCCGAAGGAACTCTTTTCTTGCTCGCTTGACGCCTACTCTCTTGAACTTCCGCCCTCTTATCGTTTCGCCAACCGTCTAAAAGAGCGGGGTTTTGACATAGATATTGATGAAATTGAAGACGTATCTTCCTTGGCTAGAGCCATCAAAAGGGGGAAGCATGTCTAATTTGACGCTTGGCCGATACGTTCCCTACGGCTCTTTCATCCACAAACTTGATGCCCGCAATAAAATATATTGCCTCATCATCCTCATGGTTGCTCTTTTTTTGCCGCAATCCTCTTACGCAATGACCTTTTCCATGATGGGTATCATGTTCTTGTTTCTTCTTCTTTTGCTTTTGCTGACGCATTCTAGTTTTTTGTCTTTGTTGAAGAGCTTGTCGGCTCTTTGGTTCATGATGCTTTTTCTCCTCATCATTTACGTTTTCATACCTTTGTCGAACCCCAAATATCCGGACTGGATCGCTTTCTATATCGGCTCTTTCCCAGTCATGTGGGAGTCTCTTTTAGAGTCGGCGAAGATATTGACGAGGCTTTTTGCGATGATTGCTCTAACGATGGTTTTCACTTCTTCCACGAAGCCATTAGAGATGACGGACGCTTTTGAATGGTATTTGTCTCCCCTTCGTTATCTTGGTTTTCCGTCCCATGAGGTGGCGATGATTATATCCATTGCTCTGCGTTTCATCCCCACTATCCTCGATGACACCAAGCGCATAATGAAGGCTCAGGCCAGCAGAGGCGTCGATTTCGAACACGGCGGATTGACCACGAAGATAAAATCTATGATATCTCTCATTGTTCCGCTTTTCGTTTCAAGCTTTATGAGAAGCGAGGATTTGGCGGATGCGATGGAGTGTCGCGGATACGATCCGAAAGCGAAAAGAACAAAATATCGCAAGATGTCTTTCTCTTTCCGCGATTTGCTTGCCTTCCTTTTCGTTACGTCTTTTGCTTGCCTTTTCATCGCCTCAAGCGCTTTATCTTTCGATGCTTTCCTTTCCGTTTTCGGAGTTATAGTCAAATGAGCAACTACCTATGCGTATGTTCTTATCTCGGGGCGGCTTATTTTGGCTTTGAAAGGCAAAAAAGCCATCCTTCAATCCAAGGGAAAATCGAAGAATGCTTAAGCGCAATTCTTCATGAGAAAATCAAAATAAACGCCTCGGGAAGGACGGATGCGAAAGTAAATGCGAGAGGTCAAACCTTCACCTTTGAGTCCTCTTCATCTCTTTTGAAAAATCAACGGCGCTTTCTTTACGCGATAAACCATGTGTTGCCTAGTGATATTGCGATTCAAAGCGTCATGGAAGCCCCTTCCTCTTTCCACGCCCGTTACAGCGCAACCAAGAAAACGTATTCCTATTCTTTTCTTTTAGGGGAGAAAAAACCTTTCCTCTCGAATGAAGTGGCGATGCTAGGCAACAAGCGTTTTGATGAAAGCCTCTTCAGAAAAACGATGAGCCTCTATCTTGGAGAGCATAATTTCCAGGATTTTACCCCGAAAGCGGACGATCAATTTCTTTTTAGGAGAACCGTTTTCGATATTTCCTTCGAGAAGAGAGACGAGAGCATTTATGTTACCTATATCACTGGTGATGGATTCATGACTTACCAAGTTCGGACGATGGTAGGGGCAGCTTTGAAAGTCGGTTTTGGCAAGATGAGCCTAGACGAAGTTAAAAAACGCCTCGATAGCGAGAGAAGGAAAATCATCACCCACAAAGCTCCTCCTGAAGGCCTTTGCCTTGAAAAGGTCTTCTATGATTGAGACGTTTGGCGAGGCAATGCGCCAACTTTTGCTAACCCTGCAATATAAGCAGTGATAAAATACACGCGCGATAAGGAGTTTTATTCATGGGAAGACACTTTGAAGTTAGAGCCGCGGCAATGGCTGCGACCGCCAAAGCAAAAAGCGCGATTTACATGCGCGCTAGCAAGGAGATTTATGCTGCTGCGAAAAGCGGCATTCCTGACCCGGAATCAAATCTCGCTTTGCGCAGCGCGATTGAAAAATATCGCAAAACCTGCCCAAGAGATGTCATCGAAAGAGCCATTGAGAAAGCTAAAGGCGGAGACGCCGTTGCTTATATCCCCGGGCGCTATGAGTTCTTTGGGGTTGGTGGAAGCTTTGTTATCGTAGACACGTTGAGCGACAACGTAAACCGCGCGTTAGTGGGCGTACGCACCATCGTGACCCGCAAAGGCGGAAAAATGGGAAGCGTTGAATACAATTTCCAAATGCTCGGGGTCATCGATTTCAAAGGCAACAACCGCGATGAGGTCGAAGAAAATCTGATTCTCGGCGATGTTGATGTCTTGTCCGTCGATTTGGATGACGGCGAAATCGAAGTGAGGGTAAATCCAAGCGACTTCGAAAAAGCTAAAAAAGCGCTCAACGACATGGGCATCACCGAATTCGATAATGCCCAAACGACACTTGTTCCGAACGAGTACGTTACTTTAAACGACGAAGACCTTGGCAAATTCAGAAAGATGCTCGACGAGCTTGATGAATGCGAGGACGTCCAAGCCGTCTATCACAACGTCGAGAATATCTAATATATATAAAGGTATATAAGCCGCGAGAAATCGCGGCTTTTACATTAAAGAGCAGAAGGCCTCGATCGCTTTTTCCTCTTTAAGTTTTTTTGCGTAATCGAGAAGTTTTTCTTTGTCCAGTCCTCTCGCTTTCGCTTTGGAAAACACATCCTTCATATCGAGATTCAATTTCTCGCGGTTAAGATAAGCGTCAATGAAAGTTCTTTCGAGATCATATGTTGTCACGATGTGCCCGTAACTAGTGAATATTAAGCTTTGGCCCAAATAGAAATCTTTTTCGTTTACGTGTTTGCAGATGGCATTTTTGATCCCTTCGTTCATATACCCACGTGGGAGATTCACCGTAATCGAAGAATCTATAGGGCATAATTCATGGAGATAGAGAGCGCTAGATAAGGAGAAGACAGCCTTTTTGTAGGTGAATTGGAGAATGTAATAAGGATCAAGGGGATAGCCCTTTTTCACGTATAGCCCACGTGTTGCCTTAATGAATTGTCCAGCTTCTTCCGCTTGAACCAAATATTCTTGGCTGATTGAAAAACGCTGCGCTTCTTTTACCGAAATATACCCATTGTTATTCTCGGCCAATTCGAGTATTTCAAAGGATTTCTTTTCTTTCACACAACAATAATAATAAAAATGTTGTGCAAACGTAAATAAAAGTTTGAAAATGCCTTTGACTATCGGCTTTTTGATGATGATAATTACCCCGTCTCAATAGAGATTAGATAAATAGAAGGAAGATAACAATGCAACGTCAAACCACAATGGCGAAACCTCTTGAGCTCAACAAAGCTTGGTACGTTATCGACGCAACTGACATCCCTCTCGGACGTCTTGCGAGCCAAGTCGCGATGATCTTGATGGGCAAAAACAAGCCAATCTACACCCCGAACCAAGACACTGGTGACTATGTCATCATCGTCAATGCCAGCAAAGTCAAACTCACTGGCGATGCCGAGCACAAAAAGAATTACTACAACGTTTCCGGCTATAACGGCGGCTTACGTACCCGTACCGCCG
Source organism: bacterium (assembly GCA_963638955.1). Classification (GTDB taxonomy): domain Bacteria; phylum Bacillota_I; class Bacilli_A; order RFN20; family CAG-826; genus UBA4951. Next base: position 5,871 of record CAVHTL010000003.1, read on the forward strand.
GCACGATGCTTCGCGAATTCCCGGAAGAACTCGTCGAGCGCGCCGTTTGGGGCATGCTCCCAAAAGGACCTCTCGGACGCAAGATGTACAAGAAAATGTTCGTCTATGCCGGAGCCGAGCACAAACAAGAAGCTCAAAAGCCAGTCAAGCTTGAGCTCAAGAAATAAGGAGATCACTCATGGCTAACGAAAAGAAATATTACGGAACTGGCAGACGTAAGAGCAGCATCGCCCGCGTTTACATTACCGCCGGCAAAGGCAAGATCCTCGTCAACGGCAGAGACGTCAATGAATATATGCCGTATGCCACATTGGTTCAGAATCTCAAACAGCCTCTCGTTTTGATCGCTGCTGAGAACAAATACGATATCGAGGCCTTCGTCCAAGGCGGTCGATTCACTGGCCAAGCCGAAGCCATCCGCTTAGGTAT
>CAVHTL010000003.1:6309-40706 GCA_963638955.1 bacterium
GGGGAAGACCGCAAGACTCTCAAAGTCGCCGGCATGCTTACCCGCAACGCTAGAAGCAAAGAAAGAAAGAAGTACGGTCTCAAAGCAGCTCGTCGCGCACCGCAATTCTCCAAGCGTTAATCAACTATTATCGCGCTTCAAAAGGTCTGGAAAATCCAGGCCTTTTTTGCATGAAAGACAGGCATGAAAGTTCGTGATTTTGCGTCTTGTTTCCCTCTTGCCATAGTTGTATATTATTAGGGCACTTTTGTGCGACGGGCCTTTAGCTCAGCTGGTTAGAGCGTGCGCTTGATAAGCGCAAGGTCGATGGTTCAAACCCATTAAGGCCCACCAATTGCATTTATCCACTCCCATGCAGAGTGGTTTTTTATTTGTTTGTGAGGATCGATAACTAATTTAATCCTCCTTTCATTGGATGCAAAAAAGGGGCGAAGAGGGCAACTCGTTCTTCAAACATTCCGCAAGGAGTAGTAATATTTTCCTCGCGGGTGTTTAGCTCAGCGGGAGAGCGCTTCCTTCACACGGAAGAGGTCGGAGGTTCGACACCTCTAACACCCACCATGCCGTCTTAGCTCAATTGGCAGAGCAATTGATTTGTAATCAATAGGTTGGTGGTTCGATTCCGCTAGACGGCACCAACGCGCATATGTGGCTTCCGTAACGGAGGCTTTTTTCTTTTTCTTGCATGTTTTTAGAAAAAAGGAATTTCGGTATACAACTATCTTAGAAGTGCGCAAAAAAGTTTATAAGCGACTTTTGCAAGGATTTATGAAAAACACCATCATAATCTCCGGCGGCGTATCGTAGTTCATCTCTAAAATACCGTGAGACAGTCCAATAAATACGGAGAAATCGCAAACGTGGGGATTTCTAGAGCATAAAAATTTATTGATGGATACGAAAGGTCGGACGAAGCGGTGCGGCTGTAGTTATTTTGAGAGAAAAGAAAAAGCGCCTCGCTGTTTTCCAAGGCGCTTGTGGTTTTATTTGACGGTTCCGAAGATCCTGTCGCCAGCATCTCCCAATCCAGGGCAGATGTAGGCGTTTTCATTGAGCTCGCGGTCTAATGATCCGATATAAAGAGGGACTTCCGGGAACTCCTTCTTGAAGGCGGCTACTCCTTCTGGAGCGGCAATGATGCAAATGAAGGAGAGTTTTTTGGCTCCGTGCGCTTTAAGCATCTTGACAGCATCAATCGCACTTCCTCCGGTAGCGAGCATCGGATCGAGGACGTAGACGTCCATATTCTCTAAGCCGTTAGGGAGTTTGCAGTAGTACTCGTGCGGTTCGTGCGTGACTTCGTCGCGGTATAAACCGATGTGGCCAACGTGAGCCGTTGGCACTAAATCGGTGAGGCCGTCGACCATGCCCATCCCAGCGCGGAGAATCGGCACGAAGCAGAGCTTGCTGCCCTCGATGATCGGTTCCACGCTGTCTTCAATCGGAGTATGGACTTCGGTTTCGACGGTTGGAAGAGAGCGAAGTGCTTCGTAGCCTTCCATCATGGCGATTTCCTTGACGAATTGGCGAAATTCGCTCGTCGGGGTCTCCTTCATGCGGAGATGCGAGATTTTGTGTTTGAGAAGCGGATGGTTCAATAACGTTACGTTTGGATAATCTTTAATATTCATTTTTTACCTTCTTTTATTCGGCTTTGGCCGCATTGTCCTCTTTTTTATCACGAAGCATTACGTTCATCAAGATACCAAGGAACATAGAGATGGCGGTGGAAGTGATGGTGACGGTGGTTGATTTGATAACAAAGCTTATGATGAGCCCACCAATTCCGGATACGAGGATGACGGAAGCGACGAAGATGTTTTTGGTCTTCGACATATCGATTTGCTCATTGATGAGCATCTTGACTCCGCTTGCGGCGATGAAACCGTATAGGAGCAAGGAGACTCCGCCTGTGACGCAGGTTGGGATAGTCTCGACAACGCACATGATCGGTGAGAGGAAACCTAAGAGAATGGAGACGATGCATGCCAAGATTATGACTTTGACGCTTGCGACTTTCGTGACGCCGACGACAGCGACGTTTTCTCCGTATGTAGTATTGGCGGCTCCGCAGAGAATTCCGCTTACGGCCGTGGCAATTCCGTCGCCCGCGAGGGTTCTCGATAAGCCAGGATCTCTGAGAAGATCGCGATCGATGATGCCAGAGAGGTTCTTGTGGTCGCCGATGTGCTCGCAGACCGTGACGAGGGAAACAGGGATGAATAGGAGAGCGATGCTTCCGATTTGTCCGCCTGTTAGAGCGACAGAAGCCTCATAGTTCTCAGGTAAGAAGATGAAACTCGGCAAGTCGATGAAGCTTCTCACGCTGAGATTCGAGAAATTATTGACGATCGGCGAGAAGTCGATGATATGGAAGTAGTCGTTGTGGCAGCCATAGTATCCGATCGCGGTGAAGATGGCAGCGGTTAGATAGCCTGCGCCCATGCCGATGACGAAGGGGATGAGTCTGAGTGTCTTTTTGCCGTAGTGGGCGCAAATTGCCGTTACGGCCATTCCGACCAAGCCAGAGAGAATGGCGATGAGATTGTAGCTTGAGCCATTGCCGCTGCTCGACATGAGGTTATTGACGGCGCTGACACTCAGCCCTAAGCCAATGACCATGATGACTGGTCCGATGACGACGGTTGGAAGAAGCTTATTGAGCCAGGCTACACCAGCGAAACGAATGACGAGGGCGATGATTACGTATACAAGCCCAACCATGGCCATGCCGATTGGAAGAGCCCATAAATTGCCCATATAGCCGATGACCGTATCACCAGCGGCAGCGGCAACGATTGACCCATCTGTGCCCATTTTCACCGGAACTGCGCCAAGAGCGAGAGCGCCGCACATAGGGGAGATGTAGGCAAAGCTCGAAGCCAAGAAGACGGGGCTTTTCATTTTGGTGAGGAGTATATAGATAAGAGTGCCGATACCAGCCGCGACAAGCGTCGGGGCGATCATCGTCTGGGCGAGTGATGTGCCGTACATATTGACGTAAGGGACGCTTGCGCCGGAATTTGCGAATCCGCTTCCCACTGTAGCGGATGAATAAACTAGAAGCGGGACAGTGATGCAAGCGACGAACATCGCTAGGACGTGTTGAATTGCCAAGATGATCCACTCGGAGATCTTCTTGGGGCTCTCATTCACATCGAGAATGAGTTTTTTGGTTTCGGCCATGTTTTTTCTCCTTTTCTTTGTTGTCTCTTTCATTAGAAAAAAAGGGACCTAGATAACTAAGTCCCTATAACTAACGAATAAGACGGATTGGGAAGAAATGGGCCCCAATAAAGAAAAACACCCCTTGCGTTTTTTCTTTGCTAGGGAGTTAACCATCCGGAGTTCCATAAATTTCTTTCCGGGAAAAAACTCTAGCAAGAAGCAAAAAAGCATTCAATGTTTTTTTCTGTCTAAAACAAATATTGAAAATTAACGTTTCAGATTTTATTGGCTTCTTTTCTACGAAAAGGGTTCAAGTGTTGAAAAATAGTGTCTTTGGTGAAAGTGCTTTCAAGCCAAATAGGTCTTTTCGTAAGGTAAAATTAGGCAGTCGAAGTCGTATATGCCGGTAAGATGGTCCAGCAGTCTCTACGCCCTTGCCTTGCTAGGGCACTACGAAAAAACGAAAAAGGCGGATATTCGCCCTCTTTGTCTTTTCTCTCCTGAACGCTTGCCCCTTATGCAACGGATGGCATTCTTCATGTAGGGAGGAGTTTCATGGAAGAAGCAATCAAAGCCGAATCACCGTCAAGTGGAAATGGCTCTTGGTCCCCGAAAACGTCTTTTGGGCATTTCTTGGACAAGTATTTTCACATTTCCGAAAGGGGCTCTAGCATCGTTAGAGAGCTAGTAGGGGGTCTCATCATCTTTTTGGCGATGTTCTACATCTTGCCGCTCAATAGCAACATGCTCGCCGGCGACTGGGCCAACATCCTTTTTGGTGTCGAAGGAGCCAAAAACGTCCAAACGATTGAAGGAACTGTCTATATATGGATTTATGGCGACAATTGGGCGACTGTTGATCAGGTTCGCGCGGCTGTTTTCGCTGCTACTGCGATTAGCGCTGCTGTCACCACTATCCTTATGGGTATCTACGGCAAACTGCCGGTTGGCCTTGCTAGTGGCTTGGGTATCAATTCTTTGATCGCCTATACCGTTATGCTTGGCATGGGTTTCAATTTTGCCCAATCGATGTGCATCGTTTTGCTTGATGGCATTTTGTTCCTCATCATTTCGATCACCCCGCTTCGCGGATGGATTGTCAGAAACATTCCAAAGTCTCTTAAATTCGCCATTTCTGCCGGTATCGGATTTTTCATTGCCTTTATCGGATTTCAAAACATTGGCATCATCGTTCCTAGTGACGCCACTGCCGTTGCCTTCGGCGATTTCACCAGCCCAAGCGTTATCATGGGCATTATTGGCATCGTGATCGTTTTGGTTCTTTCAAGCATTCCGCAGAATAAAAAATGGGCGTTTTGGGTTTCTAAATTCGCCGTCATTATCTCGATCGTTTTGATGGGTATTGTCTGCGCTTCGATGGGACAAGCCGGCGTGGATGGCATGCCGAAATTCTACGATTCGTCCTATCACATCAGCGAGATTGGCAACATCTCAAAGATCTTCGGATGCGCCTTCATGGGTTTCGATGCGTTCGCCAATCCAATGGCTTACGCTTTCACTTTCGCTTTGCTTTTTGTCGATTTCTTCGATACGACCGGTACTTTAGTTGGCGTTGAGGCAGGCGCTGGAATGGTGAACGATGAAGGTCGTATCACAGTCAATGATCGCCCAGCCATGATAACTGACGCAATCGGTACCTGCTTTGGCGCCGTTTGCGGAACCACGACCGTTACCTCTTTCGTCGAGAGCACCACTGGCGTTGCTGCCGGCGCCCGCACTGGTTTAGCGGCTGTCACCACTGGCCTTCTTTTTGCTTTGTCGCTTGCTATATATCCAGCTCTTGCTATGTTCTCTTCTAGTGCCGTCACCGGTTTAGCCTTGGTCTACGTTGGCGTTTGCATGTTCAAGAACCTTGAGAAAATCGAATGGCATGACTGGATTGCCGTTGGAAGTGCCTTCTTCACCGTTTTGGTCATGACGATTTCCTATAGCATCAGCGATGGCATTGCTTGGGGATTCATCACCTATACCATCATGACTTTAACCGCTGGCAAATTCAAAAAGAGCGACATCACCGTCGCTTGCTGCTCTGTTGCCTTCTTGACTCTTTATATCGTGAAGGCCGTGCTTGAAATCTAAGGTTTAACGTTACTCATCTAGGAGTTCGGAAAAAGGGGGGTCAACCCCTCTTTTTCGTTTGCTCGCAATTTAGGCGGTCAACGAAACAATCACTCCTTGGCGCTCTTTTACTACTCACATCCCGCTATCTTTCACTTCCTCTTTTCTCTTAAAACAACAAGCGTATGATTTTAGTTAGTTACAACTAATAGGAGGCAGTTTATGCGCTTTGTCACGATGGGGGAGAAGAAGAACGAGGCCATACTCTTCTTCCATGCGATGGGAGTTATAGGGGAATCTAGCGAACGGGTCGCGAGGTATCTAGGAGACACATACTTTTGCATCATGCCTACTTCGACCGTTTATTGCAAGAATCAACGATATGTCTCAAAAAACGAAGAATCGAAGCAAATCGAGGCTTTTTTGAACGAAAACGGGATAAAGAAAGTAAAACTTGTGGTTGCTTCCTCTTTAGGAGCCGATTTGGCGGTATTTTTCATGAAAAATGGCAAAATCCCCGTTGAAGCCGCCTTCTTTGATGGAGGACAATTCGCAAAAATTGGTTTATTCACGAGGAGAATTTTGACGCCGATTCTCTACGGAGCCATAAAAAGCCTATATAAGAAAAACGGGGAGAACCTTGGCAAAATCATGTGGTGCGACGATGAGGAAATCAGGCCGTATTTCGTGGAGGCTGGGAAGAATCTCACATACAGGAATATGCGCGCTCAGCTTTCCGATAGTCTTGAGAAGAAACCTTTCCTCTCTTTCGATGAAGAGATGCAAAAGCGTATGTATTTCGAATTTGGGAGCGATGAGGAGCACTACAAATACAGAGATAGCCTCATGAAGGCTTACCCCTTCGCCCATTTCCCGGTTTTCGAGGGATATAACCATATGCAATATCAGATTCGCGATCCTGAAGGGTTTGCGAAAATGCTTCGCTCAATCATTGAAGAAGGGAAGATGGGAGACCTCAGCTTTCTGAGAAAGCGATGAACTTTGTTTTTACGCTTTTCTCTCATGAAAACCCTTTCTTTGAGCGTTTCCCTTTATCGATTCGCGTAAGGGTGTTATTGTCTTCCGGGCCCCACGAAGAGAGGGGCGATAAGCAATGCTAGGAAACGTTCATTCCATAGAGACATTCGGTTCAGTCGATGGGCCAGGGATACGCTTCGTCATCTTCTTGAAGAGATGCGCGATGCGTTGCCTCTTTTGTCATAACCCTGACACTTGGGTAAAAGAAGGCGGTACCCCCATAGATTCTGACGAGTTAATCGAAAAAGCCCTTCGTTATCGGCCGTACTGGGGTAAGGAAGGCGGAATAACCGTCTCGGGCGGTGAGCCACTCCTTCAAATCGATTTCTTGATCGCTTTGTTTAAAAAAGCCAAGGAAGAGGGGATAAACACATGCATCGACACGGCAGGGCAGCCCTTTTCAAGAAAAGATCCCTTCTTCTCCAAGTTTGAGGAACTCATGAAATATACCGATCTCCTTTTATTTGATATCAAGCATATCGACGAAGAGAAGCACAAAGAGCTGACAGGGCACCCCAATCAGAACATCATCGATATGTTTCGTTACTTAGACGAGATTAATAAGCCAATATGGATAAGACATGTCTTGTTGCCTGGCTACACAGATAATGACGCTTATCTATATAGAACGCGTGCGTTTATAAAGACGCTTAGTAACGTGAAACGAATCGATGTGTTGCCGTTTCATAAATTGGGCGAGTACAAATGGGAAAAACTAGGTTATCCGTATAAACTCAAGGAGGTAGAAGCGCCGAAAAAAGAACGAGTGGAATTCGCTAAATCGGTATTAAATGGCGAAAAAGACGAAAAGTTGATTTAGGGCAAGTTTTTTATAAGCCAAGCCCTTACAATATGCGTTGCGAAAAATAACGGAAGGAGAAAATTAATGTTATTCGATGCATGGAAAGGATTCAAAGGTGGCCACTGGACGAAAGAAGTGAACGTCCGTGACTTCATCCAAGAAAATTACAAGCCGTACGATGGCGATGCCTCATTCTTAGAGGGACCGACAGAGAATACGAGCTCATTGTGGAACAAGGTGCAAGCCCTTCAAAAAAAGGAGCGCGCGAAAGGTGGAGTGCTTGACATGGAGACGGAAATCGTCTCGAGCATAACCTCTTATGGCGCCGCCTATATCGATCAAGATACCAAGGGAAAAGAGAAGGTTGTCGGACTTCAGACTGACAAGCCGCTCAAGCGCGCCTTCATGCCTTATGGCGGTATCAAGATGGCTGAGCAAGCCTGCACGACCTATGGCTACACCCCAAACCCTGAGCTTCATAAAATCTTCACCGAGTACCACAAGACCCATAACCAAGGCGTCTTTGATGCTTATACTCCAGAAATCATGAAGTGCCGTCATGCCAAAATCTTGACCGGGCTTCCCGATACCTATGGCCGTGGCCGCATCGTCGGCGACTATCGCCGCGTTGCTCTTTACGGCATCGACTTCCTGATTGAAGAGAAGAAGAAAGACCTCGTTAACTGTGGTGACGGCTCTTTGACCGACGAAGTTATCCGCCTACGCGAAGAGCTTTCTGAGCAAATCCGTTCCTTAGAGGCAATGAAAGTCATGGCGAATAGCTATGGCTATGACATCTCTAAGCCAGCCACGAATGCAGCTGAAGCGGTGCAGTGGCTCTACTTTGGCTATTTAGCCGCCATCAAGACGCAAAACGGCGCCGCGATGAGCGTCGGAAGAGTCTCCACCTTCCTCGATATCTACATCGACCGCGATCTTGAAAACGGAACTATCACCGAGAAAGAGGCCCAAGAGCTCGTTGACCATTTCGTCATGAAACTCAGAATGGTCAAATTCGCCCGTATCCCATCTTATAACCAACTCTTCTCCGGCGACCCAGTGTGGGCAACCCTCGAAGTGGCTGGCTTAGGGCAAGACGGCAGAAGCATGGTCACCAAAAACGATTTCCGTTTCCTCCATACTTTGGAGAATATGGGACCAGCCCCAGAGCCAAACCTCACCGTCCTTTATTCCAAACGCCTTCCGGAGAACTTCAAGCATTATGCTGCGAAGATTTCCGTCGATACCTCAGCCATTCAATACGAGAATGATGACGTTATGCGTCCGGTGTGGGGCGATGATTATTCGATCTGCTGCTGCGTTTCCGCCACCCAAACCGGGAAAGAAATGCAGTTTTTCGGGGCTCGGGCAAACCTCGCCAAATGCTTGCTCTACGCGATCAATGGCGGAGTCGATGTGAAGACACGCGAACAAGTCGGGCCAGCTTATACTCCAATCAGCTCCGAATATCTTGATTACGATACGGTCGTAGCCAAATACGACAAGATGATGGATTGGCTTGTTGGCGTTTATGTCAATGCCCTCAACCTTATTCACTACATGCACGATAAATATTATTATGAGGCCGCCGAGATGGCTCTTATCGACACCGATGTGAGACGTACTTTCGCCACTGGCATCGCTGGCTTCAGCCACGTCGTTGATTCCTTAAGTGCGATCAAATACGCCAAAGTCAAGACCGTGCGCGATGAAACGGGAATCTGCGTCGATTATGAGATTGAAGGCGATTTCCCACGTTATGGCAACGATGATGACAGGGCTGATGATATCGCCGTGTGGTTGCTCAAAACCTTCATGGAAAAGCTCAAGAAGCATCATACCTATCGCAATTCCGAACCGACCACTTCGATCCTCACAATCACTTCGAACGTCGTATACGGGAAAGCCACTGGCTCAATGCCTGATGGAAGAAAAGCGGGCGAGCCGCTCTCTCCGGGCGCTAACCCAGCCTATGGAGCCGAGAAAAACGGGCTTCTTGCCTCGCTCAACTCCGTCGCCAAGCTTCCTTATGAGTATGCCTTGGACGGTATCTCCAACACTCAGACGATTTCTCCTAACGCTTTAGGCCACAACGAGGAAGAGAGAGTCAATACCCTTACAAATGTCCTCGACGGTTACTTTGAGAAAGGCGCTCATCACCTCAACGTCAACGTGTTTGGCTTAGATAAGCTCAAAGACGCGATGGAGCATCCTGAGAAAGAGGAATACGCCAACTTCACGATCCGTGTCTCTGGCTACGCCGTCAAGTTCATCGATCTTACAAAAGAACAACAGCTTGACGTCATCGCAAGAAACGCTCACGAAAGCATGTAAAGCGAAAAAGGAGGTCTTCAGAATGAAGAAGGCCTTCTTTTCTTTTTACTCTCTTTGTAGAAGGTGCAACTTCCTTTTTGCGCAACGTTTTTAGGGACGACCTATCTAGCAGCCGATGGTTTCTTAATGGCGACGGTGAAAAGAGACTTAAACAGCTAAATAAAGCACGTGAATAAGCAAAATCCGGAAATTAGAGCCGTTTTTGCATTCTTTTAGTGATTTGAATCCGTGAGCGCCATTTTGGTCGCGTCAAATTCGGCATTTGCTCCCCTCGAAGCCAAGTCATCGTTTGATTGAAGCGGTGGCCTTTTAAAAAAGGTTTTGCGGCGTTTTTTGAATCTAGACGAGGATTAAGCGACATCTTTGTATTTGACGGACGCTTTTCTTTTTCTTCGCAAAAAGGCCTCATTTTTAAAAGAGGGAATCAAAAAAACATAATGATTACGCAAATTTGGTTCGTGTTTTGAGGGGATTTATATTTTGAAGCAAAAAAGCCGTCTCGCGTTGAGACGGCCATTCTCATTCAAGTTGCCGAATTAGATTAGTTTGACTTTGATGGTGGCAACGGCTCCGTAAGTGGCATCTTCTTTGATGTTTGTCACGCGGAAGCTGTAGTCGCAAGTCATCGTCTCGTCAATGGTATATTCTTGATTGAGTTTTTTCTTGTTGGTTATTTTCTTGGCTTTATTCCAAAGAGCGCTTTGGCTCGGCATATAGACGGTTGCTCTATCTTTTCCGCCCGTATCCTTTAAATTGAAGGTGCTGTTTTTGCGGAAGAGGGAGGAATTGGAAGCTTTGTAAGTCGAATTGGTTTGAGCATTCACGTCGCTCCATGTGGCTTCGAGGATGGAAAGCTGGCTATAGCTGCGTTTGATGTTCTTCTCGGTCGTCCAATAGTCGCCGTCCTTTCCGCGCCCGAATTTGGAGTTGTCGTTTCTTAAATCAAAGGCGTTTTGCCCGACTTCATCCGGCGTGGAGAATACTTCTTCCTCGGCAAAGCTCTTGACGGAGGTGGCTCGCGCATCAACGTGCCACACCCTGATTCCGTATTCGGTGAAGCCGTATTTGTTGGTGTAGTCTTTCTTGCACAATCCGTATGGGCCGACGAGTTCAACCATCATGTATTCGTCAAAGGCGGTGCCGTTATAGTCAGGGGAGGCCAAAACGAGGCAATCACCAGAAGTAGTGGCAAGATTTAAGGTGATTTCGGCTTCCTTTCCGCCTTCAAGATCCTCTTCTTTGAGGACCCATGGGTTGACCCAGCCATAAGCGAATTTGCTGTAGCTATTGTGGTCGCCGACATTCTGATCCATATAGTCGATTCCGCCTGCAGGGCTCCACTCATGGTTATAGTCATAATAATCGTCCATGCCCAAGGTATGACCGGTTTCGTGGATGAAGGTGCGCGATTCGTAGCCATTGCTCCCTTCGGCAAGGAAATTGGTACTAGCCCAAGCCAGAGTCTGGACGGTTGGGCTCGTTATCGTTCCCTTGGCGTTTCCCGTATAAGTCACATAAGCCCACCAGAAATTGGTGTCGTTTGATGTGTAAGGATAAGCGTAGACGTTCCAGATAAGATCGATAAAGCCGTCATCATCGCTGTCGAGATCATCGAGAGAATAGGCATCTGCCCCGAGTGCTCCGTGATTTTCTTTGGCATATTCTGCGATATACCATGTCCTGACTCTTTCGGCAGCTGAAACTCCAGCTTGCCCGCCGGATGATTTGACGTATTCGGTCGGGGTTTCGCCGAAGTCAATCCAGGTTGGGATCATGACGACGTCGAAGGCACCGTGGCCGAACGAACTTTGCTCGTAGAAACTTTTGACGGAAATCGTGCCATTGACCGCAGCTACTTCTTCATCAGTGCCGGTGAACGTTATGCGGATTCTCTCCAAAAGGGCATCGTTGGCGTCAATCGTGTCATTTACGTCAGTCGCGTCTTTCTTGAATTTGATCGGGGCCACGAGCAGTTTTTGTTTTTTGCCATTTGTCGGATAGCTATTGACGTGCGGGCTTCCTGCGTTGGCGTAAAGCTGGGAGCGGGTAAGTTTTTGCGTTTTGCCGCTTGCGTCGGTGTATTCGGTCACACCTTTGCTGAGGTCATCGTTTGTGATGACGCTTGTAGCTGAAGAAGAGCTGCTTTTGGAGCTCGAAGAGGAGGAAGAAGATTCCCCGCTGCAGCTAGAAAGGGCGGCCATGACCCCGAAGAGGGCCAATAAGGTGACTTTCTTGATGTTTTTCATAATGCTTATCTCCTTTATTTCGTTTTGTAGATGATGTAGAGAACGATTCCTATGGCAAGGAAGAATGCCCCTACGAAGAGGAGAGCGAAGGCCGGCTTGCGGGACTCGCTGTCCTTTAAGAGCTTATAGTCGTAATAAGTCGCGGGGAAACCCTGGGCTTTGAAGTGGGGCTTGAAGACGGTGTAGATGATTGTCTTCAATGAATAGGCGAGGAAGTCGAAGGCTCCTAGAGTCGAGAAGAACTGAAGGAGGAAGAAGAGAATCATTAGGAGTCCAGACAAAGCGAAGCAGTCAACGGATATCGCTAGAGCGTTTGTTTGATATCCTGCGGATGTCTGGGAGAAATATTCGATGATTCCGATGATAAGGCCCACGATAGAGGCAAGGAGGAAACTTATGGCGAAGCTTATCCAGAAACCTCTGCTGAAGAAGGGCTCTTTTTGCTTTTTGCTCTCGTCCTTCTCGCTCATTTCTTTAACTCTTTGAGGTAGCGTTCCGCTTCTTCGTCATTGCACCTGACGAAGTGTCCGGGCGCTAATTCGCGGAATGTTGGCCCTTGCAAGGAATAGTCGTGGCTTTCCGCAGGGTTATAGAGGATTCTTTGCCTATTGCTTTCCGTGATTGGATCAGGGCAAGGAACGGCCGAGAGAAGCGATTTGGTGTAAGGGTGGAGAGGATGGGCGAAGAGCTCATCGCTGCTCGCTAACTCAACGAGATTGCCATAATACATGACGGCGATCTTGTCGCAGAAGTATTTGACGACGCTCAAGTTGTGGGCGATGAAGATAATCGTTAGACCCAAAGTGTTTCTGAGACTATTGAGAAGGTTTATGACCTGCGCTTGGACAGATACATCAAGGGCGCTCACCGGTTCATCGGCAACGATTAACTCAGGATTCATGATAATCGCGCGAGCGATGCCGATTCTTTGCCTTTGCCCTCCTGAGAATTCATGGGGGTAACGGTTTGCGTGCTCAGGCACCAAGCCGACGAGCTCTAAGACGCGCGAAACTTCCTTGTTGATGAATTCCTTGTCGTGGCAGCCTTGAATCACGAGCCCTTCGGCAATGATGTTGCGTACGGTCATGCGTGGGTCAAGAGAGGCTATTGGGTCTTGGAAGATCATCTGGATTTTAGAGGCCAGATTCGCGTGCTTGGCTTTATGCATCTCCTCTTTGTAGAGCTTATAGGAAGCAAGGTCTTCTTCGGAGAGAGCCTCGGTGCTTGTTGCATTCACTCTTTCAAGGAGGTCATGATATTTGTCGTTGACCTTCTTTATCTCTTTCTCGGCGATGTTTTTGTCGTAATTTTTGTTGTCTTTTTTGGCTTGCGCGATTTTGTCGCGTTGAATGGAACAAATGCCTTCCGCTTTCTCTTTCTCCTCTTTTATTCTTTCGTCGATAGAAGAGATGGCATAGGCGTATTCATCGTGAAGCGCCTTTTTCTCATCGTAAGAAGGGATGGAAGGATCGGATAATTCTTTCAGAGCCTTTTTCAATGTTACTTGAGCGCCAAATTTAGAAGCGTAGGAAGCAAGATACTCGTTTCTTTTACTCTCCTTCTCCTTATTGAGGCTCTTTAGGGCTTCTTTTAAGCGGATGTTGGTGTACTTGATTTCCTTTTCGTTCCATCTAGTGCCTGCCGCGATGCGCGTCCCCTCAAGCCAAATGTCGCCTGAGGTTATTTTGTAAAGTTTCATGATGTCGCGCCCGGTGGTGGTTTTCCCGCATCCCGATTCGCCGACAAGACCGAATACCTCTCCTTTGTAGACGGAGAAGGAGACGTCGTGGACGGCTTTTAGGTACTTATTCGGCCCTTTGCCCCCCGCAAAGCGGAAGTATTGCTTCAAATGGCGGACTTCCAAGAGTTTTTCCGCGTGCTCGTAATCGAATTTTTTCTGAAATTCCTTCCTTTCAGGAGATTCTTTTTTCGTGGTTTTTGTTTCAGCCATTGTGTTTCTCCTTCTTAAGGTCGTTCAAAATCGAATTTTTGCGATTCGTTGGTTGTGGGGTGAATTCCGGGTGGGCGCTCAAAGCGTTTTGGATACGTTCGATGACGATGTCGCTTGCTTTGAAATCCGGCGCATCTTCATGGAGGTTCCATGTCGCAGCGTAATGGGTCGGGGAGACCTCAAAGAAAGGAGGCTGCTTCTTTAAATCGATCGCTAAAGCATGCGGGTTGCGCGCGGCGAAAGCATCTCCTTTTGGAGGAAGAAGCATATTCGGCGGGGTGCCAGGGATCGCGCTCAATTGCTCTTTGGTGTTTAAATCAGGCATGGAGCCAAGCAAAGCCAAAGTGTAGGGATGACGGGGGTCGTAGAAGATTTCCGTATCGGTGCCATATTCGACGATTTTGCCAGCGTACATGACGGCGATGTCATCGGCCATATTGGCGACGACTCCTAAATCGTGGGTGATGAAGACGATAGAGAGATTCCTCTCCTTTTTGAGTTTATTGATGAGTTCTAGAATTTGCGCTTGGATAGTGACATCAAGAGCGGTGGTAGGCTCATCGCAAATGAGAATCTCGGGCGAAGAGCAGAGAGCGATCGCGATGACGATGCGCTGCCTCATTCCGCCGGATAGCTCGAATGGGTACTGCTTAAAGCGTCTTTCAGGCTCAGCGATGCCAACCTCGCCCATCATTTTGATGGCTCTTTCCTTGATTTGCTTGCTCGATTCGATATGGGTGGCTTTTTTGATGGCCTCTTCATATTCTTTGACCGCTTTATCGGTAAGATCGTCAAGCTTGCTCATTCCGTCTTTTTTGAGCTCCTCGAGATGGGAGATTAACTCATTTAGGGCGGTGCGGAGACGGTTATCGAGCTCTTTTTTGCTCGGAATGATTTCCGGCAGTTTGGCGCGCTCAGAAGGGGGGAGAGAGTAAAAGTCATCCACGCCCGCTTTTTTGTAAGCCGCTTCAAGTCTAGTAGAGGCCTTCGCGTATGATTTTGCGGAAACGAGGATGTCTTTGAGGATGACGGGGAAGACCTCAATTACGTTATCCTTGTCGCTTAAGATATTGAGGCTGCAGGAAAGGATGGCTTTGTATAACGGCTTTATCTTCGCGATGGTGAGAGGAATATTAGTCTCGCCGTCTTTGAAAGCTTCATCGACAATGGCGATGAGTTTTGGATAAACATCATCGATGGCTTTTAAGCGTCTTGATAAATCTTTCTTGACCGCCTCAAGGAAAAGGGGACGGTGCTTGGCTGGAGCAACGGATATCGAGTAGAGAGTCTCTCCGTTTGAGGTTTTCTCTTTATGGACTTTGCTTCCCTTCACGAAAGCGAGAGTCTCTTCGTCTTTGTTTGAAAGAAGGAGAAGCTTATTGAGGCGTTTGATGTCTTTATGCGCCTCTTTGAGGTCGCTTTTTTGCTTCAAGACCATGGCCTCGGTGAGCTGTTTTCCCACGATCATGATCGGATTGAGGGAGGAGAGAGGGTCTTGAAAAATCATTGAGATCTTCACGCCCCTGATTTTGTGGAAGTGCTCTTCGTCGATCTTCAAAAGATCTTGCCCGTTATAGACTATCTGCCCGCCTTCGATGATTCTGTTTTTCGCCAAAATGCCCAGAATCGCCTTCGAGGTGACGGATTTGCCTGAACCCGATTCGCCGACGATTGCAAGCGTCCTGCCTCTAAAAAGAGAGAAAGAGATGCCGCGTACGGCCTTGACCGTGCCGCCATTCGTTTTGAAGGAGATGCGAAGGTCTTTTACTTCGAGGATTTTATCGTTCGTGTAGTTCTGTTCCATTAATCGTCAGCTCCTTTCAAAGACGTATTGAAGGCGTCGCGCAAACCGTTGCCGAAGAGATTGAAGCAGATCATGAGCAAGGAAATGATGATGCAAGGGAAGAGCAAAACGTGAGGGTTAGTGCTCAAGCCAGCCGTTTGCCCTTCACTTAACAGGGTGCCAATCGAGGAGAGATTTGATTTGCTGAAATCAACGATACCCAAGAAAGAAAGGGTGGATTCGGAGAAAATGACGCCTGGGATCATGAGGACGCTGCTAGTGATCAAAGTGCCGATGGCGTTCGGCAAAATGTGGCGGAAGATAAGACGAGCGTCTTTCGCGCCCAAAGTGCGGGAAGCCAAAACGTATTCCTGACCTTTGAAGCGGTAGAATTGCATACGCGTCGTGCCCGCTACGCCAATCCAGCCTGAATAAACGAAGGCGATGAGGAAGGCCAAGATAAGGACCCCTGACTCGCCAATGCTCGCTTTGAGGGCGATATTGTTGGTGAATTGAATCGAGCAAATGGTCAGAATGATGATTGAAGGAATATTCGAGATAATGTCGGTGACCCGCTCCATTGTCATATCGACGTAGCCGCCGTAATATCCGGAAATCGCGCCCCAGATGAGGCCGATAATGAAGTTGATCGCGCTGATGACGATACCGAGGAGAAGGGAAAACCTCGTCCCTTGAGCTAGGCGCAGGAAAATGTCTTGCCCAGCGCCGTTGGTACCAAATAGGAAGCGCGGCTCAAAGCCGTTTTTCCAGGTGAAATAATCGTAATAGTCCACGCGCGCATTGTATTTTCCACCGGCTGAGGTTGGTTCGGCATAAGTGCCGTCATCGTTCATTTTGTAAATCGAGACGGGCTTATTGTCTTTGTCAAAGACCGGCGTAAAGACGGAGGAATTGTAGACTCCGGAGGCGCTTTTCGCGGTCAAAGCGTAATAGATGCGTTTGTTGTTGTTGTAGTATGAGGTCATGTTCTCGATGATGTTGCTGATCATCGAATCGCTGAGTTCTGCCCCGGCTTCTTTCTCTTCGAGGAGTTGTGCCCTATAAGAGACAAGATAAGAAGCGCTGTCGACAAGATGCTTGAGGATGGTCGGCTTACCTTCCTCTACGCGCTTGGCATCATATTCTTTAAGCTCGGTGTATTCGCTTTCGCTTAGCCTCACTTCCTTATTGCCAACGGCATATGTGTCGTAGCGGATCACGTAGGTGGTGAAAGTCACGGAAGCCACTTTTCTGACGCTGCTGCTTTCCGTTTTCACGTAGTAAGGGTGATTCGAATCATCGTAGATAAGGGTGTTAAGCTCATCCTCGGCAATCGTTTTCGTTTTGGTGCCATCCCAGAAGCCAGTCCCCGCAAACCAGGAGCAATAGGGAGTGGCGTATTGGAACTCCGCATCGCCAAAACCGTTAGGGTAACTGACGGCGTCAACATGGGCCGTAGGCATTATAAACGGCACGATAATGCCGTATAGGGCGATGATAAGGATGATGGCGGCCCCGATGATGGAGGCTTTGTTTTTGGCAAAGCGGTTGAAGGAGTCGCGCAAAAAACTGACGGGTTTTGTCTCAAAGGCCTGATCGTGGAGATTGTCATGGTTAGGCACTTCTTTGAAGAGCGATTTATCGAGTTTCTCTTCAGTTGCGGGTTGCATGATTCTGTTCTCGTTTTCCATTATTTTTTGCTCCCCATTCTGATGCGTGGATCCACTAAACCGTAAGAAACGTCGACGACGAGAGTGCCGACGAGTCCAATCGCGATATAGAACATCGAGACGAATTGGAAGACGTCGTAGTCGCGTTTTTGAATCGAGGCAAGGTATAAAGCGCCAACGCCAGGGACGTTGAAGATGTTCTCGATGATAAGCGACCCTGACAAAACGCTGATGATGGTGCCGAGAATCATCGGGAAAATCGGGACCAAAGAGTTGCGGAAGGCGTGACGGATCGTGGCTTGCGAGCGCGTTAAGCCTTTGGTTCTAGCAAGCAGCATGAAATCGCTTGTGAGAACCTCGGTTAGCTCAGCCCTCGTGTAACGGGCAAAGCCGGCGATGGAGCCGAAACTCATCGCGAGGACTGGCAAAATCATCGCCTTGAACATCTGCGGGTCAAACCAGCCGCCCGGGAGTTCGCTCACGACTGGCAAAGTGGCTGGGAGCTTGAAGGCGTCCGAGACTTGATAAGCGAAGATGTTCTGCAATAAGAAGGCATAAACGAAACTTGGCACGGATATAAATAGCATGACCACGATATTGAGGACGTGATCTTCCCATTTGTTTTTCTTAAGCGCCATGAAAATGCCTAGGCCAATGCCTAAAGGAATCGAGATAATCATCGAATAGACGTTGATTAAAATAGTCGGCGGCATCTTCGAGAAAAGGATGTGCTCTGGGGTGTCGAGCCACTGAATGTAGTAGGAATAGCCCCAAGGCGCTTCGTTTCCGGGCGTGAAAAGGCCCTTCAAGAATGAGCCGAGCTGCTCAAAAACCGGAACGGTGACGTAAGAAGAGGTGGCTTCATCGTACTTCATCCTGCCTTGAGCCACCATGCGGAGATAAAAGACCTCAGGGTCTTTCATGCCAGTGTCAATGGAAATTGGTAGCATCCTCACCATGATGAAGCAGATGAAGAAAATGACGATGAAAGTGAACGCCATAAGCACAAGGCGCTGCAGGATATAAATTAGTGTTTGTTTTGTCTGTCTCATTTTTAACTATGTGATGATACTACAATTTCAAAGAAATAGGCGACCGAACTCGGCCGCCTATTGATTAACAAGGAGGTCAGTTCCTCCAACCAGCGTAGAGGTCGGAGAGTTTGCCCCCGTTAGAGGAGACGAATTCCTTCCACCCCGCATTGGTGTAATTGAAGCGGAGGAAACGGATTCCGCCGTAACCGACGAGGTTGATGTAGTTCTTCGTCGCGTTCTCGACTTTGAAGCCGGTGAGCGATGAAGAGCCTCTAGCGACGATCGGGATGGCTTCATATCGGTTCACGATGCCAGCCTCGGTCCCAGCAAGGACGGTGAGCTTCTTTTCGTGAAGCTCTTTCCATTTCGCGTGCTCGGCTTGTTTGGCTTCGGAAAGAGATTTGGCGTCTTCGTCATTGACTTTGACATCATCTGAGTATTCGCCTTCTGCTAAATCATCATTCATGACGTGGTACCAGCCGTCGTAAGTGTTGACTTCGTCGTCTGTCTGCTTTCCATCGCCATTCAAATCAATCCAGAGATCTTCTTGATCCTGTTTGCCTTTGAAGCCGTATTCGCAGCAATTGGTGAAGGTTTTATCGAGATATACCTGCATGAGTCCGTAAGGATCGATGGCGGCTCCGCCCCAGATGGAGAAGATCATATCGCTTCCGCCATTGCGGGCGGTGGTGTAGTAGTCTTCGTCTTTGACGAGGCTGATGTTGATCGATAATCCTTTGCCGTTCAATAAGGAAGCATCTTCCTCGTTTAACTCACTCACGGCATCGGCAAGGAGGGTGCTCCAAGCGGTGCTGATGAAGGTGTGCATCTCTTTGGTGGTATCGCTCGTGTTATCGTAGACACGGAACTCGATATCGATTGTATCGCCTGGCTGGAGATGCTTGCTTGCACTGCTCTTGATTTCCTCTTTGATGCCCTCTTTGAGGTAATATTTGGCCCAAGCGTAGTTATAGCCGTTTTCGCTCTTGCTTAAGGCAGAGGTCGTTGAATCGGTTGGCTCTCCGCCGAGCTCGCCATAGATTTGATTGTAGACGGACTGGCCTTGCGCGGTGTCGCGATACATCTCGCCAGTCACGTTATTGGCGAGATATAGGCTATTGAGAAGACCTGTGAAAGCCTGTGAGCCAGCGGTGGTCTGCGAGGCAAAGTTGTTGCGGTCTAAGCCGAGAGAAAGGCCTTTGCGGAAATTCTTGTTCGCGATGACGGTCTTGTTTTTGCCGCTTTCGAGTTGACGGTCCGCGAGTTTGCTGCGATCGGTATTGAAACTGATTTTTTGGGTGTAAGACTCGAGAGTGGTGGTGCGGCGAGTGGAATTGCCGTAGGTCTTCATGTTGTCTTTGTTGAGGTCGATATCGTCGAGGTTGCCCGCCATGAACTCGCTGACCGCGGTGTCATGGGTTTTGATGATGCGGGTGTAGATTTTCGTCATCTTGTATTGCTCGGCATCATCTCCTGTGTATTCGGAGAATTGGGCTTTGTAAGATTCGTCGGTATAGCCATACCACTGATCGTTTTTCTCGATGGTGATGGCTTGGTCTGTCACGAAAGCCGTGAGCTTATAGGCGCCGTAGGATTTGTAGTTGTCGGTGCTAGCAGAAGCGTAGGAAGTCATCCAAGAGGAAGAGGAATTCTTCTTGGTGAGCCTCTCGTAGAGTTCTACATTGACGAGCCAGTTGCTCGAGAGCTGGAATTTGAGATCGAGCTCGGAGATGGATTTGCTTAGATATAGGCGCAATGTGTAGTCGTCTTTGGCTTGGACGCCGACATTATCCATTGTCACGCCGGTTTTCTTATGGGTAACGTATTCACAAAGCGGGATTTTCCAAACCCAGCTCTTCGAGGCCCAGTTGGCGGAAGAAGAAAGTTCCGAGACAACGGTCTTCAAATCGTTTTTGAGCTTGGTCGTGGTGTAGCGTTCAGTGGTATCGCTGCTATTGCGGGAAGAGGTGGTGAAAACCTCATTCTTGTCGAAATCGTCGATGCAGAAAGGCTTCATGGTCGCAAGCATTGTCTGAGTGACGCTGTCGGCCTTCTTGATATCGTCCCACTTGTCTTTGTTGTCGGATTTCTCACTTTCGTTTCCGAATTTCCAATAGTAATAGGAGACGCCGAGCGTGATACGTTTCGCGGCAAGCTCAAGAGCGTCGCTCCCTGGAGTGCTGCGCGAATTCAAGACGGTGTAGAAAGTGATGGTGTCGCTCGAGCCGCTTGAAGAGAAAATCGAATTGCCGTAAGTCGATTCGCCTTGGGCCAAGTCAAGATAGTATTTGCCTTGGGAGTCAAGTTTATCGCCGTTCTCGTCGTAAAGGTTGCCATCGGCGTTGCCGGCGGTGAGATAACCGAAAATAGGCTCAAGGACCTGACGGCCGTTCTTGTAATAGTTTTCGGCGTTAGC
Source organism: bacterium (assembly GCA_963638955.1). GTDB lineage: Bacteria > Bacillota_I > Bacilli_A > RFN20 > CAG-826 > UBA4951. The sequence goes on from CAVHTL010000003.1 coordinate 26,831, forward strand.
GATGACGAAATTGCCGTTGTAGTAGCTATCGGCGCGGTAGTTGGCGTATTGCGGTTTAAGAAGGAGATCCATCGAATCGACGTAATCCTTCGCGGTGATGGCTTTGCCGTCTTCCCATTTGGCCGTTTTCCTTAAAGGAATATCCCAGATCATGCCGTTAGATGGCTCGCGGCCGTTGAAATAATTCGCCTTGATGGAATCGTATTCATCGGCATCGAGATCGGAAGGATCGATGGCGATAGGCATTTCGCTAGCCATTTCGCTGACGAACTTGTAGCCATCGTGGGTGGCATTCATGACAACGTCATACAAGCCATCTTCGGTGAAACTTTGGATATAACTCTCATCGCTTGTCTCCCAGTTGTGGACGTTCCACTTGGAAGGGGAGGTAGAGAGATAGGTGTTGTAGGTGTAGCCATCTGGGTCATCGCTCTTCTCGCTCGAGCAGGCTGCCAAAGCGGCGACGCCTGCTGCGGAGAGAAAGAGGAAGCCAATGACTTTGTTTCTTTTCTTTGCGTTCATTGATTGCTCCTTAATTTATATAGGATTTATAGATGCGTGAGGGTGAAAATTAGGCAACGGTCGTCGTGACGTTATCGTAAGAAGAGAAATCATTCGTGGTGGTGCCGATTTCACTCACTGCGTATTCGAACATTATGTAAGGTTGGTCGATGCCGCTGAAGGGCAAGCCCACGAGAGCGTTGACGACGATTTCGTTAGTCGAAGTATTGACGGAGACCAAGGAATAGGTCGCGGCGAAGGTAAGTGAGCCCGTGCTTCCGTCGGTGTATGGGACGCCGCCATCTTCAGTCAAAGAGGTGCCGGTACCGTTTGAGTATGGCGTGTATGACATTTGATCGAAGAGCCCAGCGAAGAAACCGTTGGTTTGGACGCCACCAACGTTATCGCCGACGTTTCCGGCATAGAAGACATAATCTCCTTCGGTCAACTTCTGGCTCCAGTCGACGTCATCGATCGTATCGAGATCGACGTTGTCGGCCATGTAAGTCTTGAATAAGCTGAGAAGCTTGCCCTCGCCATCTTCCGTCTTGGTGATTTCTTCCGGGACTTCCTTGTCATCTTTGTCAGTGGTGGCAGCAGAATAGGTTCCCACATAATATTTGCCGTCCTCGTCTTTCCAATAAGCTGCGGACGAGACAAGCTCATCGTCTAGATAAGCGACTGTTTCGATATCGGTCGCGCTTGTGATGGTGTTCTCTTCTTTAATGGCGCTCTTAGTCCCTAAGAAGTAATACATCGCGCTCGTATCTGAAATATCGTCTATATCTAAAGCGTCGCCATTCTCGTCGCAAGCATAGATTTTCATCGTGGTCGTGTAATTCGCTTGTTCGATGATGGATTTGAAGGCGATGGCGATTTCTGGCGAGGAAATCTTCGCTGGGACATAAGAATCGTTCTTGGTAGCGACTTCAAGCGAATCCCAGGTGCAGCTCCCGACTTCAGAGATTTTGACCGAGCACCATTCTTGATCGGTGTAGATTGTTCCGTCCGTTCCAGGCCCATCGACCGTGAGTCTTGCGTAGAGAGCGTCAGTCTCTCCGTCTCCGTCTTCGTCGACGAGGTCTAAGACGTAGAAGCTATTTTCGGTATAGCCGCTTCTGTCCGGGAAGCTAGAGACGCCGTAATTGAGCAATTTTCTGACTTCGGTGGCTCCGCCGATGAGTATTTCTTTGCCAGAGACATCATCGATAACGGAGGTGAAAGATCCGCCATCGAGGATCAACGAACCGCCGATGTAGTAGTTATCCATGCTGACCTTCCCGTTTTGGAAGACCGGCTTCTCATCGGCGTCGAAATAGCCAAAGTAACCATTTCCGTCGCTCAAATTGGCGATGATGAAGGATTCGGACTCGCCGTCTTTGTCCACGGCACCCACGTCTTCGGCGTCGAAAGCAGCGACGTAGTTCGGATTGTGGATGATGGTCTCGTTGCCATAGGTCCATTCGCCGCTGTCATCATCGTATTCGCCGATGTCGAGGCGGTAGTTCTTGCCATCGCTTTCCTCAAATTTGGCGAAGAAGTTGATGAGCTTCATGTTGTAGGCGCTCTTGACGGAGAGAGTGATGTATTTGTCTTTGTCGTTGACGGCGAGCTTCAATTCGTATTCGCCGACCTCGCTGGCTTTGACTTTATGCCCGTCGATAGTAACCTTCTCATCATCGCAGAAGACGGTGTATTTGTGAGTGATGGAGCTATCCGCATCGTCCATGACGACTTGGAAATACTCATCGAGATCGACTTCTTCATTGACCGCGACATAAGAAAGCGTCTTATCTGTTGAAGAGATGGCATAGACATCGCCATCGACTTGGATGACGCCGTTGCTGTCGTATTTCTCTCCGGTGGTGCAACCGGTGAGCAGCCCGCCGAGCAATGTGAGTCCGGCAAGCACGAATAATTTCTTATTTAATTTCATAATTAATAATTGCGTCCTTTCTCCGCAAAACAATAAGTAAGAATATGCGCAGTCTTTGAATTTTCAATTTTTATTTTCGTTTTTTGCATATCGTTACAGTGTAAGGGCTTACATCATGCATTTATAAGCGTTTTTTCATTTTTAAAACGCTCGGTAATTTTCTGTTTTTTGGGTTAAAAATGAGCAATCGCCTAAAAAAGATAATTTAGAGAAAACGGTTAAGCAAAAACCATTCCATCAAAGTAGCGAAAACCGCGATTGAAAAGAAGGAAAATCGTTTATTTCTCAAAAAACTAATTTAAGAAAACAGATTTATTTCCGCTTGTTTAGCGGAGCGTCAAAATCTCGCCTTATCCATCCTTTTTTCTTGATTGGGATGACGCATCGCTTAGATCACTAAAGCCTCCTCTATCGTTGGTGGTTTGTCTCCTGTTCTGGGTCGACAAAGCCAGTCTCCGTTCCATTTTGAACGCTCAAAACAGTCAAAACATCAAATAACAGGTCCCTTGAGTTCGTTAATGAAATGACGAACTTCATGAAATCGGATACCAATGAATGAAAAAACGATTTCTGGAATTTGAACGTTTGCTTGCAAAGTAACGAGAAAGAGGCAAATTGCTTGCAATAAGAGACGCCTCAAGGATAATTATGCGAGTCGCTTCGAGGTTAGAGAATTATGAAAAAGAGAAACACGCTGCTAATTATGGGTCTATTTGCTTCATCTTTGACTCTTTCAAGCTGCGATGGTGGTTTCTTTCCGAGTTTCTCTTACAAGAGTTCATCCGTTTCTTATAGCGGCTCATCCGCCTCTATTAGCGGCTCATCTGTTTCTTCTAGCGGTTCCATCGGAAATGTCTCTTATTCCACTAGCCTTGTTGATGAGGCGTATTACGAAGCTAGCCTATCCTCTTTCCAGAAAATGAGTTTCGTGGAGCACGGCGAATACGGATCGCTTGGCGCGGGAAGTATGCCCTCAACCGGAACGACGAAACTGCTTGTGATACCGGTCTATTTTAATGGGCTTTTGGATCCTAAGCCGAGCGATGATGATATCGCTAATATCGAATCGGCTTTCTTTGGGGCAAAAGAGGAAACGGGCTGGGAGTCGCTCAAAAGCTATTACAAAACCTCTTCTTACGGGAATCTCGATATCGAAGGCGTGGTCACCGCGCCTTATAAGTTCTCTTATTCTTCCGACTCCTTTCAAAGCGCCTGCAAAAGCGGGAGGCTCGGCACCGACGATTTGCTGAGCGCAGCAGTCAGCTGGGCCGAAGGGGAAGGATATGTCGACGATTCTTTTGACGCGGACAAAGACGGATATCTAGATGGGGTCGATCTCATTTATTTCACCAACAAGACCTATAACGATTATTCGGATCTCTGGTGGGCTTTCACGACCAACTACAGCGAAAACGAAGGGAAGGCGGATGCTTCTTCGCCTGTCCCATACCGTTATTTCTGGGCCCCGATGAGCATGATAAGCAATGGATATTATTCGCCTGATATCGATACCCATACTCTCGTCCACGAAACGGGTCACATGATGGGGCTAGATGACTATTACTCCTATGATACCGTCGAAATAAGGAATAGCACCTATTCTTCCGAAGCCCCGTGCGGTATGGTCGATATGATGGATTGCAACGTCGGCGATCACGATGCTTATAGCAAGATGATGCTCGGCTGGGCGGCGCCGAAAGTGGTTCTTGGCGAAGGGAGTTTCTCTATTACCTTGAACAGTTTCACCGAGACTGGCGATTTCTTGCTCGTGCCATCAGGCTCATGGAATGGCACCCCATACGATGAATATCTGATCCTCCAATATTACACGCCGACTGGCTTAAACGAGGGGGATAGCGATGGCTACGAGGAATTCTCCAACGCCGCATATGGGCATGGGGGCACCTACTCCTATAGTGGTCTTCAGGTTTATCACGTCGATGCCCGGCTTGCGCAGTATGATGCAGTGAGCGAAAGAGGCGGCTACGTCTATAAAAACCTCCGTTACAGCGATGATCCTTTGACTTACCAAAAAGACAACGGCGATTCCACCTATACCTTTAATCTGCAGATTGCGGCGAGCAACACCGGCTCTTATTCAATCGATGTGGGGAAAGGGCTTAGCTACAACAGCAAGACAGAGCAATACTACCTCAATTACCTCTCCGAGAACCGTCTTATCACTTTCATCCCAGGCGATGGATCGGACGATTTCTTAAGCTACGGCTACGAAGGTAATTTCGGAAAAAGCGGGCTGCTTTTCACCGAAAACGGGAATTCGACCTACACGAACGAAAAGATGCATGACTGTTATCAAAACGATGGCAAGTTCAATAACGGGACGCTCTTCCCGTATACTTTTTCAGTGAGCGAGCAGACCTCTTCCTCGATCAAAGTGACTTTCACTCATTTGTGATAGGCGGTTAAAAGAACTTATTAGCAGCGCTTTGCTTAAGCTCTATCGGTTATTTTCATTATGAATAATCGAATGTGCTGACGGTCAAAGCGCCAGCGGAAGAGCCACCGATATAGAATCCGGTTTTGGATGCCGTTATGTCGTAATCCTTAAGAGAGATATCGATGGTTTGCGCGCTTCCGCCGTTTGAAAAAATAACGAATGTGGATTCATCGGCGAAGTGCTCTGCATCGATATCGATTTTGTATTGATTCTCGCCATAGGCGTTTTTGCTTATATGCTCCATTCTTTTCCCTGGCCAATCAGCGTTTTTGTTCGCGCCATTCCAGATATAGGCATAAGGCGTCCACCAATTTCGGGTATCGGTGAAGTAAAGAGAATAAGTAAGCGAAATGGATGCATCGGCAGGGGAGTAGAGCAAAGAATATGTCCCTTTGAAATAAAGGCTCAACGAGGAGCTTATCTTCTCTCCGGCTCCGGATTTGATGGCGATATTCGTTTTCGAAGCCTTGCTTCTGCTTTGCGAATATTCGATTGAATACTCGCCGTTTTCTTTTAGGCTCATCTCCCCGTATTTCATCTCGTCCACCCACAAATAAGCGGAATCGCAGAGCCTTATTCTCGCTCCGATAGGATTCGCTTTATCATCCACAGTCAAGGAGGCGTAGACGCTCCCGAATAGCAAAGCGCAGGAAAGTAAGAGGCCGCTCAATAAGATGGTTTTCCTAATTCTTCGCCCCATCTATTTTCTCCTCGCCTTCTTTCGTTTTGCTTTTCTTTTTCTCTTTGCCGAGAAAGAAATCGAGCAAGAGAAGAATGAATATGGCTCCGACCCCGAATAGCATTCCGTAGAACGATTGGAGGAAGGCTAGGACGTAGCCCATTTTCGGGAGCATGCCGACTTTTTTGGCTATGAGCATGCTGCGCGGGAAAGCGCCATCTCCGCTTGAAGAAGAGGCGGTATCGGCCCGTAAGAGATAACGGGTGGTTCCATCTCTTTCGATGATGTCCACGATGCGATGGATTGTTAGATTCCCGGTGTCTGGATGAAGGAACATCACGCAGTCATAGACATTTAATTCGGTATTTTCATCGATTTTCACCGAATAGACGATATCGCCCTTCTCGAACTGGTCATCGTGCCCGCTTAAAAAGGACTGGATATCGCTATCGGGGTTTTTGCTCGACATGGAATCGCTTGCGACGACATCGCTTCTTATGCCGAACAAATATATGGAATTGCCGCTTAGCTTGACGGCGATTTCGTAAGAGATAAAAAGAAAGAGAAGCAAGGATATCGTAACGGTGAGAATATCGATTGCTTTCGCTTTCTTTTTGCCTTTTTGAAGTTTCTTTTCATCCATAAGAACGAGAAGGGGAGAAAATCGCCTCCCCTTCTTTAGATCGCTTTATTCGTCAGCGGCTATTTAAGAAGACGATTTAACCACGTATATGTGCTCGTCTTTTGAAAGATAGACGTCATAGGCTCCATCTTCCGAGCATTCGTAATTGGAATCACTTCCGGAAACGCCGTAATATTGGCTATCGTTTGAGCTCGAGATGGCTTTTATGGAATCACCCGCTTTAAGGGAGAGGCCGTTGAATTGGGCTAAATTCTGCGTGGCGTCATCTGGTTCACTCATCGCGTATTCTTGAAGCAATCCAACGGATGAATACCACCGATTGACCCCTTCTATGACTCCGGTGATGTAATAATCGGCGAGGATTGTTGGCTTATCCGCGCCCCAGGTAACGGTGTATTTTTCGTTATCAGAAGCTTTTTCGTCGATCGTGGCGTAAGGCTTACTGGAATCATATTTGAGATCAACGGTTTGGTATGCGACTTCGCCGTCTTTTTTCGCCGAGAATATGATGTTCGTATAATCTTTAAGCAAGTCGAAACTGTAGAACTTGTCGGCAACTTTGTTCATGGCTTCACCTGGGAAGGTAGCGTTTTGCTTTGAGCCATTCCAAGCGTAGACATAGATATCGCCATCCCAGACGTTACTTTCGTTATACAAATACACAGGGTTGGTGCTTGCCTCTTCATCGTTCCCGGATTTGTTCCAGTCGAAGGAGAGATAAACCGATTGCGTTTTCACGGTTTCGTAATACGGAGTGACGCTTTCATCGAGCGTCACGAATATTGAATAAATAGCCCCTTCAGCGTTTCCTGTAACGCTTATGGATGAAGAATGATTCGTTGCGCCGGCTGCAATTCCTCCGATTCTCTCATCATTCGTTTCCGGTTTTGTCTCCAAAGAGCCTTTGTATACGTCGATGGTGAGGTAATCGTAAAGATAGGCGTCCGGCGCTTTTTCGCCATAATCCGTCAAATCGGAAAGATCGAGTTTCAGGATACCGGTATATTCTTCCTCGTCCATCCCGCTCGCCTTCAAGGAGAGTTCGCCTACTTTTTGCGTGCTTCCAGAGGTGAGCCCAGAAACGGGAGCAATGGTGTTGTTGCCCCATTCAAGGGTGATTTTCTTGACCGTCTCATCAGTGAGCGAGCCAGGGGTGATCTTCGTGCCAAAAGGATTGGCGTTGTCATTGACGGCGTAGGCAGCATAGGTAATGCCGCCAAGCAAAGCAACGGCGCCTGCAGCGCCGCCTATGAGCATAAGCGAACGTTTCATCAAAAAAGCTCCTTTCTTGGATTTGCAACGTTTTTCTTTGTCTTTATCCTATAACGCCTTTCTTCTCATCGCAATGGGCTCGAACTTATTTTTAATATGCGTTTAAAAATAGGATTTGAACGCAATCGAAAGAACACCCATGAAATGCCTGCTTTTTATAGGAAAGGAACATTCCGCGGTCGCTTAATCTCTTCATGCAAGTGATATTACGAACTGGCTCTTTAGTACAAAAATCTATGGCGTAACCTCTAAAGCGAGAAAGGCATATTCCTCTTCTCGCCGCCTTTCTTTCGCTTTAGGGGTTACGCTCTTTGGATCAAATAGAGGAAAGAACCTTCGGAGAGGTTTGATGAGTCTAATAAAGCAAGGAGTATAAAATCATACACAAATACCGATAATGACTAACTTTTCATTGATTTTGAGCCGTGATTATGGTAAAAAACCTGAATTTAGAAGAATCGTTGAAAATCTTGTGCTAAAGTTTGAATTTAGCAAAGTTTTGGATATCTTTATCAGTGAAATAATAGTTATCAATAGGCAGATTAATTAAATCGAAAATTGGTTTGTCTTTTCCCTTTTTGGTTAATAGATTTATGTAATGGTTTTCGCCTTTGGCAACGTTGAATTTTCTGCAGAACTCAAAGATGCTGTTGGCGGGTATTTTGTCTTTCAGGATCTTCAGCTCCAATATCCTCATCAAGAACAATGCGGTATAGCAAACCAGGAAATGGCCGTAGATCGTTTCTTTTTTCGATACATGCACGGGGCGGGAAACCAAATTGGTTTTGAGTATCCTGAACGATTCCTCGATTCTCCATAGGTTTTTGTAAACCGACAATATGCTTTCGTCTTCCATCTTGATTTCGGAAGTGACGATCATGTTGTAGCCGCAATATTTTAAATCCTCGTCGATCTTTTCCCGATTGATCAAGGCGGTGATGTTTTTGGAATTGATTTCGCCGTCTTCATCAACGGAAGCGATTTTGACGTATTTGGCCAAATCGCCGAGATCTTTTCTTTTGATCGTCGACAGAGCCGCGTTTCGCAAGCTCTCTATTTCGTTGTTTATTTCCAGCCTGTGCTTGTCTTCCAAAGGTTTCGACCAATAGACGACTCTCTTTTGGGTTACGGCAAACGAGAGCTTCCGGCCGTTATCGTCGACAAAAGAATAAGGGAATTCGTCGACGCATGACTTTATCTTGAAGACGGTCTCGCCGTTTTCTTTGGTTTCTTTGTACTGGCCTTGGATATCCACCCACACTTTTTCCTTGGCCGAGAGCTTTTTTACCGATTGGGAATAGATGTATCCGTCGTTTTCTTTCGCCGCTTCGTAGATATTCCTGGCGCAATTCAGGCCTTTGTCGGCCACTTGAATGGTTTTGCCGGCGATTCTGTTGGTGGATTTCATTTTGCTGATGATGTCTCTGATCTCTTGCCTTTCCGATTGATTGCCCGGATACATATGCATCGACAAAGGGATTTGATCTTCGTCCAAAAGCAAAGCCATGCCGATGATGGGGTCTTTCCTGTTTTCCTTGGAAGGCCCTTTCTGCTTGTCCTCAAACGGTTTGTCGATTTCGAAATAATAATTGGTGCAATCGAAATAGACGTTGTTGGTTTTCCTTTTGTAAAACTTTTGGTAATGCGCATTCAGCATTTCGATGACCGACGGATAATTCTCGCCGAGGATATTCAAGCCGCCGAGCAACGAATCATAAGTCAAATCGAACCCATGGATTAAGGTGGGGATGGTTTCTTCGTAGGTTTTGCGGTTGGAAGAGGGGGCAATGATCCTGGAAGCGATCAAGGCATAGTAGACATCGTATAGCGAATATTTGTTCTTTGAGCCGAAAGTAAGGTAAGAGAAATCCCGTTTGATGTCGAGCTTCTCCAAAATGGACAAAGGCAATAGATAGCCAATGTTCTTGATCGGCGATTCTTCGCCGATTTTTTTGGTTTTCATATTGATGGCGATTTCCTTTCTCTCGTTTTCCATTTTGCCAACGAGATCTTTGGCGTACTGCAATGGATCGGAAACGCCTTGCCTGATCAAATCGTCATGGTATCCGATGACTTTGATGGATTTTTGGGTGGCATAGCCCTTGTCTGGGTTATGAACGCCTTCATAAACTTGATAATAGACACCTTTTTTGGTCGCGGATTTTTTAAGGAAATAGCTCATAAAAGCACCTCGAAGATATTGTAGCACAATATAGCACAAGAATAAATAGCATTACAAAAAAATTGTCAAATATCAGAATGAAAAAAGTACCTATTTATTATTAAATAGGTAACCTCTATATCAATCCATATTTCCTTCTAAATTTTTCTTGTGCTAAATTCTAAAAACGGGGATAAGGTCGAGAAATGGGCCGCTTTTCTTTATAGCGCTCTATCTTTTTTCTTGCCTTTTGCCTATAATACCGGGTGATTATGACGTTTTTAGAAAGTTTAAAGACATACTTGAGCGATGAAGAGGCGGAGAATCTAGTTTCTGCCATCGAAAAAGGCAGTCTCACCCATGGTCTTATCTTGAACACGAAAAAGATGAGCGATGAGGAATTCCTCTCCCGCTTCCCGAACGTGAGAAAGCATCCTTTCGTCGAGCACGCCTATCTTTATGACAAGAGTGAATATGAATTCGGAAAGAGCATGCTTTACGAAAACGGCGTCTATTCCATCCAAGATCCCGCCGCGATGATGCCGGTTTATTTCCTCCATCCAGAGGAAGATGACGTCATTCTTGACATATGCGCGGCACCGGGCGGGAAATCCATCGGCGCCTCTTTATCGATGAACGACAAAGGTTGCATCGTCAGCAATGACATCTCCTATCCTCGCGCTAAGGCCATGAGCCAAAACGTCGAGAGAATGGGTAGAGGCGATATAATCGTGGCGAGCAACGACTTCGTCTTCAGCCACATCCACTTCAAAGACACATTCGACAAAATCATCGTCGATGCGCCTTGCTCAGGCAGCGCGATGATGAGAAAAAACGAAATGGCGAAAAAAGAGTGGAGCTATAACAAAGTCAAAACAAACAGCAAGCGTCAGATCGAGCTCTTGGAGTTAGCCTACGGTATGCTTAAGCCAGGCGGATGCATTTCCTATAGCACTTGCTCATTCAATATCGAGGAAAATGACAACATCATCATCTCCATGAAAAATCGCCATCCGGAGATTGAACTCGTGGATCTTCCTTCTGACCCATCTTTCTATAGGACGAAAGAGGTTCCGGAAGCCGTCCACCTCTTCCCATCTCGTTTCGAGGGCGAAGGGCAATTCGTTTGCCTTTTCAAAAAGCCTGGAGAATTAGTGAAAAACAAGCGCGAGGTAAGGGAATATCCGCGTTACAAGGATTTCCTTGCCAAATATAACCTCTCTGATAGAAGCAATGAGGAAATGCGGCACAAATTCTATTCTCTTTACCAGCATTTCGATGCTTCTCATCTCAATGTGCTCCGCTACGGCGTGAAGCTTTTCGAGATGCGCGATATCTTTATCCCCGACCATCATTTGGCTCACTTCCTCTCGAGCGACTACAGCATCGAACTCTCTTTGGAAGACGCCAAAAAATACGTCCATGGCGACTCTTTCCCGCTCGATAGAAGCGATGGCTTTTATATCGTGAGCTACGACAAGAGGAATCTAGGGTATGTCAAAGTGAGCCAAGGCACGGCGAAAAACCATTACCCTAAAGGATTAAGAAGAGACTGGGAATGACGGGTTAACGCCCGTCTTCTTTCTTCAAGAGGAGGAATCATGATCACTGATAGCTATAAAGAAAACGAGACGCCGATAATATCCCCCAAGGATTTCTGCGCTGAAAAAGGGGAATACGCCGATATCTGCATAATCTTTTTTTCATCAGACGTTTACGAAAAAGCCGTAAGCGAATTCTCTACCACTCTTATTGGAACCGTAAGTCCATCGATCGCTAGAGAAAAGCTGCATCTAATTAACGGCACCCGCATCGCTTTTTACCGTTCCCAAATGGGGGGTGGAAGCGCCGCGATGATGATGGATGAAGCCGCATATATGAGTGGAGCAAGGAAATTCGTCCTCTTTGGGAGTTGCGGAATCATCGATAAAGAAGTAGCCAAAGGCAAAATCATCGTGCCGACAAGCGCTTATCGCGACGAGGGCTTATCTTATCACTACATCCCGAATTCCGATTACGTGGATATCGTCTCTTCTTCCTTCACCACTTCTTTTTTTCTTTCTATTGGGGTGCCCATCGCCCAAGGCAAAATATGGACGACCGACGCTTTCTATCACGAAACGAAAGAGCAAATGGAATTAAGGAAAAAGGAAGGCTGCATCGCCGTCGATATGGAAATTGCCTCTTTGGCCGCTCTTTCTATTTATCGTGATTATTCTTTCTACCCTTTTTGCTTTGGAGGGGACTTGCTTGATGCGCCTAGCTACGATTCGAGTTTCATCGCCGATAGCGAGGAGAAAAAGAGTCAAACCGGCGCCTTCTATTTGGCTTATCTGCTCGCTAAGAGACTCTCTAACGAATAGAGACGGCTTTTTTGCCTTTAAGAGGCACTTTCTCTTCGCCTGCGATGAAATAAGACGAGAGAAGGAAGCGCTCATTATAGACCTCTTCGGCGATCATCTTCTCAAATAGAGGGGCGAAATCGACGGGGAGGTATTTTTCGTATTCCTCTTTATATATAGGAGGAAGGAAAGTCAAATAAAGCGGATAACGCTTGTAATTGTTGTCTTTCTGAAGCGGCAGCTGCGTCCCGAAATTGGCGACACCGATCACGGGCACGCCGGCCTTATAAAGGCTTTTGAATGAGCCTGGATGAAAAGCAAGAAGCGGCCCATCGGGCTCGCGGTTCCTTGTTCCTTCTGGGAAAATGAGGACGCTGCATTTTCCGCTTGCGAGTTTATCGGCGGTATCCTTCATCATCCTGACGCCATCTCGTAAATCGCCTCTATCGAGGAAATAACCATCCGTGGCCTTGATGACTTTGCCGACGAAGGGGAATTTAAGCGTCTCTTTTTTGGCGACGAAGCTCACAGGCTCCTCGCACCAATAAATGATGCAGATGGCATCTAGATCGCTTAAGTGATTGGGGGCAAGCAGGAATCTTTTTCCCTCTTTCTCGAGCTTTTGGAGATTCTCAAGGCCCTTTATCTTCCAATCGAGTCGGAAATGGTCCAGAACGAGAATAAAAAGCTCTCTGACTTTGTCGTATCTTTCCTTGAGAGGATAACGCTCAGGATGGGCGGCGTAGCGTCTAATATAACGGAAGAAGATCCACAATATCTTCCATCCGCACTGCAAAATGATCCGTAGGTATTTAAACATCGCCACGATTCTAGCACTCCTCGCGCCTTTTCGCCCCATTTTTTAGATAAAGACGTCCATAGGCTTCTAAAGAGGAATGGCAATCATCTCGCTTTCGGGAGAAATAGATCTTTATGGTTACACTCGAGAAAAGTGAAGCGTGTTTTTCAAATTCCGAAAGCTCTCGCTCGATTAAACGCATTTACGCTTATTCGCCTTGTCTTATCGAAAGTTGAAGCATCGTTTTTCATCTTTTCAGAGCGAAATCGCATGTTTTTTATCGTTTTTCGCCCGAATTGGTTTTCGCTGGGCTATTTCGCCATACAAAGACTCAAAGGAACAGATCATCGATGGTAAGGATGTTTTGAAAAATGGAGCTGTATTCGTTTTTGTTTACGCCAAAAGCGGTGATAAGGGTATTGTGCACCGCCGTTTTCTTAGAAATGAACTTCCTTATTTCCTCGTCTCTCTCGAGCACCTTCAAATAAAGATTCTTATCGACGGAAAATGTTTTTCCATAGAATTTGATTTCGCATACATTCACGACATTGTCATTTCTATCGATGATGAGGTCGATTTGGCCTGACCCGTCTTCGTTATTGTAGTCCCACGAGGAATTCCTGCTTATAACGCTCCCTACCCCTAAAGCCTTTTTGATTTCATCGACGTGATTTAGGCAAACATTCTCAAAAGCCAAGCCTCTCCAAGAGGAAAGCTCTTGGTTTGCGATGCCTTTGCTCCAAAAGTAAGGGTCTCTGCTTTGATTATGGCAAAAACGCAAATAGAATAGGCAGAAGGGGTCGATTAGACGATAAAAGGGTATCTTGCTTTTGCTTCCAAACGGTATGTATTTCTCGATGAAATCGCTTGAGAGCAAGGCATTGATGGCTTTTGTGAGATTTCCGCCATCGCTTATGAGGAGTTTGGCGGCGATTTCTTTACGCGTGAAGCCTTTTCGTTTTTCCGACAATAGATGCACGATTTTCTCCGCAAAATCCCCGTTTTCAAAGCTCGAAAGGAAAAGTCTGTCGAACTCAAGCTTCAAATGGGCGTTTTTGCTGAAAAAGAGCTCGTCGATGTTGAGA
>CAVHTL010000004.1:0-2677 GCA_963638955.1 bacterium
GAAGGGATCATTTGCCCTTTATTTAGCTTGATTTGGCTTGTTTGCGGAGCCGCTTACTTATTTTTGCTGCATCCTTTCATGGTTTCCATGAGTTCAATGATATTGAATGATGATTACATACTCGCGAACGCTACGATCATCGGATTCGCTTTCGGGCTTCTAACACTCGACTTCGGCTACTCTATGCATTTGGCGACCCGCATCCGCAAAGCCGTTGCGGAGTCTTGGCTTGTCGTCGATTGGGATAGACTCAAGATATACATTCAGGAGAACGCGAAAAAAGTTAAGGCGAAAGCGCCGATTTTCTTTGCCTTCTCAGAGAAAGTATCCTCCCTTTCAACAACGGTAAAAGAATACGTCGCAAGGCTCAAAGAAACGCCTAAAGCGAAAGCCGCCCTTGCCCGTGAAAACGAGAGAAGCGATAAACGCAAGGCCAGAATCGAAGCGAGAAAAGAGAAAAGAGCAACGAAAAAAAGCGATAAAAAAGGAGAATGAGGGCTATCTATGTGGGGGAGTGAGGCACAAGCAATAAGTTTCTCGGTCTTTTCTTCGCTTTTCGCCCTCGCGAGCGTTTTCAATATCTTATGCGGCTTCTTAGAGAAAGAGAAAGCGCGGAGAATTTCCAAACCTTTTTGCCTTATTTTCCTAGGCATAGCCGCCTTGATTGCCTTACCTAGCTTTTTCCTAATATATTGTGGATGCTTTCTAGGTTCGATTGGCGACTTTTTGTTGCTATACAAAAACAACAAAAAATGTCTGGTGTCTGGGCTGTCCTCGTTTTTGCTTGGGCACTTCTGCTACATCGCAGAGACCATTGTGTATTTAGCGGGCGAAGGGTATTTGGAGTGGTGGTCGTATTTGGCGATGGCTGCCTTTTATCTTATATCAGCGCTTCTTGTCATCGCTCCCATATGGGGTCTTACGAAGCATAGCAAAATGTTTACGATATCCGGGACTTTCTACTGCGCGACTCTTATTTCGGTCATTGCCTCTGGGGCGCTTGGGCTCTTTTTCCTAGGACCGCGCTGGTACATATTCGTCATGTGCGGCGGTATCTTTTTCTTCGCTAGCGACCTCATCCTCACTTCCACAATTTTCCGTCACGATTTCCCTCGCCGCGATTTTTATATCATGCTCACGTATTTGCTGGGCGAGGCCGGAATAGTCTTTGGGATGATCTTTACGCTTCTTTGATGTATTCGATGAATTTCATCAAGGCGTTGTAGCGGTGGCTGCAGTGATCTTTTTCTTCTGCCGTGCAAGTCCCAAAATCTAAGTTTTTCTCGTCTTGATGGAAGAGAGGATCGTAACCGAACCCCCCATCTCCGACCGGTTCTTCGAGCAAATGCCCTTTGCAGACGCCTTTGAAATAGAGCGGCTTCGAGCTCTCGCTTTCCAAAAAACAGATGCAGCAGTGGAATTCGGCAGACCTGTCTTTGCCTTCCAATTCTTTTCTTATTATCTCGAACGTCAAAGGATATCCGCCGTTATTTTTGGCGTAACGAGCGCTATAAATGCCGGGGAAATGGGTGCCCAAGGAAGCGATTTCGATGCCTGAATCGTCCGCAATCACGGGAAGAGTGGTTTTTTTGGCCACATCAAGGGCTTTGATATAGGAATTCTCCTCGTAGCTTTTTCCGTTTTCCTCAGCTTCGGAAACGATTGATAATTCCTTAAGGCTATGGGCGATGATTCCCAAAGGAGAGAGCATTTCGCGATACTCTTTCATTTTTCCTTCATTATTCGTGGCGATGGCGATTTCCTTGATATTCTTCATTTTCATTCTCCATTAAAAGAAAAACCTCAACTGAGTCGAGGTGTTTAACGAATGGAGCAGGTGACGGGAATCGGACCCGCATAACCAGCTTGGAAGGCTGGTGTTCTACCACTGAACTACACCTGCGCTTGCTTTGGCGGACCATACGAGATTCGAACTCGTGATCTTCTCCGTGACAGGGAGACATGTTAGACCGCTACACCAATGGTCCAAGTCGAGCGCCTAGAAATATACCATAGGCGCTTTTTTCCCGCAATAAGGAAATCGCGCCTTGAGGAGCAAGCGATTATTCGACTTCCGCAAAGCGGCGGAGCGACGGTTCCGGGAGATATCCCGCTTGGCTTTTCTTGACTTTCCCGTCTTCAAACAAGATAAGGGTAGGGATGCTGTAGATATTGAATTTGGCGGCGATTTCGCTCGCCTTATCGACATCTACTTTGACAATCGTTATTTCGGGATGCTCATTTCCGAGCTTCTCGACAAGTGGCGAGAGCATATTGCAAGGGCCGCACCAAACTGCGTAAAAATCGACAAGGACCTTACCTTCTTTGGTTTTCTCTTCGAATTCCTTCATGTCTACGATATTGAGTTCCATGTTTTGTCTCCTTCTTCAGCGCAATATTAACGCAAAAACGATACCAATTATAGCGATATGCAATGGGTAGAATGCGTATTCGAAATAACGCCACCATTTGCTGTCGTAACCTCTCTTTCCCGAGTAGCAGAGAAGGAGCAAGCAATCGAGTAAGCAGTAGTTCTGGACTTTTGTGTCTGGGTTTTCATACACATCAAAATGCCAATTGAGGTAGGAGACGCCCCACAAAAGGACGGTTGCGATCAAGAAGATGCTCACCCCTATCACGTTGACCAAATGGCGATAAGCCGGGCTCAAACGATAGG
>CAVHTL010000004.1:2687-11878 GCA_963638955.1 bacterium
GACAAATCATCGCCTTCTAAGAGCAATCCTTTTTTGACCCAAGTATCGGCAATGGCGTAGGCGTAATAGAAACCCAAGAAAACGAGGAATCCGAAAAGATTATAGGCAGCGCGCAGGAAATCTGGGAAATAGAGGTAGGTGCTAGCTCCGTATCTATCGACGACCCCAAGCACGTAGGAAGCAAGGATATAAAGCACTGGCAAAACGGCGAGAATCCTCATCTTTTTGTTTTGATGTTCAATGAAATAAACAAACAACGCGAAAAGGAGAAGATCGGTAAAAGCCTGGCTTCCGACGATGCCTCCGAATTGGCCGAGCCACGAATATGAATTGCTATCTTCCGCGATGCGATAGATCGTATAGAGAAAAGCTTCCACGATGGCGATGGATGCCCACATGAAAAAGAGCCGCATGATATAGTCTTTGCGGTTTTTGCTGTGCTTTAGTCCCTCCGCCAAGAAGAAAGCGAAAAGCGGGAAAGCGAGGCGGCCGACGATCCGAAAAACGCTCCCAACGGCAAAGGCTGTCGTGGTTGAAGCGTAATTGCTCACCAAAAACATTCCCACATGATCTAAAGCCATCGAAACGAAAGCGATGAGCTTCAGATAAAATTGATCGATGATTTGCGCTTTTTCACTCATGAGGCTTTGCTATTGACAATCGATAGGATGCAAGAGACGGTATTGTTGAGGGCGTGAGCCAAATACGAGGCGCCGAAACCGAACTTGTCATAGGCAAGCCCCAAAAGAAGACCGGAAACGATGTAGGGCGGGAGATTGAGCCATTCGATTGGGCTAGCGATATTCGCCCAGTTGAAGTGGATGGCTCCGAAAATGAGGGCGCTAAGGAGGTATGCGGCAATACTGTTCCATCTCTTCAAGACGTTAAATAAGCCTAGACGATATGTGCATTCTTCGCAGAACGGACCTATAAGTCCTAGGATGAGAATAGATAAAGCTGGGTAGGCGGTGAGAATGCTATTGACGTTGGATTGGTTTTGATTCGATTGCCCGCCCGTGAATTGAGCGATAAGCATGCTATAGATGATGTCAAAAGCGTAAATCACGATAACGAATATGATGCCTACGTATGTTTTCGGATTGGCGAATTTGCCCGCTAAACGCGGAAGATATTTCCAAAGAGCTATGATGAAGCCCACGAAGAGAATCGAATAGAGAGGGAAAAAGATCGCGGCGAGCCCTCTCCCCGTGTTGAAAAAGGCATTCACGGCATCGTTCAGCTCATTGCCGGATAAACCTTGGGCGCGGTAATCGCTAGCGATGACTGCCACGACGATCAGCTGGATGATTATCTGGATGATCTGAAGGCCCAAAAAACCGAAGAGAAAGCAGAATAGTTCCCTCCAAGGTCCGACCGGCGTGCATTCTTTCCAGGAACGTTTGGCTGATTCATCAGCGTTCTCCGCCCCGCAATTAGGGCAAGAGGGAAGAACCGAGTCGTATTTTCCCCCGCACTCAGGGCAGCTTGCTTTGTTATAGTGTAATTTGTTCATATGGAGGCAATTATAACTTTAATGAGCAAATTTAAAAGTTAATTGAAAAGGCGCGGAAGGCTAGGCAATAATTAATAGACAAAAGTTTACAACTTTTACCCAAACCAATATGAAACTTGTCTTAGACTCCGCAAACATCGATTCCGCCAGCGTTATCACTCTCTTGAATAACATTCTTCTTGCCGTTTTCATTACTCTGATCGTCAGTTTGATATCAGCTTTCCTCCGCGGCCTTTTCCGCGGATGGAGATATGGGACCTATCGCCTTGGCTACTTTTTGATTCACATCATTATCGGGCTCGCTCTTCTTGAAGTTATCGCTGGCGCCCTTGGGCAAATAGACATTGCCTCAATCACTGGGCAAAGCTCTATGAGTGTATCGCTAGGGGGGAGCGAGATATCTTTCACTGTTTCGACTCTCGAAAAGACGGTTTATGACTTCATCAAGCAGGCCGCTCAAGCATATAGCCCATCCACCGATCCGACTAACGTCTCCAATATAGCTTATTCCCTCACCAAATCTATTTTGAAATGGGCCACTATTTTGATTGAGGCATTTTTATTAGGCAGCATCGTGAATTTCTTCTGCTGGCTCTTGTGGCATATCGCCTTCAAGAGAATCATCCCCTCCGGCATTCGCAAGATGACTTACAAAAAAGGAAAGCTCATCAGTGCCTTTGAGGAGTTATTCATCTCCGCTCTTTGCTTGTGCATGGCCGTTGCGCCTTTATCTAGTGTCGTCAATAGCGCAATCCGCGGCTTTGAGGAAGCTTCGACGAGCGTAAGCGACAAAGAAAAGCTAAAGGCCAATAATGAGACGTATAAGCTCATCAGCGATGTGGCCGATGCCTATAACGAAAGCCTTTTCGCGAAGGTTTTCTTCTCCGTTCGCGATGAAAACAATTACAGTTTTGACCAAGGACTAATCAATTTCCTCACGAAATCGTCGAATGGCGATAATGGGCTAGAGGTTTCCTTCGTCAAAGAGCTTCAATACGTCGCCAACGTTGGCACGATTGTCGTTGAATCGGGTCTCTTGTCAAAGAACGCCTCCAACAATTACAAAGTGTATCTCTTTATTACAAGCCAATACCCATCCCTTCTTATATCGTCTTTGACGAAGAGCGACATCGTCACGGGCCTCCTCCCGTTTGCCTATGGCCTTCTCACCAATCTTGATGCCTTGGAGCAATATATCGGCAATCGCTGGAATATCGATTATTCGTCCAATAACTGGAGCGATTCGGTCAATAACATCGCGGGCTTATTCGACGATATCCAGCAAAGCGGAGTCATCGATTTGCTGAGCTACGACGAGACCAACGACAAAATCGTTTTCTCCGCAGATAACGCCTCAAATCTTTTCACTGATGCAAGCAAGGCCAAATTCGAATCGGCTTTTGCCCGCATCAGCAATGACAATAACGAGTGGAGCGTATTCAACAATCTGCTCATCTCTTTCCTCGTTAATACGGTCATCAATTCCGCAACGAGCGAAGAGGCCTCCTCCTCTTTGTCTCTTTGCGATTTCTTGCCTGCTGTCCCAGAGGAATATTATGAATACGACGAGGCGAAAGGGAGAAATGTCCCGACGAATGAAATACCGCCGGATTATGCCTCCCTCAATATCGCCGATGAAATAGGCTATATCTATCGTTCTTTGGCAAGAGTCAACGATATCGCGACCGATTTCGTCGGGAACGTGATCGAAGGGATACTCAACAATAGTTTCGATACCAATTCCCTGATAGCCACCGTGGTGGACAACATCGATGAAGTGGTGTCTATTTTCACTGGGCAAGACGAGAACGGCAAAATCCAAGCCGATGAAGAAACCGGCTTAAGCGAGAACGGGGACTGCTTGCTAGATAGCAGCCTTATCTGCAACGCGATGCCGAAGGTGTTTAAAATCCTCGGAAATACGCTCGGCAGCTCCATGAGCGTCGAAATCGATACCGATGCGGTCAACGATGAGCTTTTCCACGATGAAAAAGGCGATCTTCTTCCGCTCAACGAGCGACTAGTAAACGAGAAGACCGAGATATCGCATCTGCTTGGCGTAGCGAGCTCTTTCGCCAAAACCGAGGCTGGCAAAAACCTTTTGAAGAACCTCGATACGATGCCAGGCTTCACCTATAACCCGGACGAGAGCAAATCGTTAGCCTATATCGACCCGGAGATTTTGAACGCTTTAGCTACCTCTTTGGGCAAAATCGACGATTCCATATTCTTGACGAAAGCCGTTCCGAATCTTTTCACGGGCTTGCTCACCAGCTCCGGCGGAGCTTTGTCGGAATTTGGGATAAGCGCGGACGATTTCTCTTTTAGCCCTGTGGATGAAGAAGGCAATAGCGTTCTAGGCGAAGAAATCGGCAAGATGCTTACGATGTATCGCGATTGCCAAGACCTCTTCAATTACATCAAGGACAACAATTCCTCTTTATCTAGCGGCGGAGACACAAGCGCTTTCCTCAAAGGCTTGGCGGTATTCTGCGAAGATGGCGAAGAAGGGGCGAAAGGCTCAAGCCTCTATAGCCTTCTTGACGCCTTTTCCTCAAGCAAGATTCTGAATAACAATCCCAATCATCAAGATGAGAGCAATTACAATTATCGTCTCATCATGAACAAGGTTCTCTCGACCGCTTTGGGCGATGGCTATGAATATAGCGGCTCCATTAGCGACGTGAGCGAAGAAAATGTCGCGATATGCAAGATTCTCGCTTGCTTAGCAAGTAGCGATTTGCTCGACGCTTTGAATAGCTCTTCCGTCTCTTTGACCGCTTTCCTCGATTTCGATTTCGAGGAGCTTCTTTCGCCATTGCAAGAGACCACGATGCTCCGCAGCGTATTCGCCACCTACCTTGACAAGACCATCTGCGAAGGGGCTCTCTCTTCTTCGGAAGAGGCCATGAAAGGGGTGTCTTTCCAGAACGTCATCGATTGGGGCAAAGAAGGAAGGACGCTCAACCTTCTCGTCACTTTCAGCGACCGCATCGGCGATTTCAGCAATTTCGATCTCCTCAATAGCGATCCAGACGCGGTGGAAGGGATCATCTCTTGCTTAAGCTCGAGCCAGCTTTTCCTTGAAGCGGACGGCTCTTATCACTTTGGGCAGTTTATCTATTACACCTTGCTTGATTCTTTGGGAGATGATGTAAAAACCTTTTTCTCAGATCGCGATGGCGCAAATTATGAGCAGATCAAAGCCGATATGATAAGTCTAGATCAGGATGGTTGGAACGATGAAGCGTCGGTTATCTCTTCTGTGGTCACCGCTTTGAAATCTTTAGGAGGCATGGAACAATTTTCCGTCTCTTCCATTGATTTTGGCAGCATCAATATGAATGACGTCGGCTCCTTCTTTGACGCTTTAGCGTCTTCTAAATCAATGGGGCGCGTCCTCTCTTACCATTTCTATGAGAAAATAGGCGAACAGTTGAAAAATAGCTCTTTCGAATTAGGCGGCGGTCATGGAGACGATGCCTTAAGCGATAAAGTGGGCAACCTCAATATCGACGAGGTTTGGGAATCGTATGACGAAAATTACGCCGGCTTGCTTCAAGATAGGAACAAAGAATATTCTTTATTGACCAACATTTTGCTTGCGGCAACCTCCCCTAAATACGGAATCCTCAGCGAAGACGGCGGCCTTGGCGACGGTTTCTCTTTATCGAGCACGAGCGGAGAATTCCTCGTGAAGCCTGTTCTCTCATATATGGCTGAGAGCATTGTTTTCAATACGTTGAACAAAGAAGCGGTGGAGGATGCATTCGAAGAAGAAGGAAAGAATATCACCTATACGGCTTTTGAATGCGAGATGGCTCAGATAGTGTATGAAGCGAAAATCTATGGGGAAGATATAGACGGTTCCAATGACGTGTATAACAAAATACGCGATGATTATGTTGGCTCTATCCGCCCATCTTCTGATTATGATGCCGCGACGCAAGATTCTGTCGAATTCGGAAAATTCGTGTCCAATTACAAAGAGGAGATATCATCAATCGCGAACATAATCGATGGCTTCAAAGCGCTCGATATCGATGTGAGCAATTTCTCTTTGACCAATTTCTTCTCGGATGAAGGCGGTATGCGCGCTGACGCGGAGGTCAGAAAAGCCAATCTCGACGCGATCCTTTATTCGATCAACGGTTCGCATCTTTTCTACAACTTGCTCCCGGACAAAATCTCCGAGGCCTTTTCTGGCGCGAGCATTGAAGGCTTAGAAACGAGCAATGCCAACGTGGAATATCTCCGTCAATACGACGATGACGGCGCGAAAAGCGAAATCAGCACCATCACGCGTATCCTTTATTATCTTGAAAAAACCGGTTTAGGAAGTAGCGGAGCCTCTTTCGATCTCGAATCAATCGACTCTGAGACAACGACCGATCTTTTGGCGACAATGGCAAACTCCTATGTCTTCAATTCGCTTACAGATGAATTGAGAGATGGCGAGAAGCTCACCGTTTTCCAGTCTTTCTTGAGCAAGATTTTAGGGGGCGATGATAGCCAATTGAAAGCTTATTACTATTTGGGTAAGGATTCGCCAAAAGATGCCGCTAATAGTGGACATTACGCTTCTTCGGAAGAAAAGGCTCAATATATCGTCAAGAATACTTTTAAAGACCTTTTGTCTTCTGAATTTGTCGTAGAGCCTGTTGAGATAATCAATGGCGATACGTATTCCCTAAAGACCTTCTTGTCGCTGCTCAATGACAGCGATAACGGTTTAGCGGACGCTCTTTCAGATGGTGATTTCACTGGTCTTAAAAGTGACCTCTTCCGCCGTTCCCTCCGTGAAATCAATGGCAACGAGCTCTTCTATGACTGCGTGCCGAATTTGTTATATAAAACCATCGCTGATGGTAAATTGAATATTGATGGCTTCAAGATGTCTCTTGCGAATCCCTTCTTCGTTTATGCTTACGAGGAGGGAAGCGGTACTTATTCCGAATCTCGCACCCCTAATTACGAAACGAGGTATCCGGATGAGGAAATCGTGACCATTTCTTCGCTCATCAGCCAGATAAGCGATCTCTCTGGCACTCTTGGCAATCTATCGAGCAGCGGAATGGATGAAGAGGGAGTAAAAAGCGTCAAAGAGCTTCTTCTCGGCTTATATGAATCCTGGGTTTTCAATAAATCGGGAGTCAACACAAAATCAGATTACTATCGCGAGACTACAAGCGATGTCAACGATTTGACGGTTTTCGAGCAAGCCATCTATAAGCTTTATAATGATTCATCTTTGGCGGAGGCCGCCTATAGCGATATTTACGACAAACTCGCTTTCTCTAGCCCTCAAAACAAGCTCCACGAATACATAAAAATAGGCACTGCGACCGATAAGAAGAGTGGCCTAAACGCCTCAAGTCTTCTCGATTTTGATGGTTTCACCTGGCAAAACGAAATCAACTACCTCACCGTAAATAGAGACGGCGGTTTATTGAACGTTGCCTGCACTCAAGGCATATTGAGCGAAGGCGTCAATTTGACGGAAGAAACCTTCAGTTTCACCGATACTGGCAGAGATGCTACTAGCCTTGATAATATTGGCGAACTTTCTCTTTCGCTGAATGAACTCACGATTGTACGCGACATCATTGTTCTTCAAACGGAGAATTTAATCGGCGACACCATGGGTCTTGGCGCTTACGCCTCATTCAGCAAAACCTTCTTTTTCTCCACCCCAGTGAGCGAATACGAGTTCGGAAAAAAAGGCGATGCCACTTATGGCCGCGTAGTCGATCTGCAGGTTACGGGAACTGATATCACTTATCGGTATTCGTATGGCTCGTCCCATTATTTGGGGGTAAGCGAAGAAGGGCTAACCTCCGTTAATTTCTCAACCGAAAAACCGCTTTGTGTTTTGATAAAAGGCACGGATATTACGGAGATTACGGTCACTTTCGATACGTCAAATTACTTCTTGAGCAAGGAAAAAATGGGTGGCGAAAATGGAGCTATAAAAGGCCTTGTCGAATTCTCCAAAAAGCTCTTGGAGGCTAATGGCGATGAGAAAGACGAAGATGGCAAAACCGAATATCCGGAATTCGATGATAGCAAGAGCATGAAATATCTTAAGAAGGACGGAATGATTGAAAGCGTTCTTCGCTACCTCGATTGGGACAACGGGTTCTATCAGCAGGGTTACGCCATTGATGAGGATTCATCAATCATTGCCACAAACGAAGCTGAGCCATCTTTCCTTAGCCGCGATATCACTTTGGCCAATATGCTTTCCTTTAACTACGGTGGAACGACGATCGATTTAGGCAAATACATGAAGCGTGGCGATCTTTACACCTATCCTAGAATCAAAGAGACCTTCGCAAGCAATAAGGAAAATAGCGATTTCTACTCCAATGAAGACGACTTCTTGCGTGAGAACCTGACGCAAATGGCCGCGAGCGATATGATCATTGGGAATGATACGGATATCGAAGTCGACTCCATTTCCTCATCTTCAATTAGTAGCTTCAAGAGTTTTGGCGACATTTCAGTTAACGTTTCAGGATTTAGCGAGCCGGTCAGTTTCGACAAGTCTCTTCTCAAGATGCAGGCTTTAGCTAGCGTTAATAGCGCCCCTGAAACGAGCTTCACCACTCTTTTAGGCAATACTAACACGAATAAAAAAGGCGACAACAAAAGCGTCTTTGGGCAATATATCGTGAGCGGATTGCTGGCCAGATTGGTGGAGATTCAACTTGAGCATGCTACAAGCGGACCCTATTTGGGGAGTCCGATCAAAGATTTGACGAATAAGGCCGATGCCTATAAAGCAGCAACGAGAGAGACGGATCCCACTACGGGAGTGATGACCACGACTTACTCTTATAAGCATTCGCCGAGTTCTTACGCTGACCATAAAACCAATGGAGAAAACTTGTCCGCTCTATTCACTTCGGAAAACACTGTATATGAATATGCTGACGCCTTGCTTACGAATAGTAGCATTTCGACTTTGATGGGTGGTCTATTCACGATCGAAGATAGCGTCGGCGCCATTATGCACCTCACCACCGATCCGACTTCGGATGAAATAATTGACGCGAAAAAAGCTCTTATTAAACTAGATGATTACAGCAACGAAAACCTGAAACGTCTTGCCCATATTTTCTATTCGGGTTCAATGTATGATTCCTTGACCTGGAATTCCTATTTCTATGAAAAATGGACCGTTACGGAAACTTGGATAGGCACCACTCAAACGGGCAGTAGCCAATCTAGCAAAAAAATGAATGATTTCCAAAACGTCAGCAAAAACGGCTTGCTCAATGGCTTACCAACGTCTTTCTCCTTCATCAACGTCGCAAGTTGCATCGCCTAATTTATGTCATCTTTTGGGCTGCTTTCATCTTGCGAAGAGGAAATAACCGTTTTAGGTTCGCGCTTCATCGGCCTTATCTTTCCGCTCGAAAGCAAAGAAGAGGCCGATTTGCATTTGAAGAAGGTCGAAGAGAGTTACCCAAAAGCCACGCATTACTGCTACGCGATTAGATACGATGGATACGAATATTGCTCAGATGACGGGGAACCGTCAAGAAGTGCCGGCCTCCCCATATTAGGAGCTTTGAAAAGCGAAAACATCAACCGAGCGGTTTTAATCGTGGCCAGGTATTTTGGCGGCACGAAATTAGGCCTTCCGCGTTTAACCAAGAGTTACAAGGATATT
>CAVHTL010000004.1:11888-27108 GCA_963638955.1 bacterium
GCAAAAAAGGCTTTAAAAGTTGAATTTCTGCCTGGGATAAAAACTAAAATCTCTTTAGATTACTCTTCTTTTGAACATTGGAAGAGAGCATCTAAAAAGAGCGACTTTCAGATTGACGGGGCAAGTTTCAACGAGAAAGTGACTTTCTTCGCGACTGGCAGTGATAAGATACTAATGCCTTTATTAGAAGGATTAAGGAAAGAAGAAATCATAAGTATCGAGAATACGGAGATAAAACGGAGGTTGGAAAATGATACCAGCGAGTGAATTCGAAGCCCGGAGGCAGCGCTTATTCGACATGATGGATAGCGGGAGCGCATTGCTCGTCTATAGCGGAGTCCCGAAAGTCTCAAGCGCCGATGAGGATTTGCCTTTTGAGGTTAACCGCAATTTCTATTATTTGACAGGCATTTCTCAAGAAGGGAGCGCCCTTCTTTTAGTGAACAGCGATGGAGAGATGCAGGAATTCCTCTTTATTCTTCCTTTCGATGCGAAAAAAGAGAAATGGTACGGAAAACGTCTCACCCCGCTTGAAGCCTCTAAAAAAAGCGGTATCGGAAATTGTCTTTTGAGCAATACGATTGCTTCCAAAATCGAAGCCATCTATAGCCCTTCGATTCGTCAATATGGCGAAATCAATGAGCTCTATCTTGACCTTGACCGCGAAATCAAAATCGCCGATGAGATGAGCAGCAGGAAATACAAAGAGCAGTTCTCTTTGCTTTTCCCGGAGGTCAAAGTGAGCGATTGCTATCCCTTGATCACGACTTTGAGGCTCCGCAAATCGAGCAATGAGGTCAATGAGCTCCGCGAAGCCGTAAATATAACGAAAAACGCTATCTATTCCGTTTT
Source organism: bacterium (assembly GCA_963638955.1). Taxonomy (GTDB): domain Bacteria; phylum Bacillota_I; class Bacilli_A; order RFN20; family CAG-826; genus UBA4951. The sequence goes on from CAVHTL010000004.1 coordinate 12,741, forward strand.
GAATAAGATGGCTCCTGGCGTGAAAGAATACGTTTTGGCTGACGAATTCCTTCGCTCCGTCAATGACGACAACGGCTATCAGGGTTTAGCCTTCCCAACCATCATGGCAAGCGGGGTGAATGGAACGTGCCTCCATTATCCGACTCCCTTATCGACTCTCAAAGACGGCGATCTGCTTTTGATGGATTTAGGGGCTAGAAACGCCTTCTATTGCGCCGATGTCTCGCGCACTTTCCCGATCAACGGCAAATTTTCGCCGCTTCAGAAAACCATTTACGATATAGTGCTAGGCGCGAATAAACTCGTCATCGAAAAGGCTAGACCTGGCATCACCATCAACGATTTGCAGCGCCTTACCACTGATTTCCTTGCCAAAAGATGCGTGGAAGAAGGCCTGATCAAAAGCAAAGAAGACATCATCGATGTCTATTTTCACGGCGTAAGCCACCTGATTGGACTAGATACGCATGATCCTTATCTTAACCCCCTGGGGAGGGACTCGAAAACGATTCCGCTTGAGCCAGGCATGATCATCAGCGATGAGCCAGGACTGTATTTCGAGAATCTCGGAATCGGAATCCGCATCGAAGACGATTTGCTCATTACTTCGGACGGAGTTGAAGTCCTCACTAACTCAATCATCAAAGAGATAGACGATATCGAAAGATTCTTGGCGAGCAAAAGCTACTGATGCGCTCGCCCTCTTTCTTTGCGATTCTTTATGAAAACGCTTTCATGCGCCTTTTGAATGGGCTTATAATGCTCGCATGGAAAAATACATACTATCGATCGATCAGGGCACGACATCGACCCGTGCCATTTTGATTAACAAAAAAGGGCAAAGCGTTTTCAAAGCCCAACGGCCGCTTACATGCTTATATCCAAAGCCAGGCTGGGTTGAGCAAGACGCTGACCAAATCTGGATTTCCGTCGTCGACGTCGTAAACGAAGTCATCATCAAAGCCGGCATCAGCATGAAACAGATCGACGGCATCGGGATAACAAACCAAAGGGAAACGACGGTCGTCTGGGATAAAAAGACGGGTAAAGCCATCTACAACGCGATAGTTTGGCAGAGCAAGCAAACTCAGAAAATCTGCGACTCGATGGCCAAGCACACCGCGATGATTGCCTCGCGCACAGGCTTAAGGATGAACCCTTATTTCAGCGCTTCGAAAATCCGCTTCATCCTCGATCACGTGAAAGGGGCCAGAAGAAAAGCCGATGCCGGAGAGCTCGCTTTCGGAACCATCGATAGCTGGCTCATCTACAAGATGACCAAAGGAAGATGCCATTACACGGATATCTCCAATGCCTCGCGCACGATGCTATATAACATCTTCCTCCAAAAGTGGGACAAAGAGCTTTTGGATTTATGGGACATCCCTTCTTCGATGCTCCCGACTGTTTTGGAGAACAGCTGCGATTTCGGCGTTGCCTCCTATTTCTCAAACGATATCCATATCTGCGGAGTGGCAGGCGATCAGCAAGCTGCTTTGTTTGGCCAGTGCTGCTTCCAAAAAGGCGAAAGCAAGAACACTTATGGCACGGGCTGCTTCATGCTTATGAATACGGGCAATAAGGCAGTCAGGAGCAAAAACGGCTTATTGACCACGATCGCTTGGCGCATCAAAGGCGTCACGACTTACGCTTTGGAAGGCTCCGTCTTTATTGGCGGAGCGATTGTCCAGTGGCTGCGCGATGAGACACGCTGGTTCGAGGATTCTTGCGACAGCGAGATGTATGCGCGGAAACGTCCGGATACGGCGGGGGTTTATTTCGTGCCAGCTTTTGTTGGTTTGGGAACGCCATACTGGGACGATGAGGCGCGCGGAGCGATTTTCGGGCTCACTAGAGGCGCCGACCGCCACAACATCACCCGTGCTGGCTTGTGTTCAATCGCCTATCAATCGAAAGATGTCATCGACACGATGAAAAAAGACGCTGGCTTGGAACTGCCCGTTTTGAAAGTCGATGGCGGGGCAAGCGCGAATTCGCTTTTGATGCAGTTCCAGTCCGATATCCTCCAATGCGAAGTCAGAATCCCGAAGTGCGTCGAGACAACCGCTTTGGGAGCTGGCTATATGGCGGGTCTAGCGACCGGTTTCTGGGACGATATGGAGCAGATAAACGAGCTTAACAAAGAAGCCGCCCAGAGCTATTTCCCCTCCATGAGCGCGAAGGAAAGCAGCAAACTTTACAAAGGCTGGAAGATGGCAGTTAAGGCCACAAGGGTATTCAAGCCGTGATTGGCGTAGACGATTTATTGAACCGTTATCAAAAAGCGGTTGTTGTCGGGAAAGAGGAAAGCCGTCGCTTTTTTGCTGGCTTAAAAAAGGATATTCCGATGCTCGATTGTTCCTTTTACTCAGTCGAGGAAATAATCGACATGTTCGCTTTTTCTTACGACGATGCCGCCGTTTCTTATCTTCGTTATGCTTACGATCTGAATCCGATCGTGGCAGAAGAGACGCTTACGATTGTCTCTTTGCTCACCGAGAGCCGTTATTCTTCCCCTCGTTTGCGTTCCCTTTTGCCCTTGCGCGACGACTTGCTCATGAATGGCTTGCTGAAGAAACCAGCCGGATTGAAGGAAAAGTTTGAGAACAGGAACATTCTCTACTTTGCTCTCAAGACGGCTTTCCCAATCTCGAAACGTTTGGGGGAGATGAGCAACATGGCTCTTTCTTTCGATATCCCTTACGAAGATAAATCACTCATCGATCCGGACATCGAAAAATACCGAAAACTCAGCCAAGAAGAAAAGAAAGAACTAGGTTTATATATGTGAAGGTCGGATATTTGTTCGCCCTTTCATCTTTAGAAGGCTAAAATGGTGAGCATGAGTCAACTTCTCAGCAAAGAGCAATTTCATCTTTACTTGACGAGCATTCGCTTTCCAGACATGGAGAGTGAGGATTTTCTTTATCGCTGCTACAGCGATGCCGTTGAGGGGGCAAGCGACTTACGTTCGGCAAGCGATGTTCTTTCAAAACTCCCGCTGAATCCGCTTCCGCTTATCATCTATATCATAAACGAGCATCAATTCTATAGGTCTTTGCACCCGGAAAAAGACGCCGCCTCTTTTTATGATGACGATGATTATGAGCGCTTGATTATCTCTATCGCAGTCGACAAATATTTCACCAACGAGCACCTCGATTACCGTTTTTCGACTTACGCGAACCGTTTTTCAGTCGAGATATCGACAATCGCTTTATATTTCAATTTCATCTTGGGCATGCTTTCCCATTATAAGCAGGGCGATCCCAAAGAGACGCTCATCGTCGACATCATGAACAAAGGCTTCTCAATGGGCAAATGCATCATCAACCTCTTGATGGATGGCTTTGAGACCGAGGCTTTCTCCACTTGGAGGACACTCCACGAAAATGAGTGCATCCTGACTGTCTTATTGAAGTACGGCCAGCCTGTCATCGAAAGGTATTTGAGCCACCTTAAATACGCTCTCGCCTTCCGTGGAGGCTTGAACAAAGACGAGACCGATGCCGCTTTCCTCGAGATAAAGGAAGGCATGAAAAAAGTCAGCCTCAAGAGCAAGGACATGAAGCGGTATATCGAATATGGATGGCTTTACGCTGTGCCTAACGTTGAGCAAGTCGCTGATTTCAAACTGAATTTCCGCGATGGGGTTGAGCGTTTGGCCGATTTGAGACAGTATTCGAAAGTATATGAGATGAGCAGCGAAATCGCTCACAGCTCGCCTCTTCTCATCTATAGCAGGAAGAATTATTTCTTTCTCATAACGATCCTCAATCTTTACGAATCGTTCTTCCGCTTGGAGAAGGTATTCTCCTCTCTTTATCTATCGACGGTGAGCAAAGAGGAGCAAAGCCGCTACATCGCGATGAGACAGCTTTATTATGGAGAGCTCCTCGCTGCCTACAAAATGGAGAAAACACGCTTTGAGGCGCTTATCTCCTCAGGCAAAAAGGATGAGCTTCCTCCCAAAAGCCCAGTCGATTGAAAAAGGCCTCCCACGAAGGGAGGCTCTTTCTTTATACGTCAGCGTAGCAGCTGCCGCCGATGAATTCGCGCATAAGGGAATTGCTCGGCACCCATTCATCGCTCATGTCGATAAAGAACTTGAGCATATGGAGCAGCCTTTGGGCATCGGGATAATATTGGCTTTCTTTGTCGATGGAGGAGAGAAGAGGCATCGCGTATTTTTTCATCACTGGAAGCTCATAAGGCAAGAAGGAATTGAAGACGTAATCAGAGCCTTCCTGGGTGCTATAAATCCATTTGAATTCACCTGCCCGCACGTTCGGCCACATGCTTAAGGTCTCTTCCGCTGGGGAATTGCGGAATTTTTTGTCACGCACGATGCGGCGGACCAAACGGAGGTCGGTAAGGCTCAAGGGGTTATGATCATCGAGATTTATCTGGGCTTGTGGAGAGATAAAGATCTTGAATTTATTGCTCTTTGGGATAGAGATGGTGAGATCGTCATTGAGAGCATGGATGCCTTCAATGATGATAGGCTCCTCTTTTCCGACTTTGATCGTTCTTCCCTTCACCCTCTTCCCAAGCTCGAAGTCGAATTTTGGGAGAGTGACCGTTTCCCCGTTTATGAGATCAAGCATATTCTGGTTGAATGTCGCTACGTCTAGCGCTTCGATCGATTCAAGATCTGCTTCGCCATCTGCTCCAAGAGGAATGTCCTTTCTCTCTTTGTAATAGTCGTCGATGGAGATGCGAATCGGGCGGATGCCGCGGCTCAGCAACTCAATCCGCAAACGGTTGGCGAAAGTCGTCTTTCCAGAGGAAGAAGGGCCAGCCACGCAGATGAGACGGATATCCTCGATATCGTCTTCGATGAGCTGACCTAGCTCGGCGAGTTGGCGGTTATGGCGGGCTTCGCAGACATTGATGAATTCGATAGGGCCGGCCGTTTCGATTTCTCTATTGATTTTGGCGATGGTGTCGGTGCCTATCCTCTTGACCCAGGTATGGCTCTCTTTGAGCGTGCGATTATAGGTGGGGGCGTCTTCGAACTCGGGGATATTGCCATGACATTCAGAACGCGGGTATTGAAGAAGAAAACCCGGAGCGTAAAGCCGAAGTTTGTAATGGGAAAGATACCCGGTGCTCGGGACCATATGGCTATACATGTAATCCTTGAAGCCGTCGCATTCATAAAGATGAACCGTTCTCTCAGGGCGGTAATTGAGAATGGCTTTTTTGTCCTCGAGGCCGCCTTCTTCGTAGAATTTTTCGGCTTCGTCATTGCTTACGATGATGCGTTTCAATGGGTAGTCGCTTTTCACGATCGCCTCTACCTCGTGATTGATGCGAAGGAGCATCGCGGTGGTTGCGGAAGAGTCGGGGGAGAGCAAATGGATGCTGATGCAGCGCGAGACATCGTATGAGAAGCGTATCTTCATGTTCGGGTAGGCTCTAGCGAAAGCCATCGCGAAGACGTAGCGGAGCGAGGCTTCGTATATCTTCATCGCATCGCGGCTGGTCAAGTCGAGAAATTCGACATTTGCATCGTAGTATATTTCGTAATTAAGTTCGCGGACGCGGTTATTGACCTTCGCGCAGTAGTATTTCTTTTTTTCTTCTTCATCTAAGAGCGATAGCAGACTGACCTTCTTCTCGAAGCGTTTTTCCTCGCCGTTGATTTTAAGTGTGAATGGCATAACATCCGCCTCCTGTCGTGGATTTGTAATCTTAGTATTATATCGCGTTTCTTGCAAGCGCTTCCAAAGGCGCATCCATTATGAAAGCGGAGAAAGGCAAATCGCTAGGGATTTTCGCTCTTTTTCGCTCTAAAAATGAACACTTTGAACCGTTTTGGCCAAAGGGCTTTTTTGCACCAAGAAAGATTGACAAAAGAAGTAAAAATTTCTACCATTTGTGTACTCCTTTTTTAAGGTAGAGCGAAGGTCGAAATATGGGAAAATGGTTATCCTCACTTTCAAGCGAAAACAAGGATTTTTTCTTTTTGGCCGTCATTGAGCTCTTCGTCTTCCTCTGCCTTCTTCCGCTTATGTTCGTGGGGGCTGGCAGCTGGACGCTTGGATGGCTAGCAGGTGGAGCGGTGACCCTCTTCAATTATTTCATGCTCATCCGTTTCTCTTCCTCTATTCTCGATCCGGAAAACGGTGACAAGAAGAGCGCCACATTCTTCGCTTTGGCGGCCAGTTTCTTGCGTTACGCTCTCTTTGGCGGTCTTTTGCTGCTCTCGGCGATCTGCACCTACAAAAGCGAATGGCTGAACGGCTTCAGCGCCTTTAACCTCTTCGCTGTCGCTTTATCTTACCTTCCTTTGCCCATAATGCTTATGTGCAGCAATTTACTTAAGGCCAAAAAAGAAGAGAAAGAGACGAAAAAATGACCTTCCGCGATAAAGTTGCGAACATGTTCGAATTCGAGATCGAGGCGCCGGTTTACGTCTCTCTTTTATTGATACTCTGTCTCATAATTCTATGCATCGTCATCTATTTCGCCTTCACTATGGCATACAAAAAGAAAAAGTATCTCGAGAGGCCGAAAGGGCTCCTTTTCCTTGGCGAATGGTGGTACGAATTCACCAACGATTTCGTCCACAAGACGATGGGGTATCACGCCGAAGGTATGACAGGATACTTCATGGCGCTTTTCGTGTATCTATTCATCGCCTTCAATATCTCTTTGCTCGGTCTTCCTTCGATCATCGACTACATCGGCGTGACGCTTTCTTTGTCGCTTATCATGTTCGTGATGATCCAAATCACTGCCATCAAATATCAGAAACTTCGTTATTTTCATCGTTACATCGAACCTTTCGTTTTCTGGCTTCCCATCAACCTCATCACGATGTGGACCCCGATTATCTCCACCTGCATGCGTATGTTCGGCAATGCCTTGAGCGGCACTATATTAACTGGCATTGTCCAGTGGTCGCTTGGGAACTTGTCGGGCAAGATGTTTGGGACTCTCCGCGATGCGGCCCTTCTCAATTATTGGCCGAGCTGGGATATAAATCAGAGCACCGTTTGGACAGATATTTTCTTGGCGCCGATCCCGATTGGCGTCCTCAATATTTATTTCAGCTTATTCTCTGCTTATGTGCAGACGACGGTTTTCACCACTCTGAGCGCTCTTTGGATGGCGCAGGAGCGACCGAGCGACGAGGAGATTGAAGCCAAGCTCCCGACGCGTCAAGAAATATCATCGTCTAAAGAGAAAGCAGCAGAATTAGGGTCATAGGAGGTTATGGTATGACTGATTTGGGTTTGAAAGCGATCGCGGCGGCGATTGCGGTTGCCTTTGGAAGCTTATCCGCGATTGGCGAAGGTTTGATTATCTCTCACGCGATCGATGGGATGAGTCGCAACCCCGAGATGCAGAGCAAATTGCAGCAGACGATGATCATCGGCACCGCGCTTGATGAATCGACCGCCATTTATTGCTTGCTCGTCGCGATTCTCATCATTTTCGTTATGTAGCTCAAGCGGAGATGAAGATGCGTTTCCCAATTTTCATCAACGTTTTAGCGGACGTAGCCCCTTTTTCGCCTGAGGACTTCATTAACAAGCTGTTCCCCAATTTCTGGAGCTGGCTCATCAATTTCTTGGCGCTCATCGTCCTTTTCGTCGTCGTTTATTTTTTGGCGTATAAGCCAATAAGAAAATACGTGCAGGCGAGAAAAGATTATGTTGAGAGGAATCTCCGCGACAGCGAAGCCGCGAAAGAGATCAATGAGCGTAAGGCGCGGGAGAGCGACAAGCTCATCGCTGATGCGAAAGTCGAGGCTAACGGAATTATAGAAAAGGCGAAAAACGATGCCTCAAAGCAAGCCGATATCATCATAGATGAGGCGAAAAAAGAGGCGAGCAGAAAACAAGTTGAGGCCGATATAGCCATCAAGCAAGCCGAAGAAAAGAGCAAAGCCGCTATCGAAAGCGAAATCATCAATGTCGCTTTGGATGCCTCGAAAAAGGTTTTAGGACGCGAACTCGACAATAAGGACAATGAGCGTCTCCTCAAAGATTTCGTAAGCGATTTAAATGAGGGTGAGAGCAATGGCTAATACCCGCTTTTCCGCTTATGGCCGCGCGCTTTTTGAGCTTGTGGGGGATGACCCCTCATCGCTTAAGCGTTACGAAGAGGCTCTTTCTGACATCAAACGGGATTTGGACGAAAACCCGTCATTGTCACTAGCTCTCTCAAGCCACTCTTTGCCCAAGGAGAAGCAATACGAAATCGTCGAGTCGCTTTATAGTAGATACGATTTGGAACATTTGACGCCGTTTCTGAAATTATTGATTTCCCGGCGTCTTATCGGTAAATTCGAAGAAATCGAGCAAGGATACGAAAAAGCCGTAAACGAGGCGCTTGGAAGAAGCGAAGGCATCGTTTATAGCGCTTCTCCGCTTTCAAAAGCCGATATAAAAACGCTCGAAGATGCGATGGGGGAGCGGCTTAAAAAAGAAGTTACGCTCACTAATAGAGTCGAGCCATCGCTATTAGGCGGAGTGAGGATATTCGTCGACGATATGTCGTTTGACGGCACCGTGGAGAGCAAGATCGAGAAAATGAGAGCCTCTCTGCTCAAAAAGGCCAAAGGAGGAATTTAGCATGAAAATCGCAACCGAGGAAATAAGCGCGCTCATCAAAGAGCAGATAAAATCCTTCGAAGGAGCCATTGAGAATGATGAAGTTGGCACCGTCACGAGCGTAGGGGACGGCATTGCCATCATCTTCGGGCTCAAAAAAGCGATGCTTGGGGAGCTTTTGCTTTTCCCTCACGATGTCGTCGGCATGGTCATGAACTTAAACCTCGATAGCGTCGGAGCGGTGTTGCTAGGCGAAGTAGCCCTTATCAAAGAAGGCGATACCGTAAAACGCACGCATAGGGTCGCGGAAGTCCCAGTCGGAGATGAACTGCTAGGCAGGGTCGTCTCATCTTTGGGGACCCCAATCGATGAACTAGGACCTATCAAGACCAAAAAAACGAGACCAATTGAAAGAATAGCCCCAGGCGTCATGACAAGAGAAAGCGTCAATACGCCTTTGGAGACCGGCATCAAATGCATCGACAGCATGATTCCGATCGGACGCGGACAGCGCGAGCTTATCATCGGCGATAGGCAAACCGGGAAAACCTCCATCGCAATCGATTCAATCATCAATCAAAAAGGAAAAGGCGTGAATTGCGTCTATGTCGCAATCGGCCAGAAAAACAGTTCCGTGGCCTCAACCGTCGCCAAACTCAAGGATTTTGGCTGCTTCGATTACGTGACGGTGGTCAATGCCTCGGCCAGCGAATCCGCGCCGATGCAATACATCGCTCCTTTCGCCGGCATGGCAATGGCGGAAGAATGGATGGAGGAAGACAAAGACGTGCTCATCGTTTTCGATGATCTATCAAAACACGCGGTCAGCTACCGCGCTCTCTCTTTGCTCCTTCGCCGCGCTCCAGGACGTGAAGCCTATCCTGGTGATATCTTCTATCTCCACAGCAGGCTTTTGGAAAGGGCGTGCAAATTGTCGAAAGAATACGGCGGAGGCTCAATTACCGCTCTTCCGATCATCGAGACGCAGGCTGGTGATATCAGCGCCTATATCCCCACCAATGTGATTTCGATAACTGACGGCCAGATTTTCCTTATGAGCGATGCTTTCACTAGCGGCCAAAGACCCGCGATCGATAGCGGTTTCTCCGTTTCTCGCGTAGGCAGCGCCGCCCAATATAAATGCATGAAACAGGTCGCTAGCGGATTAAAGATCGAGCTTGCGAACTACAATGAAAATCTCTCCTTCTCGCAGTTCGGGAGCGATTTGGATCCCGAGACTAAGAAAATCCTCACCCATGGAGCGGTGATGATGGAGGCACTCAAGCAAGTCAACTACAAGCCCCTATCGATGGAAAAAGAGGTCATTGAGCTTTACGCCGTCAAGAAGCGCTACCTCGATGATTTGCCTTTAAGCGAAGTGTCATCCTTCTTGGAAGGTTTATTCACCTATATCAGTTCCAACCATAAAGAAATAGTGGATGAGCTCGTGGAGAAAAAAGCATTCTCCGATGAATTGTCCGCCTCTTTGGATAAGGCGATTGAGGATTATAAATCCATGAGGAGCGAGGCATGAGCTTAGGCCTCAACAAAACAAAACGCCGAATTTCCTCCATCGAGAGCACGGAGAAAACAACCAAAGCGATGGAACTCATCGCCATGGTCAAACTCAAACGTTTTCTTGCTTCTTATGCGAAAGAAAAAGCCTACAGCGACGAGTTTCTCTCATTGATGGGCACTCTTTTCGCGCACGATAAAAAAGAATTGTCGCATTACGCGAAAATCAATGAAAACGCAGACAAATCACTATACATCGTGCTGACGAGCAACCTCGGATTATGCGGAGCCTACAACAGTCAACTCTTCAAATTCGTCGAATCGTTCGTCTCTCCTAATGAGGTCATCGCCCCAATCGGCAATAAAGGGATCAACCATTTTGCGAGAAGCGAAATCTATCATAACGTTGACCTTGATTATGGCTATGTCAATCTTTCGACGGACACAAAAACAATCATCTCTCTTTGCTCACGGCTCAAAGATGAATTCAACGAGGGCAAGTACCGTTCAATAAATATCGTTTACACCCGTTACGTCAATTCCTTGGTAAGCCTTCCTTCGTCCTTTCAGCTCCTTCCGGTGCAAATTCCCTCAAAAAAGAGCAAAGAAGATGATTACTGCCCGCCTAAATTTGACGAGGATCCGCGCCTATTGATCCACGAAATGATGCCATCGTATCTATACGCGATGATGTATGGAAGGATGATCGAATCGCAATTAAGCGAGCAGGCGATGAGGCGAACGGCGATGGATAATGCCAACGACAATGCCGATGAGCTTCTGAGAAAACTCAAAATCGAATACAACAAAGCGCGTCAAAACGCCATTACCCAGGAAATCACCGAAGTGGTGGGTGGGGCAAACGCCAACGAGTAGGAGGAAAGCCAATGAAAAAGAAAAACGCAAACGAAAGCAGCGCCTTGTATGGGGTGCTTGTGGAAGCCGTGGGGCCGGTAATCGATGTCCGCTTCCCCGATAAGCATCTTCCTAGCCTATTGACCGCTTTGAAGGTTATTTTCCCCGATAGCGAAAAAACCCTCACAATCGAAGTCATGCAGCATATAGGCGATGACATGGTGAGATGCGTGGCAATGGGCGCCACGGAAGGAGTGGAAAGAGGATTCAAGGTTTTGGATACCGCCTCCCCGATAACCGTTCCAGTGGGCGAAGCTACTTTAGGAAGAATGTTCAACGTCCTTGGCGAACCGATCGATGAAGGCGAGAAAGAAAGCATCGAGAAAGCCAAAAGGATGCCGATTCATCGCGATGCACCGACTTTTGCGGAACAGAAGGTTTCTACGGAGATTTTGGAGACAGGAATCAAAGTAATCGATTTGCTTTGCCCTTATGTAAAAGGCGGAAAAGTTGGACTATTTGGTGGGGCGGGGGTAGGCAAAACCGTCCTCATTCAAGAGCTTATCTTCAACATCGCAAGCGAGCATCATGGCATTTCCGTCTTCGCTGGCGTTGGCGAAAGAAGCCGTGAAGGCAATGATCTTGAAGAATACCGCCCTTTGCTTTGGACAGATGAATGAGCCGCCGGGAGCCAGGATGAGGGTTGGCTTAAGCGCTCTTACGATGGCGGAGCATTTCCGCGACGAAGAGCATCAGGATGTGCTTCTATTCATCGATAACATTTTCCGTTTCACTCAGGCTGGGAGCGAAGTCAGCGCCTTGCTTGGCCGCATGCCAAGCGCCGTTGGCTATCAGCCGACTCTCGCTACGGAAATGGGTCAGCTTCAAGAACGCATAACAAGCACCAAAAACGGCTCAATTACCTCGGTTCAGGCCGTCTACGTCCCAGCCGATGATTTCACCGATCCCGCGCCTGCGACGACCTTCTCCCATCTTGACGCCAAAACGATCCTTGACCGCAATATCGCCTCTCTTGGCATTTTCCCAGCCGTCGATCCGCTTGAATCGAGCTCGAATATGCTTAACCCCGGCATTTTGGGCGAAGAGCATTATGAAGTTGCCCGAGGCGTTCAGAAATTGTTGCAGCGTTATAAAGAACTTCAGGATATCATCGCGATTCTCGGCTTAGATGAGCTGAGCGATGAAGACAAAGCGACGGTCGCTAGAGCTAGAAGAGTCCGCAATTTCCTTTCTCAGCCCTTCCACGTGGCCGAGGGGTTCAACGGCATCAAAGGCGTTTATGTTCCACTCAAAGACACCATCGAATCCTTCAAAGCCATCCTCAGCGGCAAATACGATACTTACCCCGAAAATGCTTTCCTCTATTGCGGCACGGTGAAAGAGGTCGAAGCAAAAGCCAGGGAAATGGAGAAAAAGAAATGACCTTCCCGTTGCTCATCCTTTCTCCTAACGGGGTGATTTACGAAGGGAATGCCTCCGTATGTTACGTCCCGACTTCGGTGGGTCCGCTCGGCATTTTGCCAGGCCATACGCCCATTATCGATCGAATCAGCGAAAAAGGCGGCATTCTCCGTTTTGAGGATGAAGTGAGTAAAACCCATTACGTAGCGGTGAGCGATGGCGCTCTTAAAGTCGATAAAGACAAGGTCATGGTTTTGGCAACGAACGCCGTTATCGCAAGTAGCGAAGAACAGGCAAAGGAGCTTTTGGTCTCTTTCTCTTCCCTCAAAGGCGAGAAAATCGAGGAAAGGGACGTCAAACTGGCGCAAGGGCTTTCAAGCAAAAAAAGATAGAAATCCCCTTCGAAGACATTAATATATCTAACGCAGTGAGAATCGCGTATGAATTTTGTATTTATCTCCCCTAATTTCCCGGTACGTTACTTCAAATTCGTTGAAGCTTTAGTGGATCATGGCATCCGCGTTTTGGGGATTGGCGATTCGCCATATTACGATCTTCATGAGCGACTCAAAAAAGGCCTTACCGAATATTATTTCGTCAAAGATCTCGGAAACTATGAGGAGATGCTGAAGGCATGCCGTTATTTTGAGAGCAAATACGGGAAAATCTCTTTTATCGAAAGCGACAACGAGTGGTGGCTCAATATGGATGCCCGTTTGAGGGAAGCGATGAATGTCACGACCTCATTCTGGCCAAAGGACATGAATGGCATTAAGGAAAAGAGCGCCATGAAGGAATCCTTCCGAAAAGGCGGAGCGAAGACGATGCGTTACGAGCTCGTGAACGGGCCTGAGGATATCGATAAGCTCATCGCTTTCTCGAAGGTCGTCGGCTATCCGCTTTTCGCAAAGCCCAATGTCGGCGTGGGCGCGAATAACTCCTTTCCCCTTCATAACGAAGACGACATTCGCAAATTCCTCGAGAAGCCTCTCATCGAGACCTACATAGTCGAAGAATACATCAAGGGAACGATTGTGAGTTTTGACGGCATTTGCGATTCTCATAGCGATGTCGTTTTCTGCACAAGCGATCATTTTGCAATCGATAATGCGGATATCGTGATCGGCGACCTCGACGAATTCTATTACAGCAATCCTTTCTCTTTGCCGTTTCAAGAAATAGACGGGGCTGAATTCGAGCGCGTGGGAAGAGCAGTGGTCAAGGCTTTCGGCATTCGTCAGCGTTTCTTCCACATCGAGTTCTTCGTTTTGAGCGAAGATAGACCTGGATTTGCCAAAAAAGGCGAATTCGTGGCCCTTGAATGCAATATGCGACCAGCTGGCGGATATACGCCTGATTTGATTGATTTCGCCAATAGCGTATCTTGCTACGAGATTTATGCTGACGTCATCGCTTACGATGAGAATAGACAGGATATGGGAAAAGAAAAATATTACGCTTTTGCTTGCTCTAGGAAAGATGTTTTCTCCTATGTTCACACCTCAGAAGAAATCAAAAAAGCCTTCCCGAACAATTTCTGCATGAGCGGAAGATACCCTTCGCATATCGCTAGGGCGATGGGCGATGAATTCTTCTATGCCAAATTCAAGGATTTCGATGAAGGATTGAAATTCGATGCCTTCGTCAGAGCCAAAAAATAAATTCAGGAATAATAATTTTCAATGAACGAGGCGGCTTCTGCCTCGTTTTTTGCATAATCTATAATCTTGTCCTCGCTTATTAAGCAGGGGGATAAAGACGATAAAGAAAAATAGGCGGCAAAATTCGTTTTGCTTGTCTCATCAAGTCTAGCGATATCTACGTAAAAAAGGCTTCTTTCGCTTATTTTGGCAAGCGGATAAAGGGATTCGGCATAAAAGGACAGAGATTCGTCATTCGTTTCGTCGATGAAGAGAACAAGCGGCGATTTATCATTTTCCTCGTATTTGCTTTCGAAAGGCGAAAAGGATGAAAAATGATATATCTCGCTCTTTGTGAAAAGCGAATTC
>CAVHTL010000004.1:27118-28500 GCA_963638955.1 bacterium
TTGTTGGCGTTCTCTGAGTCGTCATAGAAATCGAGGAGGGCTAATTTGTCTTTCTCCCCTAAATAGATAGACGGGGTAGACCCATCGATTCCGCCTCCGTTGCGTTTATCGCCATACCGACTTTGAAGCTCCGATAGCGATTGCTCATAAGCGTGTGCGCTTTCTGCCGTTCCATCTTTATAAAGCGATTCCATATAGAACCCGGTTTTTGCCAAAGCGGCTAAGCAGATCGGCTCGAAGCTCACGCAGTGAGAGCAATTCACGCTCGCGTCGATGAATAAAGAGGTGATTCCCTTTTCCGCCTTGGAGATGAATGATGATGGATTGAGCGAAGGCAAAGACGAATACGACGACAAAGAAGACGAATAATCGCCATTTTGGTCGATGTAGCCACTGATATTCTCGTTGTTGGCGGAACTTGATTCACCATTAGAGGTGCAGGAAAGAAGCATTGGGCATAATAGAGCGATCAAGATGAACGTTTTTCTTGCTGTGCGCTGCATTGCGACATTATAGCCATGATTTTCTTTATCGGGCAAAAAAGTTAGAATATGGTCAAATAGAGGGACTCAAATGAATATTTGGCATACTGTCGATGCCCGGCGCGTCAAGCCGGAGGAATTTATCGCTTGCATCGAGATAAGCGCTGGAAGCAAAAACAAATACGAGCTCGATAAGGAAAGCGGAGCGCTTATTTTGGACCGGATTCTCTACACTTCGACCCATTATCCGCAGAATTACGGTTTCATTCCCCACACCTTGAGCGAAGATGGCGATCCGCTCGATGTTTTGGTCCTCTCAAGCGAGCCTATTGTCCCGCTCGCTCTTACCTTGGCTAAACCAATCGGCTTATTGGAGATGGTTGACACGGGGGCGTTAGACGAAAAAGTCATCGCGGTCTGTTCACACGACCCTTTATATAATGAATTTAAAGAAATCAGCGAGCTGCCAGCCCATGTCGCGGAGGAAATAAGTCACTTTTTCAGAGTGTATAAGGAACTCGAACACGGGAAATCGACGGTTGTGAAAGAACTGCTCGACGCCTCGGCCGCAAAAGAATGCATTGCGAAATCGATCAAGCGATACGAAGAGAAGTTCGTAAACAAACTTTAAAGAATAAATAGAGAGGAGTGGAGAGCTACCGCTTCTCTTTTTTCTTCGGCGATTTTATAAAAGGAGTAGTTGCCGCTCAACTTATATTTGGCAAGGCCCCAATAATACCAGAGCAAATCCTCGTAAAGAATGTAGTCGTTGCATCTTTTGATCGTCATTTCGTTTATATTTTCGAAATAACCTCGCAAAATCGCTTTCTTTTGCTCGATTTTCTCTATTTTGTTCTCACTTAAGAGGCTTGCGATATCAAACATCTCGTTATTGAGGCC
>CAVHTL010000004.1:28510-29616 GCA_963638955.1 bacterium
TATTTGCCGTGCTCGCTTTTTTTTTTTTTTTTCCCATGCACGATGTCATTATGAGAAAGGACTAGTTCATTATTTTCGATATCGCCTTCAACGCGCTCCCGAAGCTCTTTTTCTTTTGGGAACGGGGTGGCTACATTCGCGAAGGCTTTATAGACATCGAATCTTTTTTTGGCGGAGAAGGGAACAACATCTTCTTTGTTGAGCGAATGCAGCATCTTTAGGAAAATCCCAAGCTTGAACAAGCGGCGTTCGTCGATGTTTTCCTTTAACGGATTATCGCCATCGAAATGCTCGTAGACAATGGCGGAATTTGGCAAATCGTAATAGACAATCTTCGGCGACAAAGAGGCATATGAGGCTTCGTATAGAGCTTTTCTTTCGCTCTTCGCATCGTAAAAGGAAAGAGGATTGTCCATCTTTAATCGAACGACGAGATCGTCGAGACGAATGACGATGTTTCCAAGCCCGTCGAGATAAGGCAAAACGAGCGTAGGCTCTTTGCCTTTCAATAGACGATAGTAAGATTTCGCTTTCTCCAGTTCCGAATTTGTTGGTGTCATTTCTCTCTCCTTAGATTGAGTTTTATGGCTTCTATGAATAATTTTGCGCTTTCCGGCCTTACTTTTTTCAAATGAATCGTCTCGTATTGCCTTACGATGGCTTGTCCTGGGACATTGCCTTTGTATACGTTTTTTCGCTCAGCCATCATGACATCGCCATCACTTTTATCGCTTCCCAATAAGGCAATCTCCGATGCGAGGAGGATCTCTTCTTTGTTCGGATTATCTTTTCTTATCATCACGTGGGAGCCTCTCGCTTCGTTTACATGAAACCAGTAATGCGTTTTGCAAGTGTCGATAAGAAAAGTGAGCGTATCGTTTTGTTTGGCGTTTTTGCCAAAAAGATATACGGTTCCGTTCCTTTCGATGTGATAAGGGATATTCGCGCCGCCGATATTCGAATCCTTGCTTTTCTTTGAGAATAGGCCCCATTCTTTCGCGAATGATTCAAGACCTTCCTCGTCGCTTATCTTTAGAAGAGCAATTGTAGCGGATAATTCGCTTATTTCTTCTTCCGTTTCCTTTTCTTGCCTTTTGCTTTCTTGC
>CAVHTL010000004.1:29626-37686 GCA_963638955.1 bacterium
TTCTTGCAGAGCCGTTTTCGCTTTTTTCGCTTTTTTGTAAAAGGAGTTGGCGTTTTCGACAAGCGTTTTATGCTCGTCGAGCTTTATTTTTCGACCATCAATCTCGATTTCCTTATTCACGTCGATCCCATCGAAATTCGTATATATGTAATCGGCGATCGAGGCATCGTCTATATGATTCAAGGCCATGCTTTCGTCCTTTTGAATGGAGACCAATTTTCTTTCCAATCTCTTTAGCTTCGTCTCAAAAGAAGAAAGGAGGCTTCCGAAGCGGTCTTTCTTCCTTTCTTGAAGGATGTCTTTTTCTTTTTCCTCGCAAAGAGAGATAAACGAATCGTAATCGAAAGAGCGAGGTTCCTCATCGTTATTGAACGGCTTATCGGGCGGAAGATAGCCTATTCCTTTTATAATGGGGCGTTTGCTATCTAAAGATGAGCCATGGGTATAGGCGATTATCTTCCTTTTTTCATCAGTCAAGATGAGGTTTGGGTGCATCGAAAGCATCTCGAAGAAAAGGTAACGCGTCTCCTCTTTGTAAACGTTATTGATGACGGTCAAATCGAAACGAAGAATGCGGTCGCCGTTCTCTTGGCTCACTTTTGAGACAAAGGCGTTGGTTAGCTCCTTCCGGAAGAGCGAAAAAACGGGCGAGTCGATCGAAGATAGAGAGCTATCGAAAGGAGAGGGGTAAGCGCGAGGAAAGGATTTATCGAGGCAAATGACGAAGCGACGGTCACCTTTTCCTGATAAATGGAAAAAGAGAGTGTTGCGCGAAGCAAGAACAGGGCGAGAAATATGCTTGCCGCCAATTTTCTCGTCCAATGATTTTGCGTAATTGAGGAATTCTTCGCCTGAGATAGCCACGGCCATGAGTATATCACGCAAGCGAAAAAAGTTGCGCGTCTCTATTGAACTAGTAAAGAAAACTAGATAGTATAGTGATAAAAACGGAGCATTTTATCATGACAATCGGAATTTCAGCAGAATCAACCATCGACTTGCCGCAAGAATATTTGGACAAATACGGCATCTCCATCGTGCACTTTCATGTTCAGCGTGGGGATCAGGAAGGGCCTGACAATCTTTTCAGGACAGATGAGCTCTTCTCCTTCACCGAGAAAACCGGCATTATGTGCCACACCTCAGCCGTCAACATCAATGAACTCGAAGAGCATTTCGAAGAATTGCTCAAAAAGTATGACCGCATCATCCATTTCACGATTTCGAGTGCCATTTCAAGCGGCTATAACAACGCGATGGCTGCCGCAAAAGGCGACCCAAGGATTGCCGTCATCGACTCGCACGGGACAAGCGGCCAAATCGCCCTTCAAGCAATCTACGCCCGTGAACTCATTGATAACGGTTATCCATTCGAAGAAATGGTGAAAGAAGTTTTGGACAGAAGGCCGTATTGCTCTTGCTCTTTCCAGCTTGACACCCTTGAATACCTTTACAAAGGCGGAAGATGCAACAAATTGGCATTGATTGGTTCCAACTTGTTAAAAATAAAGCCGACGATTGTCTGCATCGAGTCGGAAAACGGGAAATTCACGACTGGCAAGAAATTCAGAGGCACAACGAAAAAATGCTTGTTGGCCTATGCCGATGATATCCTTCAAACGCACCCGAACATCGATCCGAAGATGGCTTTCATCAATTACTCTTACCTAGAGGACCCTTCGATTTTGGAAGAGGCCAAGAAAAAAGTCCTCGACTTCGGTTTCAAGGAAGTGGTGGTAACACAGGCTTCGCCGACGAATGGCTATCACGCTGGGCCGAACGTTTTCGGCGTCCAGTTCTATTTCGACGGCCCGCATGAAGTAAAACCATTCAAGAAAGACTAAGCGTTAATTTAATTAATCGGCCTCGTTAAGGAAAGACGGGGCCGATTTTCATTAATCATCAACAAATAAGGCCTTTTCGTTGTTTTAGAGGCACCGAATGGTTATAATTTCGAAAAATTTATGATGAAAAAAGGGCTTTTGATCATAATATCGGGACCGAGCGGAGTCGGAAAAGGCACAATCCGCCAAGAGATCATGAAGGATATTTCATTGAATCTTTGGTATAGCGTTTCCATGACCACACGCTCCATGCGCAAAGGCGAAGTCGATGGGCGCGATTATTATTTCGTCAGCGAAGAGGAATTCGACCGCAATATCGAAAACGGCAATCTCCTCGAATACGCAACCTTCGTCGGGCATCGATACGGCACCCCCTACGATAAAGTCCAAGCCATGCGCGAAGATGGAAAAAACGTCATTCTGGAAATCGACGTCAAGGGCACTGAGCAAGTGCTTTCGCGCCTATCGAACGATCACCCTGTCACTTTCTTCATAATGCCTCCTAATTTCTCCTGCCTTGAGGCAAGAATCAGGGGCAGAAGCACGGAAAGCGAAGAAGTCATCAAAGAGCGCCTTTCGAAAGCCGAACGCGAGATGAGCTTGAAAAACCAATACGAACATATTATCTACAACGACGATGTCATCCGCGCTTCCATCGAAATCGAAAGCATCATCCGCGAGGAAATCCTTAAGCGGAGCGGCGAAAACGCTTTATAATCTCTCTAGATGCTCATTCTAGATGTTTTGACCCAATACGGCTCTCAATCATTGGACCGCACTTTCACTTATCTATACGATGGTGAGAGAAAAATCGGCCCACGTTATCGTGTTCTCATCAATTTCAATGGGCGTTCGGCGATGGGGTTTGTTTTGAGCGTGAAAGAAAGCAGCCAAAGCAAAGATGAACTAGAAAAAGCAAACGGCTATTCCTTCAAATTCATAGACGCCATCATCGATGAAGAGCCGCTTCTTGATGATAAGCTCATGGAACTCGCGAAGAGAGTCGCCGACTATTATCTTTCCCCTTTGATGAGCGTCATACAGGCGATGCTCCCTCTTTCCTTGTCTCCGAAACTATCCTCCCTCAAAGGCCCGAAAGTCGCTTACGAGAAATGGGTAGAGCTTCTTTCCGATGATGAAAGCGATCTAACGGATAAACAAATCGAAATGTTGCGTCTAATCGCCTCGAATAGCCCGATTTTGAAAAAAGAGGCAGGTTCTGCGTCGATATTGGGAAAACTAATCGAGAAAAAGCGCGTAAAAATCGTCTATAAGGAGAAAGAACGTTTCTTGATCTCAGAGGAAGAAAAAGAGATTCCTCACGAAATGACGGTTGAGCAAAGGAAAGCCTTTGACGATATCCTTTCCTCGAAAAAGAACGTGGTGCTCCTTCAAGGCGTCACGGGTTCGGGGAAGACGGAAGTCTATCTCCGCTTGAGCGAGAGAATACTCCAAGAAGGAAAAAGCGTTTTGATGCTTGTCCCCGAAATCAATTTGACGCCACGAATGGTCGAATATTTCTCGCGCCGTTTTGGACCGAAAGTCGCGATTCTCCATAGCGAGCTCACCCAGGCGGAACGTTATGACGAATATCGGAGAATCAAGCGCGGGGATGCTTCAATCGTCGTCGGGGCTAGAAGCGCTGTCTTTGCACCTCTTTCAAATATCGGTCTCATAATCCTCGATGAAGAGCATGTCGAATCATATAAACAAGATAACGCCCCTTATTATCACGCTAGAGAAGTCGCGATATTCAGGGCTGAAGCGGTTGGTGCCAAGGTTGTTTTGGGCAGCGCCACCCCGTCTTTGGAGAGCAAAGCAAGAGCCCTTAAAGGGGTATACGCCTTGTCGAGGCTCTCTCACCGAATCAATGAGCGTGCCTTGCCTTCGACTTCCATCGTGGATTTGACGGATCGAGATAATTTCAGCAAGGCCAGCGAAAAACTAAGCAAGCCGCTGCTTACGAAAATCAAGGAGAAGGTCGAAAGAAACGAACAAGTGATGCTTCTCATCAATCGGCGCGGCTATTGGACCAATATCATGTGCTCATCTTGCGGCCATATCTTCGTTTGTCCTTCTTGCGGCGGCAATCTCACTTATCATACGGACGATCAAATGCTCAAATGCCATCACTGCGGCTACGTGGAGCGTTTCCCTTCACTTTGCCCAGAATGCGGTTCTTCCAAATTGATGCGCACGGGCTACGGCACGGAAAGAGTGGTGAAAGAGCTCAACGATCTTTTCCCTTCTTACCGCGTGGCACGGCTCGACAGCGATGTCGGCAAAGTCGGGAAGAATGTCGAGAAGACATTGAATGCCTTCAAAAGGCATGAATACGATATTTTGGTCGGCACGCAGATGATCGCCAAAGGTCACGATTTCCCCGATGTCACTTTATCGGGCGTCGTTTTGGCCGATATCGGATTGTCTTTGCCGACCTATCGAGCAGCCGAGCGTACATTTGAGCTCATCGCGCAAGCCGTGGGGAGAAGCGGCAGGAGCAAAAACGTGGGGGAGGCCCTCATCCAGACTTATAATCCATCCCATTACGCGATTGTTTACGGGGCCAAGCAAGACTACGAGTCGTTTTTCGTGAAAGAGATGCAGGAGCGCAAAATTCAGCAATATCCGCCCTACGTTTTTCTTTTGTCCTTGGAATTCCTGTCCAAAAACGAAGACAAGTGCGTCGCGTCCGCGAACGATTTCCTTCGCGAGCTGCGCGCCCAGGGATTTGAAAGCGCCACCTACATCGGGCCGCTCTCGCCTTTCTATTCCCTGAACAACGGGCGCCACAGCAGGGTCATTCTCATCAAGTACAAGCGCGACGATGGCCTAAGAGCCTATTTGCGCGATATCGTTAAACGCTACAGCGGCATTTCGGGCGTCGATATCTCCATCAACGTCGATCCGCTCGACTACTGATTTCTCCCTTAACCCCTCTTTTTTTGTTTTTTCTTGCGCGTAGGCCCGTAGGCGTGTGGTATACTTTCCTATGTTGGAGCAATTTATGATTTTGATTTCCGTTTTGGGCCTCGATCAATTTGTCGTCGGTCATTACAGCAGAGAACACACCTCTAATCTCGCTGAACTTTTTGAGACCGACACAGAGGACATTAATTTTTATGCGCCGTCATCGATGATTTTTCATAATGGCGTCGAACAAACGAGTTGGAATACCGTCGTGAAAGTTATGGCGGAATGCAAATACAGGGCCGTTGAGAATAACGTTGCCGCTTATTTATTGAAGACGATGAGCGAATTTTCCATCAATGTCCAAGTCGTCTTTGAATATTTCGAAGAGGAGAATTCCTACGAGAAAATAAATGAGGAGTATCCTCGTTATATTACCGAGAGCAACATCGTCAAAACCGAGGAAGAGGATGATGATTACTGCGACGAGGATGACTGCTCCGAGGCTGATCCGCGCGATCATGCGGAATTAGACATCGACAATCCGGATGACCTTTTTTTGGGCAACGCCTTTGAGGGCTTTGAGGAAAAGCTCAAAGGTAACAATAAATAGGAGAGAGAATATGCAAGAACTCGATTTGTCTTTGATGATTTTGGACGATATCCTCGACAATGACACGCCATTCAACGAAGCCTTGAAGAAAGTTTTCCAAAGCAACGAGGAAATAAGGCCGCTCCGGAAAAACGTCGCTTCTTTGGTGGGTTGTGAATTGCGCCACTCCCTCTTGTTCGAATTCTTGATCAAACCGATAAGCGAATTGTCACTAGAGGAGAGTCGCTTCTTTTCACTCGCCTTAAGCGACCTCTATTTTGCCAAAAGGCATACGCAAGAAGATATCGTCGAAGCTTTGAAAATGAGGCTTGGCGAAGAAAAATACGCCCTTGTCGTTCCTCTCATCGAAAAAGCCGCCGACACCAACTCGCTTATCCCTGAGTCTTTTCCAAAGAGCAGCAACCGCTACCTAACTCTCCGTTACAACACCCCGGAATGGGTTTTGAAAATCTGGGAGCATTTCGGCTTCGGTACGACTTACAAAATTCTCAAGAAAAACGGGCGCCCGCTCGTGAGCACCGTCCGCGTCAGAAATACGATTTCCGAAGAGGAACTCGTCAACAATAATCCCGATTTCGTCAAAACGCCTGTCGATAAAATATACACTTACGTCGGCAAGACGCCTTTAAGAAAACTCGATGCCATGAAAAATGGCCACATTTTTGTTGAGAAACCAGCGACCAAAGCCTTGCTGGACCGCTTCATCGTGACAGAGCCAAGCGAAGTCCTCATCTATAACGGCAATTCCGATTCTTCAATCCTTAAAGAAGCCATTGAGCATTACGGCTCGAGCGTGGGGCTGAATCTTGGGGTAAGGTCGCTAGACAAATACCTCGACGTTACGAAGATGATCAAATCGCTCAACCTCAAGAACGTCAATTTCTTTGCCGCCGATCCTCTCAGCATGGAGGCTGCGATCTCTCGCCCAATCGATTTGGTCATCGCTGCCCCTGATAGCAGCAACTTCGACCGTATCCGCGAATGCCCGGATTATTTGCTCCATTTCAAGAAAGAATCGATGGACGCCCTTTTCCAGCAAGAGAAAGATACCCTTGAAGGAACAAGCAAATACGTGGCGGAAAAAGGAAAACTCATTTATATGGTCTACACGATTTCGAAGAAAGAAGGCCACAACACCATCGTCGATTTCCTCGCAAATCACAATGAATTCCACCTCGTCGAGGAAAAACAATATTTCCCATACGATGAATTCGACACCGCTTTATATTATTGCGTCCTCGAAAAAGATTCGACGCTTGCAAAGGACCCTGTTTCTTTCGCGCCTGTTTTTGCCACGATGGACTCTGGCGCTGGAATTTCGATTTCCGCTGACAACCATTAATCTTGCTTATGCTCAAAAATCTATTCGGGTATACCCTCAAAGCGCTTCAAGAGGAAATGGTTTCCCTTGGCGAAAAGCCGTATCGCGCCACTCAACTCTTCCAGTGGGTCTATGTCAAAAAAGTTTACGATTTCGATTTGATGACTGACATTTCCAAGAGTTTTCGCGAGATTTTGAAGCGCGATTACTGCTTGAGTTTGCCGACCGTTTTCAAAAGGCAAGATGCGTCTGATGGCACCATCAAGCTCCTTTTGGAGTTGGAGGATGGAGCCAAAGTCGAGACCGTTTTGATGCGATATGACTACGGGAACGTCGTCTGCGTCTCCAGCGAAGTCGGTTGTTCCATGGGCTGCGCTTTCTGCGCTTCGGGGTTATTGAGGAAAGAGCGTAACCTCTCTTCAGCGGAGATGATGGGGGAGATTATATCGATCAATCGAATCCTTGAAGAGGAAGGACAAAACGTCACTCATATCGTCGTCATGGGAACGGGCGAGCCTTTCGACAACTACGATAACGTTCTTTCTTTCGTCCACACCGCCAACGAAGCGAAAGGCTTAGGCATCGGTGCGCGCCATATCACCGTGAGCACATGTGGTCTTGTGCCGGGCATCAAGAAATATGCAGACGAAGGAATCCAAATCAATTTGGCCATCTCTTTGCACGCGCCGAATGACGAAATCAGGCAACAGATAATGCCTATCGCGCGCCATTATCCTTTGAAAGAGCTTATGGAAGCCGTCAAATATTATGAAGAGAAAGGCGGCAGGCGCGTAACTTTTGAATACATCCTTCTTAAAGGAATCAATGATTCCATCGAAAACGCAAACGAGCTGAGCGATTTGATCAGAGGCACTTTGGCTTACGTCAATTTGATACCTTATAACCCAGTCAAAGAGAAGCCCTACGAGAGGTCGAGCGAAAAGACCATCAAGGCTTTCAATGACCAGTTGAGAAAAAGAGGCATCAACTGCACGATTCGCAAAGAATTCGGAACTGATATCGATGCTGCTTGCGGCCAGTTGCGCGTGAAATACGTCGAGGGCAAAAAATGAGCAGGGAGCAGTACAGCGGAACCTACGCCTATCGGACCGACATTGGCAAAGTCAGGAGCAATAACGAAGACCAAGCCATTGTTCTTTTAAATGAAGATGGCGAGGTGCTGTTACTTGCATGCGATGGCATGGGTGGCGCCAATAAAGGCGATTTAGCCAGCAAAACCGCCCTCGAATGCGTCAGCAAAGCGTTTCGAATGAAAAGAAAATCGCATTTCAAAAAGCAGGATTCTTGGTGGGCAAGCAGATTAATCAAGGAAGTGAACGCCAAAATTTACGACATGGCTGAGAGCAATCCC
>CAVHTL010000005.1:0-31700 GCA_963638955.1 bacterium
GGACAAAGAGAGAATAATCGAAGAACTCTGCAATACAGAGAAAGAGCGTCTAACATAGACGAAGGTAACAATGGTAGGATAACGGCGATGATCAAAATCTATTATAGCCCGAGCTGCAGCAGCTGCCGGAAAGTCAAAAAATGGTTCGATGAGCAAAAGATCCCTTACGAGTCGAAGGATATCTTTTCGAAAAAGCTCACCAAAGCCGACATCAAAGAGATTATCTCCAAATGCGAAAACGGGACGGACGATATTATCTCCCCGCGGAGCAAAATCGTTCTTGAGAACCACATCGATTTCGATGAGATGAAGATAAGCGAGCTCATCGATTTCGTACTCGAGAACCCAAGCATCCTCCGTCGTCCCATCATTGTCGACGATCACAGGGTACAAGTAGGATACAACCCTGAAGAAATAGAGACATTCATACCTCGCGCCAGGAGAATGGCGGAGGAAGCCTGCAGAGGCAACGTTTGCCCAAATTACGATACTTGCTCCATCAATGCTTTGTCGGTTCTCGAAAAATTAAATTCGAAGAAGAAATAAGCGCCCCTGACTTTAGAGACATACATATCTAGAAAATATCCATGATGGCGGTTTAAATGTCGCACATTTATGTATTTTTGGCGGTTTAAATGGCGGTGTAAATGGCGGTGTAAATGCGCAAAATGGCGGTGTAAAACTGAAAAACATTGAAAAGAAAATCCTCGAAAGCGTTATCGTTGATCCTTTGATAAACGCCGAGGGTATTTCCGCTAAAACGGGAAAGAGCAAAAGGACAATCGAAAGGCATCTGCATGCCTTGCAAGAAAACGGCTACATCATTAGAGAAGGATCCCCAAAAAAAGGCCGTTGGCTGGTCATAAAATAAAAAGGCGGCTAAGCGCCTTAATGAATGAATTTGTGACCTTTTTCAAGCGCGCTTTTTTCCCAAGATGGAGTCTCATCGCTTTCTAATTCGGCAAGAAGCTTTTTGTCTTCCTTGGTGAGTATAAGCTTCTCGAATAGGTCTGGCCTATATTCTTTGGTCAAGCGGAGCGACTCCTTTCTCCGCCATTTTCTGATGGCTTCATGATTGCCGCTATAAAGGATATCGGGGACTTTGTCTCCGTTATATTCGTATGGTTCGGTGTATTGGGGGTATTCGAGAAGCGAATCATTGAATGATTCGTCGACTAGAGATCCGCTAGTGATGGCTCCATCGAGCAAGCGTGTAACGCTATCTGCGACAGCCATCGCCGGTATCTCTCCGCCCGTTAAGATGTAGTCACCGACCGATAATAATTCATCGACGTATTTATTGACCCTTTCATCGACCCCTTCGTAATGCCCGCACACGAGGATAAGATGATCGAGTTTGGCGTATTCTTTGGCTTTGCTTTCGTTATAGGTTGAGCCGCGAGGCGAAAACAAAACGGTGTGCGAGTTTGGCGTTTTGACACTAGATATGGTATCGACGATGGGCTGGCATTTTTCGATTAATCCAGCGCCACCACCAATCGGCGGAGTGTCGACGCGGCCGTATTTATCGGAGGTAAAGGAGCGGATGTCGATAGCCTCTATCTCGACAACTTTTTTGCCTATCGCTCGGGCGATGATGGAGCTGTTTTTGAAGCCAAAGAACATCTCAGGGAAGAGAGTCAGAATCGTTATTTTCATCAAAGCATCCCTTCCATGACTTTTATGGTAATTTTTTTGTTTTCTAAATCCACCGAGAGAATGAATTTGTCAAAAAGGAAGGGCACGAAAAAGTCTTTCCCGTTTTCTCTATTTACCCTGAGATTCGCGGTTGGGGCATTGGTTTCGACTTTTTTCACCTTGCCTAAAAAGAGGTTATTCTCATCATATACCTCACACCCCTCAAGCTCTCCGTTCCGGTAGTATCCTTTTGGCAAGGAGGCGTTTTCTGCGGAGATAATGATGATATCTTTTAAATGTTTCTCAGCTGCTTCGATGCTCGTTATTTCCTCGAAAGAGACAAAATAGAATTTTCCAGCGTCGCGGAAAGAAGCGACGGTTACGGGTGTTTCTTCCCCTTTAGGAGAAAGCAAAAACATCTTCGTCCCTTTTTTGAAGCGGAGGGAGGGGAAGTCGGTCTCGCTATAAACGCGCATCTCGCCTTTTAAGCCGAAGGTGCGGTTGATGACCCCTAATTCGATGCCTTCCATAAAGAAATGGGCGCCGATGTTATTCGGCGTCCTCCTTTTTCTCTTCGTTGAAGCTTTCGAATTTAAGATGGATGTGGGTGTTGCTGTTATCGGCTTTCGAAGCGATGCCGACGACCTCACGCAAGGCATTGGCGACGGCGCCACGCTTGCCAATGAGGCGCGCAGTATCAT
Source organism: bacterium (assembly GCA_963638955.1). Taxonomy (GTDB): domain Bacteria; phylum Bacillota_I; class Bacilli_A; order RFN20; family CAG-826; genus UBA4951. The sequence continues at coordinate 2,340 of CAVHTL010000005.1, forward strand.
CATCTTCGGCCACGATTAGAATTGTCACATCGCGATCATCTCCGCCGGGGAGAGGGCGAATCATAACCGATTCAGGCTTCTCGATAAGCGGATCGATGAGGGCGTGGATTACCTTCTCGTAGTCGATCATCGTTATTTGCTCTCTTTCTTGGCGGCTTTCTTGCCATCGGCGAACTTCGTCATGATGCCTTTTTTGGAGAACATCGCGCGGATGGAATCGCTTGGGGTGGCGCCGTTATTGAGCCATTTGAGGGCAAGCTCTTCGTTAATTTCGGCTTTTTCGATCCCAAGTTCTGGATCATAAACGCCGATTTGCTCGATGTAGCGGCCATCGCGTGGCATTTTGCTATCGGCGGCGACGATACGGTAGAACGGATCCTTATGACGTCCGATTCTGGTTAATCTGATTTTTACTGACATTGTTCTTTTTCTCCTGAAACAGCGGTTAGTATATAAATCAGCATAAAGCCTGTCAAGTAAAAATACTTAACATCATTAGAATGTCTTTCTTAACTTTCCTTGTCTCTTTTCTCTATAATCTATAAAAACAGAAGCGAGGCTATTTTATGACCAACGATAAATTTGATGCATATTTGGAGAAGGCTTATCTTGGCGTGGCGCACCGCGGGCTTCATAACGAAGAGTTCACGGAGAACGGACTGAAAGCCTTTCAAAACGCCATCGACCACGATTTGACCTTCGAGCTCGACATACATTTAACGAAAGACAACGAGCTTATTGTATGTCATGACAGCGACCTCGTCCGCACAACGGGCAAAAGCGGCATCATCGAAGAATTGACGCTTAAGGAAATCAAAGAGAATTATAGATTGCTCGACGGGGAAGAAGTGCCAACCTTCCAAGAGGTGCTTGACCTCAATAAGGAAAAAGAGATCATCGTCACCGAACTAAAAGCATACAAAGGCAATTGGAAGGCGCTTGCGAAAAAAGCGAAAGAAACTCTCGAGCAGATAAAAGACCCAAAGAAAATCATCATGATATCTTTCGACCCGCGCGCCTTGCTATCTATGGGGCACCGTTACCAAAGGCAGCTGCTTGTCTGCCTTGAGAAGAAGTGGGTGTGGAAGCTCCGCCATTTCTTCGATTCGGTCGATCTTGACTCAAGAATGGTGAAGTCGAAGGAAGTGCAGAGATACCGCGAAAGCGGCCGCATCGTGAACGTCTGGACGATCGAAAACGAAAAACAGCTTGAAGAAGTCTCGCCATATGTCGACATGCTGACCTTTCAGCATTTCAATCCGGAAAGAGTGAAAGAAGATAGGCGCGAATATATCGAAAAGAGAAAAAACGGTAAGTAGAAAAGCCCATCAATAAGTCGTCGCCACATCGTTTTATCAGTAGAAAATGAGCGGTTTATTAAGGCAATATAACCTACAAAAAGATTAGATAACATCGATTGATTTCTCGATAAAGAAATACTGATAGCCTTTTTATCGGTAAATCGCTTTTTTTCATTGTTTAAAAGGTTATAATGTCTAACGTTTCAATATCAAAGAGGTTTGCTATGATTGCAAAAACCAAACAGATCCATATCGATAAGTCTCTGCTTTTGAAACTCCCGATTTTGGAGACTCCGGTACCGGATTTCCTTTTCGTGCCACTTGCCAATGGGCGCTGCGCGAAATCGGAAGTGAGCGTCAAAGAAGGCGACAAAGTCTATTACGGAGAGCGCATCGGGACGCGCTTTGGCCCCTTTTTCGAGCAGCCGATGTTCTCACCTTGCTCCGGGGAAGTGGTAGGGAGCGAAAAGCATCTTCATAGGAGCGGGAAAATCGTCGACTATCTCAAAATCAAAAACGATCATCTCGACACCCTCGATCCATCCATCGAAATGAGGACTCCTGAAGAAATCGCCAAATTGACGAAAGACGAGGTTACCGAAATCGTGAAGAACTGCGCCCTTGTCGGTTTAGGGGGTTCTTCTTTCCCGACCTACGTCAAGCTCGCGACCAAAGAGAAAATCAACACCATCCTTCTTAACGGCATCGAATGCGAGCCTCTTCTCTCTAGCGATCACCGCTTGATGGAAGAGAATGCCGATGACATCATGGAAGGCATTTTGATTTTGGAGCAGATTTTCGGAATCAAGGACGTCCGCATCTGCATCAAGAATAAATACAAAGAGCTCAAAGAGCATCTTGAGAAAGTCATCGAGAAATACCCTGGGTGCGGTGTAACGGTTGCCGCTTTGGGGAACTATTACCCCCAAGGCTGGGAGCTTGAGATGATCAAAAACGCCACAGGCATCAAGCTTGAGCCGGGCGATCTTCCGATGAAGCACGGCATCATCAATTTCAATGTGGCTACGGTTGTTGGCATCCGCGATGCCGTCAAATACAACCTGCCTGTCATGAATAGATACGTGACTATCCAAGGCACGGGCGTCAATAAGCCAGCTCAACTCACCGTAAGGGCGGGATGTCTAGCCAAAGACCTCATCGCCTTATGCGACGGATACAAGAATCCGGACGTCAACAAATTCATTTTCGCCGGCGGGCCGATGATGGGCTCTAGCCTCCCAAGTGACGATTTGGTCTGCACGCGTTGCGTCACCGGCATCTTCGTGCTCGACGAGAAACCGGTGGAGGAGAATCCTTGCTTAAGGTGTGGATCTTGCGTCCTTTCTTGCCCTGCCAAACTTGAGCCAGTTCTCATTATGGAAGCATATAAAGCGATGAACAAGGAAGCGATTAAAAAGCTCAATCCGCTCAAGTGCGTCGAATGTGGGCTCTGCTCCTATTCCTGCACGAGCGGCATCAAGGTCCTAGATTGGGTCAGAAGGGCTAAAATCGTTGCAAAACTCCCATAAATTGAAGGATATAGCATATGGAATTCATTAAGAAAACATCGCCTTATATCAAGCGTAAAGACAACCTCAAGGGAATGCTTTTGGACGTTATCATCGCCTTGCTCCCGACTCTTATCTTCGCTTTCATCGTCTACCCTCTTGACGCTTTGCGTATCGTGCCTTTGTCCATTTTGACTTTTGAGCTTTGCGAATTCCTTTTCGTGCTCATTACGAAGAAAGACTACAAGGCCTTTACTCTCGTCAATCTCTTGAGCGCTCTCATCAGCGCGCTTATCTATTCACTCATGCTCCCGGGGAATTTATCCTGGAATAACGGCATGGGCTATTTCATCGTCATCATCGGGGCGGTGATTGGATCGGTCTTCGCCAAACTCCTCTTTGGCGGATTCGGCAACAATATCTTCAATCCGGCTTGCTTTGGCGGCATCGTCGTTAGGCTATTCTGGGGCGGATATACCGGTCACCCGACTTCTTCTTATCACGCTTCGCTTCCAACCGATGTCTTTTCTGGCGGCACCGCTTTAGGGGCGGAGAGCTATAGCGCAATCAATCAAATTTCGCTCCTTGATATGTTTCTAGGCAAAACCTCAGGCGCCTTAGGAGAGGGCTTTGCGATCACTATCATCGTTGGCCTTATCTATTTGCTTGTGAGGCACGCGATCGATTGGCGCACGTATTTATCTTATTGTTTGACTTTCATCGTCCTCATGTTCATTGCTTCTATCATCGTGCAAGTGAAGCTTGGCGATGTTTCGATGTGGCGCTTCTTGGCTTATGAAATTCTCGGCGGCGGGTTTTTGTTTGGAAGCGTGTTCATGATCACCGATCCCGTCACTGGGCCAGTTGGTTCGCCCTCTCGCGTCATTTTTGGGATGTTCGGCGCGACAATCGCCGTCTTCATCCGCTTATTCACCGCCTCTCCAGAAGGTGTTGGCTATTCAATCCTTTTCGCGAACATGATTGCTCCGGTGCTCGATTATCCAAGCTGGAGCAGCTCAAAGTGGAAGAAGTGGCACTTTGCCACAATCGGCTCCATTGCCGTAATCGGCATCCTTGCCGTCACGCTTGTGCTTAATTTCAAAGAGGGGGCGGTTCTATGAACAAAAAATACATTACGGTTCCCGCTGTTTTAGCCGCGATATGCGTATCAAGCGCCGCTTTGATCGGCCTAACGCATTTTGCGACTGAGGCTTACGCGAAAAACCATGTAAGCGACGATGCTCCGAAAACCATCAAAGCCCTATATTCCGATTCATCGGTGAGTTTCTCCAAAATCGAAGGTTTCGAGACCGTTTCGGTGACGGGAAGCAACACCAAAGTGAGCTTGACTGACCTCTATACGGTCAATAAGAACGACGAAAGCGTCGGCTTGGCCTACGTTGTTGATGCTGGGAAGCCAGTGAAAACGGAAGTGCTTTTCACCATTTCCTTTGAAGGGGATGTTGATTCTTCCTCTCTATCTTCTTTCCGCCCAGTTGCCATAAACGTCTATAAAGGCGGGGATTCTGGATACGACAAAAACATCGTGACCCTTGCTTCCTATTTAGTGAGTGGGGCAAGTTCGCTTGATGGCAAAGTCGATTATCTTTCCGGCGGCACCAAATCGCAGAAATTCCTGCTTGATGGGGTGAAGGCGGCTCGCGATCATTACGCCGCGAATTACAAAGATCTTTTAGCGGCGAAAGGAGGCAATTAAGCATGGAAAAGAAACAGCAATCGGCTCGTTTGCGGGTCTTTCTCGATCCCTTGCTCAAGAACAATCCTCTCTTTGTGATGATTCTTGGCACTTGCCCAGCTCTTGCCGTCACCACTTCTTTGGAGAGCGCTTTTGGAATGGGACTGCTATTCACCTTCGTTCTCTTCTTCTCGAATCTTCTCATTTCCTCTCTCCGCAAAGTCATTCCGGAAGAGATTACGACTCCTTCTTACGTTGTCATCATCGCGACTTTCGTCACGATCGTGAAATTATTGAGTTCAACCTTCCTTCCTGAGCTATACGATTCGCTTGGCGTTTTCGTGGCTCTCCTCGTCGTCAACTGCATAGTCCTCGGAAGAGCTGAAGCCTTCGCCAACAAAAACGGCGTCGTCGATTCGATGGTCGATGCTTTGGGGAACGGGGTTGGCTACACCTGGGCTATCTGCGCGATTGCCTTAGTCAGAGAAGTTCTCGGCACTGGCACTTTGACTTTCGGCGCCACTTTCACCTTCATCCCGAAGACCGTCGTCCCGATACTCGGCGGCTATAGCGGAACCGATTTCACGATGGCGATACCATTATTCAATTCAAGCGCCGGCGGTTTCTTCGTTTTAGGTCTCGCTTTGGCGATTATCGCTGCGATCAGCAATAACAAAAAAGCAAAAGAAGCGGCGAAAAAGAAAACTGAACTCGCGGCTAAAAAAGCTGCCACTGGCAGCACGGAGGCGAAATAATGGCGTATTTAGTTTCATTCCTTTTGGCCATCATCTCCTATATGGCCATCGATAACGTGATTCTCTCGCGTTATTTCGGAATCTGCTCCTTCATCGGGGTCGGCAACAAAGTCAAAAGCGCCCTCTGCATGGGAATGGCCGTTTTCTTCGTCATCGTCATGAGCGCGCTTGTCTGCTGGCCTTTGTATACCTTTATTCTTGTCCCGGCGGAAATGGAATACATGGAGACCATCATCTTCATCTTGGTCATCGCCTCATTAGTCCAGATCGTTGGCTATTTCATCAAAAAGAAATCGCCTTCTCTTTACAAGACCCTTGGCATCTATTTGCCTCTTATCACAACCAACTGCGCGGTGCTTGGGGTGGTCGAGACCAATATGTCTTATGATTTCGGGAGGTCGATGGCTAACGCGATCGGCACCTCTTTAGGCTATATCCTCGTCATCTTCCTCTTTGCTTGCATCAGGGTAAGACTTGAATCGAGCAAAGCCCCGAAAGCGATGAAAGGCATCCCACTCGCCCTCATCGTTGCCGGCATCATGGCCATCATCTTCATGGGCTTAAGCGGCATGATCGATTTGGGCTCATGGGGTCTACTATAAAATGCCCAAGGAATTCTACGTAACTCTAACCATCGTCTTGCTGATTCTGCTTATAGTCATCTTCTTCGTGAGCTTCCTTCTCTACGTGAAGACGAAGCCGCCGAAGGGATGCGAGAATCTCGGGCGCGATGAGACCAAATGCCAAAATTGCTCCGAGACGAGCTGCCGCTTCTATCACCTTGAAGAAGACCTTCAGAAAAAAGACAAAGGAGAATAATCTCTATGGATATACTCTATTCAATAATCATGATGCTTGTGGCCGCGATTGTGCTTGCCGTGCTTATCGTTGCCTTTTCCATCCTTTTCCACGTTGAAGAGGATCCGCGCATCGCGGAAGTGGAGAAGAGGCTCCCCAACGTGAATTGCGGCGCCTGCGGGAAAGCCGGTTGCCACGATATGGCTGAGGCCATCGTGAGCGGAGAGGTTAAGAAACTCTCCCTTTGCAAGGCTGGCAAAAAAGACAAAAACTTCGACCCGATCATCGAATACCTCAAGTCCACGCCTGCCCCTGACGGGAGCGTTATGACCCCGCCTACCATTTGATGGGCAATTCTTCTCGGTTAGTCGCATAATAAGAAATATGAAAAAGAGACTTGTTACTGTTTTTCTTGGGGCAACGTCTCTTTTTTCTTGTTCTTCGCCTTCTCCGGTGACTGCTTTTATCCTTAATGATGTCTTTTCTTCTTACCTCTCCGTGGCTATTGAAGGCTACGTCGATAAGCTAGAGGATGAAGCCACCTCCTTGATCGAGAAAATCAACGATTTATCCGATGCATATAAGGAGAAAGAGATAGTCAACGTATATTCCATCAATAACTCCGACGAGGCTTTGAAAGTCGACCCGCTCCTTTTCTCTTTGCTAGAGGAAGCTCTTAAGATAGAGGAAGAAAGCGAAGGCTATTTCTCGCCTCTATTAGGCTCGCTCACTTCATTGTGGAAGGTAACTCTTTACGGCGGAATTGATGGGGATGTTTCTTATTCGCCCTCCGAAGAAGATATAGAAAAAGCCCTGCAAAAAGCCCCTCAATTGCTAAAAGAAGCCAAATCAACGAGCTTAATTCTCGATAAAGGGAATTTGACCGTTAAAAGGGTGGGAAAAGGACAAATCGATCTAGGCGCCATCGCGAAAGGATTCACTGTCAAAAAAGTGAAAGAGCTGCTTAAAGAAAACGGCATAACGCGTTATCTTCTCGATGGCGGGACATCTTCTTACGCTTTCGGTGAGAGCCAGAGCGATGGCTATTTCAGGGTGCGGATAAAATACACAAAAGAGGATGAAGCAATACGTTACAAAGTCAAAAACGAAGACTGCTCGATGTCTTCCATTTTCGAGCAGAAAAAAGAAGTCGGAGGGAAGATGTATTCTCATTTGGTTAATCCTAAGACTGGGCTGCCAGAAACCGAATTCGCCTCCGCTTTCTTAGTGGGCGAAGATTCTTCTTCCCTTGACGCATTTTCGACGGCTTGCTTATTCGTGAGCGAAGAGAAAGTCAAAGAATGGGAGAGTAAATATGAGTTTAAGGCGAGCCTCTTTTCTTATGAAGATGGCTATCAGACTCTTTCTTACGAGAACCCTTCTTTGCTCCGCGAGGCTTAGCGATGGATAAACGAAAGGGCTTCTGGAGAAAACACCTTTGGGACTTCGTTCTGCTTTTTTCTCTCCTTGTTGGCACAGGGGCATTTTTCGCCGTTGACGCGATAAGGCGGAGAGAAACTTCGCCTGAGCGGCTTTACGCGGACATCTATATATCTTCTTCCCTTTATCGGAGCATTGATTTAGGCACTGCAAGCGATGAGGAATTCGCGGTTTCAGGGGAACACGGAAGCATGATCATCGAGATAAAAGAAGGGGCGATATCGGTCAAGGAATCCTCTTGCCCGGGAAAAGAGTGCGTGAATGAAGGATGGGTCAAAGAAGCGGGGCATCCGATCCTCTGCGCCTATAATCACGTACTTATCTCTTTGCGTGATGCGAAAATAAACGAAAGCGTGGAGATAGGATGAAGAAATTGAGCGTCAGAAAAATCACGATGATCGCCGCTCTTTCCTCGCTTTCGATCGCTTTGAGCGTGGTGGAGAGCTATATCCCTTTGGGCGTACCCGGGGCCAAACTCGGTTTAGCGAATCTCGTAACCATATTGACCCTTTATTATTTTGGCTTTTATATCGCTTTATTTGTTTCTTTGCTTCGCGTAGTGGTGGCTAGCCTTATCACTGGCTCTATACTCGGCATGGGTTTCGTTATGTCTTTTTCCGGGGCTCTTGCCTCGCTTTTGTTCATGGCTCTCCTAAAAAAGTTTGCTCATTGCTTTACCATCGTTGGCGTATCCATCGCCGGCGCTTTTATCCACTCTTTGACCCAAATCGGGGTGGCGATGATTTACTATCAGTCAACGGCGATTGCTTACTACTTCCCGCTTTTATCCATCATATCCCTTTTAACGGGAGCGCTCGTTGGGTTTTTGAGCGAATATACGTTAAATAACGACTATCTTCGAAGAGTTGTTGAAGGAAACGAATACGAAAAAGAAAAATAAGAAGTCATTGCTGCACTTTATGCAAATGAGAAAGCGAACGTTCTTAGAGGCGCTATCAATCAGCCGGCCTTGTTTATTCAGCTAATCAATTCCAGGTTGCCGCCTAGGCTGGAAAATCTGAGGAAATCAACTTTTTTGTGCAGCGTCTCTCTTTTTAAACCATCGCCGTAGCGATTGTCTTTTTCATATCCTATGTAAGTTCTCACGGAGATTCCCAAAATGGAAGATACGCCGGTTTGCGACAATTTATATCTCTTTCTCAGTTCCAATAGGCTCGTGTTCATGATCCATGTATTAAGACCATTGGCATAGTAGTCTTTTTATATATGCCGTTTTGTCATCCTCCCTCGAAAGAAACTCAGATAGTCGAATCGATAAGCAAAAAATCCGCGAAAGCAATGAAAGCATCCGAGCAAAAACGATATCGTTATTTGGCAGTTAACGTGGCAGAAAATGAAAAAAAGAGCAAAAAGTGCTACGACAAACGCACTTTAACGATAGTAATCCATGGCTTTTTGTTTGCTGCGCCAGTAATGAGGGACCGTCCTCCAAATTTCGCTTGTTTTCCCTTTTGAGTGCGCCTATTATTCTCCTTGCGTGAAAACGCTACGCGGGCTCCGCTGCCTAGTCACAAGGCATGAACCCGAAGAGAACATATTGCTAGGAGGTAATACGATGAACAATCAGTTAGTCGAACAAGTTACCGCCCGTCAAATTCGGAAGGATATTCCAGACTTCTCCGCCGGCGACACCATCAAGGTGTATGTCCGCATCATCGAGAACAAGAAAGAGCGTATCCAAGTCTATGAAGGCGTTGTCATCCAACGTCGTGGACATGGGGTCAGCGAGACCTTCACGGTGCGCAAAATCTCGAGCGGAATCGGCGTGGAACGCGTCTTCCCAGTCAACACCCCATCCATCCAAAAGGTGGAAGTCGTGAAGAAGGGTAAAGTGCGTCGCGCCCGTATCCACTACATGCGTGGGCTCTCTGGAAAAGCCGCCCGTATCAAAGAAGCGGACGATAGCAAGAAAGCCGTCAAATAGGAAAACAGTGACACGAGCCAGCGGAAACGCTGGCTTTCTTTTTATCCTTCTTCTTCAAGCGTATAATTCCCTAGGCGATGGCAAAAGAAAAGAGACAAACATCCAAAAACAAGATCGTCCGTACGATCATTAACGGCGTGGCGCTTCTTTTGCTTGTGGCGACTTTCTCAGCCGCTGGGCAACTCGTTTACGAATATAACCGGTATAAACCGTTTTTCGTAAGCGGGGATAGTATGTATCCGTTTTTTAATAATAGTGCCACGCGCACCAATCTGGAGACGGGGGAAGAAGAGAAGAACGAAAGCGGATCGTGGGGCGACTACAACGAAGCGGGATATAGCTATATCTGCGATTACGGGCTCCTTGATGATGAAGACGGATTCATCGATCGCTTGAAGCGTTTCGATATCGTCATGTCGTATTTCGATGACGATTATTCTTTAGAGAAGGGCGCTTTATACGATGACGATGCCCATGCCCCTAAAATAAAACGTCTATACGCCTTCCCTGGGGAAAGCCTTTATTTCACCGATGAAGGGGAATTGTACATAAAAGAAAAAGGCGAGAGCGAATATCGCTACTTTGAGCAAAATGAGCTGATCGAGAGGGATGGGCATCTATCGGAAACCGCCCACAACGCCAAATACGGCACCGAGAGCAATCCCGTCACTTTGGGAGACGATGAATACTTCCTCGTTGGCGACAATAGGAGAAGCGGAAGAAGCAGCGACTCGCGTTTCCGTGGGCCTATCGGGCGGAACCATAATCTTGATTCGTCCTATCCATCGGGTTCTTTTTTCCTGCGCGGGAAAATCGTGGCTATCACTGGCAAGGCCAAATTGACGATAAAATATGAAAACGGCAAAAAGACGGCTGAAAGCAATCTTATCTACTCCTCCCTCTATTTGCCTTGGAACATCATAGAGTTATGAATCAGCAGCAAAAAGGCGTTCATTATTTCCCAGGCCATATGCAAAAGGCCCTCCGTTCGCTCTCATCCTATATGAGCGCGATCGATTTCGTGATTGAGCTTGCCGATGCAAGGGCCCCTCTTTCTAGCCGCAATCCGCTTTTGGATAAACTAATCGGGAGCAAGCCGCGCCTCCTCTTTTTGAGCAAAACCGATAGAGCGGATGCAAAAGTCACCGAAGAATGGATAGCCTATTTTCGCTCAATTGGGTTAAGCGCAATCGCAAGCAATCTGAAACAAGTCAAGGCTTTGCCGCTCATCGAGAAAGCAAGCGAGCCTTTGCTCAGCAAGAAACGCGAGAAAGAGAAGAAACTCGGCATGAAGCCTCAGCCCGTCCGCCTTCTTATCGCCGGTGTACCAAATGTGGGCAAAAGCACTCTTATCAATAACCTCGCGGGGAAAAGCATCGCTGTGGCTGGCAATAAACCTGGCGTGACGCGCGCCGAGCAATGGATCAAACTCAAAAACGGTTTCATCCTTTTGGATACCCCAGGCATCCTTCCTAGTTCCTATCTCAATCGTGATGAGGCAGTCCGTCTTGCTCTCACCGGATCCATCAAAGAAGAGGTGCTTCCGATTGACGATTTAGCCTCGATCCTTTTGGATTATCTGCGTTCATTTTACCCGCAAAACCTCGCTCAAAGATACGATATTGCTTCTTTACTTGATGCGGGAAATGACGAGACTTTGTCAAAAATCGCCCAAAAGAAGGGGTTTTTGCTGCAAGGCGGCATCGCCGATTTGGATAAAGCTGCTTTGACGCTTATAAAAGAATTCAAAGATGGGGAATATGGGCCCATCAGTTTGGAGCGCCCGAATGCTTAAAAAAGAACGCGAATTCCTAAGCGAGACTACTCATTTTATCGTGGGGGTGGATGAAGCGGGGCGTGGGCCTCTCGCTGGGCCAGTTTACGCCGCAGCCGTTCTTTTCTCTCCGGATTACGAAAACGAGTTCATCAATGACTCAAAGAAGCTGAGCGAGAAGAAGCGGGAAGAGCTTTTCGAGACGATAAAAGAAAACGCGCTTGGCTACGGAATCGCTTCCTTAAGCGCCGAAGAGATTGACGAGCACAATATTTACGAAGCCACGAAAATTGCCATGCGGAGAGCCATTTCGATGATCAAAGCCCCATACGATTTGATTATCACGGATGCGATGCCTCTTAAGCTCGATAAACCGGTTGTCGCGATGGTAAAGGGCGATGCCCAATGCCTTAATGTCGCCGCCGCCTCCATATTGGCGAAAGTATCGCGTGACCGTTATATGGAAGAGCTTGACAAGAAATACCCTGAGTACGGATTTGGCAAACACAAAGGCTATGGCACTGCCTTCCATATGGCTGCCATAGAAAAATACGGGCCGATTGAGGGAATTCACCGGAAATCATTCGCGCCAATCGCTTCTTATTACAAAGAGCAGCTCAAGCTTTTTTGATGCCTTTTCGGTAAAAATGCCTTTTCGTCTCTATTAATGGGTGGAGGCGCATATGAAGGCTAACGAGATTCTTACCTATTTATCCTTTTTATATAAAGGCGATTACGATTTGATGTTTTCCCATATCAAGGAGAAAAAGAAGGTGGAAGATGCCGATATAAATGCTTATTTGGCGAATAATCACCCGCGTTGCTTCAACCTTCTTGAGCCTGTTTACCCAAATGAATGGAAAAATATCTATCTTCCTCCTTTGGTTTGCTACTACGAAGGAGATGTGTCTTTATTGAAGAATCTTTCGCGTGCCGTTACTTTCATCGGCTCTAGAGACGCGAGCAGAGAAGGGATCACGAATGCAAGGAAGTTTGGGAGAGAGCTCGCCAAAGCCGGGGTCACGATCGTTAGCGGGCTTGCGCGCGGCATTGATGCATCAGTCATGAGAGGGGTGATGGAGGAAAGAGGCAAATTAATCGGCATATCGGGGGCTGGGATCGATATCGATTATCCTTCAGGAAGCGCCGATATTTATTCTTACGTCAGGAAAAATGGCTTATTGCTCAGCGAATATCCACCAGGCGTAGCGCCGAAAAAAGACAATTTCCCGAAGCGCAACCGCATTTTATCGGCTACTGGCAAACTGCTCGTTGTAGGGGAAGCTACGGAAAGAAGCGGCTCGCTTATCACCGTTTCTTTGGCTACCTCGATGGGGAAAGACATCGCTTGTCTCCCTTCTCCTGCGATGAAGGGAAGCGCCTGCAATTCCCTTATCAAGGATGGGGCTTATCTGATCGATGAGCCAGAGGATATCCTCGCTCTTCTTTAATGGCACGGAAAATATTTTCAAATCTTATAAATAATAAGGTTATTTATATATGCGAAAGTGCTTTTCCCTTCCCTTGACAAGGAAAGAGCGAATCACTAATCTTCTAGGGCGATTAAGGAGAGAGTCATGAAATTAGTCATCGTTGAGTCACCGAAAAAATGTGAAACAATCGGTCATTATCTGGGCTCAGATTACAAAGTCATGGCTTCTCAAGGCCATATCCGCGACCTTTCCACGAAAGGAAAAGGGGGTTTGGGGATCGATGTCGAGCATGATTTCAAACCGGATTTCAAAATCACCCCAGGGAAAGCCGACATCATCAAAAACCTCGAGAGGAACGCCAAAAAGGCCGATGAGGTCATTCTTGCAACCGACCCTGATAGAGAAGGGGAGGCGATTTCTTGGCATTTGGCAAGCGTCCTCGGATTGGACGTTGCGACCACCAAACGCCTTCAATTCCACGAAATCACGAAACCGGCGATTCTATCCGCCCTCAATAATCCCGGCCATATCGATCTGAACCTTGTCTCAAGCCAAGAGACGAGAAGGATGTATGACCGCATCATCGGTTTCAAGCTTTCAAGCCTTCTCCAGAAGAAGATGGGCTCTAAATCCGCTGGGCGCGTGCAAAGCGCAACGCTCAAGATGATTTGCGATAACGATGAGGAAATCAAAGCTTTCGTCCCAAGCGAATATTGGACGATAGAAGTGACGATCGAAATAAACGGCGAAGAGCTCGTTTTGGCGCTAGATAAGGTTGACGGGAAAAACGCTGCCATATCCTCTAAAGAGGAGGCTGATGCCATTCTTTCCCGCATCGGCGAGAGTTTGACTCTCGTCTCCTATGAGACAAGCGAGAAATCGATACCGTCCAAATTGCCTTTCACGACCTCGACCATGCAGCAAGAGGCCTATAACCGTTATAAATTCTCGACGAGCAAAACCCAGTCGATCGCCCAAAGACTATACGAAGGAAAAGACATCAACGGGGAGCATGTCGGTTTGATTACCTATATGCGTACCGACAGCACCCGCCTTTCCCCGACTTTCTTCCACGTCCACGCCGTGCCATTCATCAAAGAGACATATGGCGAAGAATACGTGGGTCACTACAAACAAGCCAAAAACAGCGCCTCTAGCCAAGACGCGCACGAAGCCATAAGACCTACTGGTACCCATCGCACCCCATCTTTGGTATCGCGCTTTGTCGATGCGGATGAGGCAAAGCTATATAAGCTCATCTACGACCGCGCTTTAGCAAGCTGCATGAGCGATAAACTCGTGGAATCTAGCACTGCGATTTTTTCTACCAACGGCCTTACCTTCAAAGCCACGGGCGTGAAGACGATCTTCAAAGGGTATGAGGCAATTTACGGCGAATTCGAGGATGACAAAGACAAAATCCTCCCCCCTCTTGAAAAAGGCGCTTCCTACTTGCTCAAAAAGAAGGATGGGGAACAGAAATTCACCAAGGCCCCTGCCCGTTATAGCGAGGCCAAAGTCGTCAAGATGATGGAAGAGAAAGGCATTGGGCGCCCAAGCACCTACGCCTCGACCATCAAAACGCTCATCCGCTCAGGCTACATCACAAGCAAAGGCGGTATCGTCACCCCGACTGAAGCGGGGAGCAGGACGACGTTCGTCTTAAACAAATATTTCCCAGAGATCGTCTCTAGCGAATACACCGCGAACATGGAAAAGACCCTCGATGAGATCTCTAGCGGCGAAGAAACGCGCCTTGGCGCCATGAATTCATTCTATGGACCATTCATGGAGAAATACGAAGAAGTGGCCCAGAAGATGTATAAAGACCCAGACGAAGCCACGGGCGAAGATTGCCCCGTATGCGGCTCTCCGCTCGTCATCAAAAAGAGCAAATTCGGGAGTTTTGTGGCATGCAGCAATTACCCTTCCTGCTCCTATATAAAAAAGGAAAAGAAAGAGGAGCCAAAGCAAACGGGCGAGAATTGCCCGTTGTGCGGGAAGCCCCTCGTTGAACGCAAAAACAGGAAAGGCGAGACTTTCATCGGCTGCAGCGGCTACCCTTCCTGCTCCTATATCAAAGGGCGCGAGGAGAAAAAAGCGTTCCCCGTCTATACTGAGAAAGATTACGTGAAAGAGTGCCCCAACTGCAAAGACGGGCATCTAGTCGTCAAGCAAGGGAAACGCGTCAAATTCCTTGGCTGCACCAATTTCCCTAAGTGCCGTTATCACGAGTGGATAACCGACAAAAAGAAGAAAGGCGAATGAAAGAGAAGAAAGCGCTCATCATCGGAGGTGGCCTAGCAGGAAGCGAGGCTGCCTTTTATTTGCTCAAAAAAGGGTATGAGGTAACTCTTTTCGAGCGGAAAGGGCTCGTGGACGATGGAGCGCACAAAAGCGAATATCTAGGGGAGCTCGTCTGCTCGAATAGCCTCAAGAGTAAAGAAAGCAGCAATGCCTGCGGCCTCCTCAAGGAAGAGATTTCGCGCCTTGATAGCCTCATCATGAAAGCATCCGCCGTTTCTTCCGTCCCAGGTGGGAATGCTCTTACCGTCGACCGCGAATTATTCGCCGAGACGATTCATAGGACCTTGTTGTCTTTTCCTTCTTTCCATTTGAAAAAGGAGGAAGTTACTTCTTTGCCTTCTCTTCCATCTATCATCGCGACTGGGCCTTTAACAAGCGGAGCGCTCCTTGAAGATATCGCTCAAGTGGTGGGGAAGAGCAATTTCTCTTTTTTCGATGCCTCAGCTCCAATCCTAGCCAAGGATTCGCTCGATTTCTCGAAGGTTTATTACAAATCGCGTTTCGAACAAGACGATGGGGCCTATCTTAATTGCCCGTTCAATAAAGAAGAATATTTCCGCTTCGTCGATGAACTTATTCACGCTGAAAAGGCGATACTCCATTCTTTCGACACCAAGTATTTCGAAGGATGCCTTCCGATCGAGGTTATGGCTTCTAGAGGGGTGGAGACTCTCCGCCACGGCATGCTCAAGCCATTCGGTTTAGGAACCGATGAACATCCAAAGCCATACGCAGTGGCCCAACTTCGCCAAGACAATAAGCTCGGCGATTATTACAATCTCGTCGGTTTCCAGACCAATTTGACCTATTCTGAGCAAAAGCGCGTCTTCTCTTTGATTCCAGGTTTAGAAAATGCCCGTTTCATCCGATATGGGCTCATGCACAGGAATAGCTATATCGATGCGCCAGCCGCCTTATCTACCGATTTGTCGCTCAAAGAGAGGCCTGATGTTTTCATCGCCGGCCAATTATCAGGGGTCGAAGGGTATGTCGAAAGCGCGATGATGGGGATTATCGCCGCCATCAATTTCGATCGCCGTTATAGCGGAAAGCCCTTTATCCCCGTGCCGAAAGAGACGATGAGCGGGGCGCTCATCGACTATTTGCTGCACGCAAACCCAGCCTATTTTGCCCCGATGAACGCCAATTGGGCCCTTTTCCCAAGCTCGGACAAGAAACAGAGGGAGAGCACTATCGAAGCATGCCGGAAGGCCCTCTCTTCGTATATAATCTCCCTTGATGAATAAAGCGGAGAAAGAATATCTCGATTATTTAACCTACGAGCGGCGTTTCTCGCCTCTCACCGTTAAGAATTATCAGATGGACTTAGACGCTTTTTTTGCGTTTTTGACTCCTTTAGGCATTGGCTTTGAGGATGTCTCGCGCTCGATTTTGCGCGCCTATTTGGCGGATGAACTCGCACGCGGGATCAGCAAAAGGAGCTGCCAGCGCCATCTTGCCGCCATCCGCGGTTTCTATACTTTCAGCAACGAAAGAGGCTACGCCGAGAAAAATCCGCTGAGTGGATTCCATAACCCAAAAGCAGGGAAAAAGGCGCCTGATGTATTGAGCAATGAGCAAATCGATCTGCTTTTCGAGGAAAACGAGAAACGCGAAGATCCGCTCATGATACGCGATGCTGCGATTTTGGAACTGCTTTTCTCAAGCGGGATGAGAGCAAGCGAGCTCGTGAAGATGAAGAAAAGCGACATCGATTACAAAACGAGAATGGTAAGAGTAATGGGGAAGGGGCAGAAGATGAGGCTTGTTCCCATCTCCAAAAAAGCCAGCGAGAAGATGAAACGATATTATGACGAACTTAGGCCTACGCTTGCGAAGCGTTACCGTAAAGGCGCGGCGCTTTTGGCTTTTTTCCTCTCGAAAAACGGCAATCCTTTATCGGTTCGCGATTTGGAATTCATCCTCGATAATATCGAAAAGAAAGTGGGGAGCAGCCTTGGCCTTCATCCGCATACTCTGCGCCACTCCTTTGCGACGAGCTTGCTTGAAGGCGGCGCCGATTTGCGCCTCATTCAGGAATTGCTCGGGCATGAAAGCCTCAACTCGACCCAGGTATATACCCACGTAAGCAAGAAGCGGATGAAAGAGGAATACGAGGCCTTTTTCCCGCGGAATAAGGGTAAACAATAAGCTTTTTCGACAAATTATCACCGCTTTTTTTGAAAGCGTTTACATCTAAAAACAATCATTGAAAAAGTTTTACGAATACCCTTTAAAGTCAAAAATCGCAAATCAAAGAGAAAAAATGGAAATTAATCGTTGACAATCTTTCCTTCATCTTAAAAATGTGCCCATACGCAGCAAAAGCGTAGGAGGAATTGTATGAAAAACAAGACAAAATTGCTTCCTCTCAGTCTTATGGCGATCGTCGGCATCGCCGGACTTACCGGATGCAGCAATGACTCGGGCGCCACTTACACTTATCATGACGCCACGAGCGGAAACCCTCAGCAGTGGGCTCCAGCCACATGGAAGACTTCAGAAGATACTTTAGTCTCGGGCTATACCGAGATGGGTTTAGTCGACTATGTGCTCAACGACACCAAAGACGGCTACAAAGTCGTCCCTGAGATGGCAGCGAAAATCCCGACTGACGTCACTTCGACTTTGACTGATGAAGAGGTCGAAAGATACGGTTTGAACACGGCTGATGGCACTAAATACACGACTGGCCAAAAATGGAAAGTCGAACTCAACCAGAATGCCGTTTTCGAAGACGGCACGGTCATCAACGCCGACACCTACGTCAATTCGATGAGAGATTTGCTCGACCCGGAGATGCAGAACTACCGCGCTGGCGATTACGCCAACGGCACCACGGCAATCGCTGGCGGCTTATCGTATCTACAAAGCGGCAGAACGTTGCTTGATGCCTATATTGACGGAGATGGTATCGCTCACGCTGGCACACCTTCAAAAGAAGGATGGTATTTCAATGCCTATACTGCCAGTGCGTGGTGGGCTGGAATGTCTTTTGCCGATCTCTGCGATTATATCAATGATGATGCGTATGCTTTAGCGGTAAAATTGTTATCGGATACCGACACATTCGGAAGCTCATCGTCGCCAAAAGACGTCCGTATCGACAACAACAGCGAATTGACTGAGAAGATCGCTACGATCATTGATGCCATTTTGAATGATGCGTTTGGCATCAAACCTGAGAACTTCTCGCATGAATTCAAAGAAGGTAACCTTGAAGATGTCGGATACTCGATGGCTTCTTGGTGCTCACGTTACTACACCTATGACACATATAGCTTCGATGGCGTCGGTATCTCCAAAGTCGACGAGTATACCTTCAATATCTATTTCACGAATCCGGTCGGCGATTTCTACGCCAAACAGTTCTTCGCTAGCAACTGGATCGTTAAGCAAGATCTTTGGGATTCGCTAAGAAAAGCCGTTCCTGATAGCGACCTCTATAGCACTACCTACGGCACTTCCAAAGACACCTATGTCGGCTACGGCCCATATAAGATCGACACCTTCCAGACCGACAAAGAGTTCGACTTCGTCCGTAACGATAAGTGGTATGGATACACCGACGGCAATCACGAAGGCGAATACCAGGTCGACAAGATCGAGGTTAAGTATGTCGCAAGTCCTGATACGACGCTTAACATGTTCCGCACTGGTGAAACCGACGGTTATGCCTTAAGAAGCGAGGACTTGGAAATCTTTGGCTCAAGCTCCCGCTTAATGTATACGCCTCAGTCCTATACCACCAAACTCACCGTCAACAGCGTTTTCGAGTATTTGAAAGAAAACCAAGACAAGGATACAAAAGGCAACCACACTATCTTGTCTAACCTCAACTTCCGCAAAGCCTTGTCTTTAGGCCTTGACCGCAAGACCCTTTGCCAAACGCAAACCGCTGGCTGGCGCGGATTCGACGTGCCGATCAACTTCATGTACGTCTCCGATCCTGATACCGGCGTTGCTTATCGCGACACCGCTCAAGGGAAGAAAGTCGTCACCGACAACTTCGGCACCGACAGCGATGGTGAGCCAAATTATTTCGGCTATGACGTCGCCGAAGCGAGAAAACTCATCGATCAAGCGGTCGCTGAAGAAGCAGCTTCCAGCAGAGTTGGCCACTATGAAGAAGGTCAAAACGTCCACTTCGTTTGGGAAATCTATAACGAAGGCTGGAACAACATGGTCAGCTGGGTGGTCGATCAGTATAAAGAACTCGTCAAAGGCACAAAACTCGAGGGTAAGCTGGATATCGAAGTCAAGATCGCTGGCAGCGATTACTCCACGCACATTGAAGAAGGCTCAATTGAGTTTGGTATCTCCACATGGGGCGGCGCTCAATTC
Organism: bacterium; assembly: GCA_963638955.1. Taxonomy (GTDB): domain Bacteria; phylum Bacillota_I; class Bacilli_A; order RFN20; family CAG-826; genus UBA4951. The sequence goes on from CAVHTL010000005.1 coordinate 21,641, forward strand.
GATCCGTTCAGCATCCTCCAGTGCTACACTGTCACAGGCAACATGTATGAGCCGTATCCGATCTATAAAGATTCGATCGCGATCAATGTCAAAACCGGTGAATGGTCCACTGATCCGAAGAAAGTGGCAGGCGAGGAAAAAGACATCGTCACGAACACTCTAGGCGCATCTGATGGCTCCTCTAGCAAAGCTGAAGGATGGACCTATGAGCTCATCTCTGGCAAATACAGCGCAGCTTTGGCCGATGCCAATACGCGTCTTAACATCTTAAGCGCTTGCGAATCCTATATCGTCGGCACTTACAACTTCGTCTCTTGGGGCGCTCGCCAATCGGTCTCGATCGATAGCTACCGCGTCCAAAACGGCACTGATCAGTATGTCCAGATCGTCGGCTTCGGCGGCATCAGAAAACTCAAACTCACAAAGAGCGATTCTGAGTGGTCGTCTTGGGTCAAATCCAATCTCGGAAGCGACGGATTCATCGACTACAACAAATAACCGTTTCTCCTACTAGGAAGGAGGGTGGGCGCGCTCACCCTCTTTCCGCTACTAAGGGGGAGAAAAATCGTTTATCATATCTCTTCGTCTAGGAAAGCCCTTCGAATCGGGGGTTTGACCCTAAACCGTCTGCGTTAGGGACGATTCGAGAAAGACGCTTTGGAAATCGATTATGTTACGTTACATCTTTAAAAGAATCGGTTTGATGTTGCTCACGTTTTTCATCATTATGACGATGTGCTTCGTGCTCATACGGCTGCTGCCTGTCTCAGCTTGCCGTTCGCAAGATCAAACATGCATCTCCATCAACGCATGGAGAGAGGCTCTTGGCTATAACAAGCCGATCCTCGTTCAATATTGGCTTTATATTAAGCACTGTTTCCAAGGCGATTTCGGAATCGGGTTCAATATTTATGCTGGCAAATCCGTCACTGCGGTACTCGCGGAGAAGCTCCCAAGCACGATTTACCTCAATCTTTGGAGCTCGGTTATCGCGATACCAATTGGCTTGACGCTCGGCATTTTCGCCGCTTTGAAGAAGAACAAATGGCAAGACCAATTGATTTCGGTCCTCGTCATGCTCTTCATTTCGGTCCCGAGTTACGTTTATTGCTTCCTCATCCAGTATATTTTCTGCGCGAAGCTCAAGTGGTATCCGCTCGTCGTAAGCAGCGGCTACGACTATTGGAATCCGACTTTCTTCCATAGCTACTTCCCGGCGATGCTTTGCTTAATCATCGGCACGGTGGCGGGGCTTACCCGTTATACCCGCGCTGAGTTAACCGAGGTTCTCACAAGCGAATTCATGCTGCTTGCTAGAGCCAAAGGCTTAACGAGGGGCCAAGCCACATGGAGACACGCCATGCGTAACGCGATGGTTCCGATTTTCCCGATGATCCTTGGCGAATTCATCTCTTGCCTTGGCGGATCGCTCATCATTGAGAACTTCTTCTCCGTTCCTGGCGTAGGGCAGCTTTATCTTTCTTCAATCAACAACCAAGACTACAACTTCTTCATGTTCCTCAGCATGTTCTATGTCGGCATCGGTTTAGCGGCAGCGCTAATCATCGACTTGTCATATGGCTGGGTCGATCCACGCATCAGAATGGGGGCTAAATAATTATGGAAAAGACTATTCAAGACCCACGTTTCAGCTTTGTCCAAAGCGACAAAAAGCTCGTCGATACGAAAATGGAGACCAAGCGCATCGGCTTTTTCGCCGACGCGATGTATCGTTTCTCCAGGAACAAAGGCTCGATCGTGGCCGGCGCCATTTTGCTTGCCATGCTCCTTTTCTCCATCATCACGCCCTTTTGCACTGGCTATACCGCCACGCAAGCTGACTCTTACTACACCAACTGCCTTCCAAAGGCTTTCTCCGATGCCGGGGGCTTCTGGGATGGCACCGAAAAGCGCACTTTGGGCCAAGCCGAATATTATCTTTATAATGAGGCTGGCCGCATCAAAGAGGTCTATAAGGTTTATCAATCAGGCGACGATTTCTCTGGCTATACCACCAAATACGATGTTCGTTATGACACGTATACGATCGGCGCCGTCAACCACACTCTCACTCAAGATGAACTTGATGCTTTGATTGAATATAACGCTTCCGCCACAAGCGAATACAAAGTGTTTTTGCCGCTCATCGATACCTCGTGGGTCGAAGAAGAAGGGCAAGATTCAAGCGTCATTGAAAACGCCATCAGAAACAACGCCAACTACGATTATCGTTTCTATTCCCGCACGAAGCTTCCGATTTTCAAGGATGGGCAGATCCAAAAAGCCTGGAAAACGAATGCCGATGGGAGCTATGTCTATTACGAAGCGACCGGCTTAAGCGGCAGCGTCTATAACGTGCGTCTCAATTACGACAATTACTACTATTTCAAAAATGGGCAGCGCCCCGTCTTTGGCTTAGGCAGCGACAGCGCTGGGCGTGACATCCTTACCCGTCTATCGGTCGGTGGAAGATTCTCGCTTCTCTTCGCCTTCGGAGTCAGCGCCATTAACCTCATCATCGGCTTGATATACGGCTCGATCGAAGGATTCTACGGCGGAACGGTCGATATCGTGATGGAGCGTATCGCGGAGATTCTCTCGAATGTCCCGTTCATGATCGTCATCGCCCTTATGAAAAACTACAATGGCATTTATTTCTCGATATCATTGGTGGGAATGCTTTTCATAGCCTTCGTTCTCACTGGGTGGCTAGGCACGGCAAGCACGGTCCGTATGCAGTTCTACCGTTACAAAAAACAGGAATACGTTTTGGCGAGCAGAACGCTTGGGGCAAGCGATGCAAGGCTTATCTTCCGTCACATCTTGCCTAATTCGATCGGCACGATCGTCACTAGCAGCGTCCTCATGATCCCTGGCGTCATCTTCAGCGAGTCCTCGCTTAGTTATCTAGGCATCATCAATTTCGATGCGGTCGGCTCAACTTCCATCGGCACGATGCTCGCTCAAGGGCAGGCTTCCTATACGACTTACCCGAATAACATTTTCTGGCCAGCTTTGTTCATCTCTTTGCTCATGATTTGCTTCAATATGTTCGGCAACGGCTTACGCGATGCCTTCAATCCACAATTAAGAGGTTCCGACAATGTCTAATACCAATAACGAAAACAAAATTCTTTCCGTCAAGAACCTCCGCGTGAGTTTCTGGACAAACAACGGCACCGTCAAAGCGGTTCGTGGCGTCTCTTTCGATTTGTATCGCGGAAGGACGCTTGCGATCGTTGGCGAGTCAGGCTCAGGCAAGAGCCAGACTTCGCGCGCGATTATGGGTATTCTAGCCCCAAACAAAATCGTCGAAGAAGGGGAAATCCTTTATGATGGGCGCGATATCCTTCGTCTCAAGGAAGAGGATCTTTGCTCCATCCGCGGTTCCCGCATCGCGATGATCTTCCAAGACCCGATGAGCTCGCTTAACCCGATCATGAAATGCGGCAAGCAGATCACCGAGGCCATGATGCTCAAGAAAAAGAGCATGATCGCCTATAGCAAAAAACGCGTCGAATTGATCGAAAAAGCGCTTCTGGAAGCTGATCCAGAGAAAAAAGAAGTCATCGAAAGCCTTAAGAAAGACGAAAACGGCGACTATTCTCTGCTTCTTGATGTCGCCAAAAAGGCCGTCGCAACCAATGAAACGAATATCGAAACAGGGGCAAAAGAGGCGAAAGAATATCTTGAGTCTCTATTGAAGAGCCCGTCTTTCGAAGCGGAAAACTCCTTCCCCTTACTCAAGAAAGAACTCCATCAAATCAAGGAGAAAACGAAGAAAGTCGAGAATCATCTAGATGATAAAAAAGACGATTTCGTCTTCACTTTCCTCGTCACCGTCCAATACTATCTCCGTCAATATAGTGAAGCCGTTAAACGCGAGAAGGCCGCCGCAAAAGCAGCTGCGAAAAAAGAAAAGCTCATCGCGAAAGGCAAAATCAAAGAGGATGCAAATGCCTCCGTCAAGGAGAGAGCATGGGCAAGCGAAATCGATGCTTCGAGCAAAGCCGTGGTTGCTGGCGCGAAAAAATACATCAGCAATTTCATCGCTCATCTCGATAAGGAATATCTCTCGAAGAAGCCTGATATCGATAGCAAAGCCGATTTGCTTTTGCTCTCTTTAAAAAAGAACATAACGGATTCCCATTTGACGATCGACAAAGCCGAGCTCAAGCAGAAAGCCATCCAGCTTTTGGGCGAAGTCGGCATCAAGGACCCGGAGAAGCGCATCAATCAGTACCCATTCGAATTCTCTGGCGGCATGAGGCAGCGCGTGGTCATCGCGATCGCCTTGTCTAGCGACCCCGAGGTTTTGATCTGCGATGAGCCAACGACCGCCCTTGATGTGACGATCCAAGCCCAGATTCTCGATTTGATCAACGAACTCAAGGAAAAACGCAAACTATCGGTCATTTTCATCACCCATAACCTCGGCGTTGTGGCCAATATGGCTGATGATATCGCCATAATGTACGCTGGCAAGATCGTTGAATACGGCACGGCCGACGATATCTTCTATCATCCAGCTCACCCTTATACCTGGGCCTTGCTTAGCTCAATGCCTGACCTCAACACCAAAGAGCGCCTCGATTCTATTCCTGGTACGCCACCGAATATGATCATCCCTCCAAAAGGCGACGCCTTCGCTGCCAGAAACAAATACGCGATGCAAATCGATTACGAGGAGGAACCGCCCTTCTTTGCTCTTTCATCAACCCATAAAGCCGCAACTTGGCTACTAGACGAAAGGGCTCCGCATGTCGATCCGCCAAAATCGGTGACCGACCGCATCAAGCGCTTTGAGAAGCTGAACAAAGAAATCGCCAAAAAAGAGGAGGATGCGCAATGAAAAAAGAAAAAATCAACGCAAAAACCACTGATTTGGTGCGCGTAGAAGGGGACGAAATCAAACAAAACGCCCCTAAAAAAGCCGTGAAGGAAGACGCTCCAGTCATTCTTTCCGTCCGCCATCTGAAGCAATATTTCAAATTCGGCACCGGCGAATACAAATACAACAAAGCCGTGCACGATGTCTCTTTCGATTTGAAGAAAGGCGAGGTTTTGGGGCTTGTCGGCGAATCCGGATGCGGAAAGACCACGACTGGAAGAAGCATCATCAAGCTCTATGACATCACAAGCGGTTCTGTCTATTTCGAAGGCACGAGGATTTCAGCTGGAACAAGATGGAACGAAAAAGAGATCAAGTGGAAGAGAATCAAATACGGCGATGCCATCAAAAAGCTCAAAGACGAAGAGAAAGAAGCTCTTTCCGCCGTCGCCGTGAACGATAACAGCGATATCGACACGGAAATCGCCCGCATCAAAAAAGAATACGAAGACAAAATCGCCTCTCTCAAAGCTGAGCTGAATTCAATCGTGTCGACCCAGCGCCATGAGATTCGCCGGGCCCATTATGACAACCGCCACTGCAACGCCCCGTTTGCCAAAGCCGCTTTGGAAAAAGAGAAAAAAGAGCACGAAGAGAGAGTGGCGGGGCTAAAGAGCAGAAACGCTCCGTTTATAGCCTATTGGAGGGAATTCCTCAAATACGCCGAGCACCGCGTGATTGCCCGCAACACCAAAATCACTAGCCGCATGCAAATGATTTTCCAAGACCCGATTGCTTCTCTTGACCCACGCATGACGGTTCGCGAGATCATCGCGGAAGGGCTCCGCATCCAAGGCGTCCACAATTCATCGATCATCGATGCGAAGGTGGCTGACGCTTTGACGCGCGTTGGATTGCAGCCTGAAATGGCCACCCGTTATCCGCACGAATTCTCAGGCGGACAGCGTCAAAGAATCGGTATTGCTCGCGCCTTGATCATGGAGCCTGATCTTCTCATCTGCGATGAGCCCGTAAGCGCTCTTGACGTTTCAATCCAAGCCCAAGTCATCAATCTTCTCAACGACTTGAAAAACGAGTTGGACCTTTCGATCCTTTTTATCGCCCACGATTTGAGCGTCGTCAAATATTTCTGCGACAGAATCGCCGTCATGTATTTCGGCAACATCGTCGAGATTGCTTCAAGCGATTCACTATTCGCTCACCCTCTTCACCCATACACGAAGAGTCTATTGAGCGCCATCCCTTTGCCCGACCCTCATTACGAGAAGAAACGCAAAAGAGTAGATTACGTGCCTAGCCGCGATCATCATTACGAAGGCGAAAAACCGACTCTCAAAGAAGTCGAGCCTGGGCATTTCGTTCTCTGCGACGAGAAAGAATTCGAGACCTATAAAGCGATTGTGAACGGTAAATAGCGATGGAAGAAGAACGCGAAGGCCTCACAAAGGAGAAAGAGTTATTTTCCTGGAAGAAGTTTGCGATTAGACTCACTCTTTCTTTCCTTCTTTCAGGCGCTTTTTTCGCGATTACTTTCTGCATCGAATATTTAGGCCCGCTCGAATTAACGTGGACTAGCAACAAATATCGCATCTTAAGCGACTCTTTCTTTGTTGGAGGAGCCATGCCGATGCTGTTCTGGATGCTTGTCTGGGTGAGCGAAAAAGGCGCATTCGACATGATTGTCTACGGGGTGAGGAAAGTGTTTTCCTATGCCTTTAGAATCAAACCGGAGAAGAGCAACTTGCCTCCGACTTACGCCGATTACGTCGAGATGAAGCGGGCCAAGAAAAAGCCGTTTCATTACGAGATGCTCGAAATCGGCGGCCTCTTCCTTTTACTTGGGATTATCTTTACTTTCGTCTCTCTTGCTTGCGAATGAAAACCTTGTGGGCGCGAGAAGCAAATCGCCCCTTTTACTTATAGTAAAGGGGTGGTATACTCTCCCTCGGCCCTTTTTGTTATTGGGCTAATGCACACCTCGCGGATTCAGCGCCGTGTTCCCTGCCGGGCGAAACAGCTTAAAAAGCGGTAGGGTGGTCAGCTGCTCGAAACGGGGGAGGTAAAAACAAATGGAGGTCACCAGAATGAGTGACGAAGAAATCAAGGTAGAGGCAGAGGCCCCTGCCGAAGAAGAGGCCCCTGTTGCCTCTAGCATCACGATGGACGAGATCATGCATGATCCTAATGCTCCGATCATCACCATCAAAAAACTTTTGAACGCCGGAGTCCATTTCGGCCATCAGACACGCCGCTGGAACCCAAAGATGAGCAAATTCATCTACGGCGCGAGAAACGGCATCTACATCATCGATCTCGTCAAGAGCGTCGATCAGACAGTCGCTGCCTATAACGCCCTCAAAGGCATCGTCGACAATGGCGGAAAAGTCCTCTTTGTCGGCACAAAAACCCAAGCTCAGCAAATCGTCATCGATGAAGCGACGAGAAGCGGCAGCTTCTATATCTCCCATCGTTGGCTCGGCGGGACTCTCACGAACTTCCGCACGATCCTTGGCCGCATCAAGAGACTCAAAGATCTAGAGGCCATGGAAGAAGACGGCAGCTTCGATAAACTTCCGAAGAAAGAAGTCGCCATTCTCCGCAAAGAATTGGAAAAATTATCCCGTAACCTCGAAGGCATCAAAGAGATGAGAAGGCTCCCGCAAGCCCTCGTCGTCGTCGACCCAACCGTCGAGCACAATGCCATCGCCGAAGCCCATAAACTCAACATCCCAGTCTTCGCCATCTGCTCCACGAGCGATGATCCAGACGTGGTCACCTTCCCAATCCCGAGCAACAACGATGCCGCTAGCGCCATCAAATTGCTCGTCGGCGTCCTTGCCGATGCCGTGGTCGAGAGCAAAGGCGGTGTGACTGAGATCGCCTACACCAAAGACGAAGGCGAAGAGGCCACGATGAAAGATGCCATCCGCAACGCCGATCTCATCAACGAGCAGCGCAAAGCCGCGATCAGAGCCCAACGCAAAGAGCGCGAAGAGAGATACGCCAAGATGCAAGCCGAGCGTCAAGCTCGTTATGCTGCCTTGAAAGCCGCCAAAGAGAATGGTGGCGAGGCTAAGCCGGCCGAGAAACCAGCCGAGAAACCAGCCGAGGAGAGCAAATAATGGCCGACAAGAACGTTATTGAGCTCATCAAAGTCCTCCGTGACCGCACTGGCGCTGGAATGATGGACTGCAAACGCGCCCTTGAAGCGAACGAATATGACGTCGAGAAATCGATCGATTATCTCCGCGAAAAAGGAATCGCCAAACAAGCCAAACGCGCTGGACGCACCGCCGCCGAAGGCCTTACGAACGTCAAAGTCTGCGAGAAATGCGGAAAAGGCGTCATCGTTGAAATCAACTGCGAAACCGATTTTGTTGCCTCTAGCGACAAATTCATCGCTCTTACTAACACCGTCACCGATAAGCTCCTCGAGAATGATCCATCGAGCTTAGAGGATGCCATTGCCCTCACGAAGCTCGACTTCGACGATGCGGCTCTAGCCGTTGGCGAGAAACTCGCCCTTCGCCGCTTCAAAGTCGTGAGCAAAAAGGCAGATGAAGGATATGCAAGCTATATCCATATGGCTGGCAAAATCTCAGTTCTCGCGATTCTAAGCAAAGACGATCCTGAAATCGCGAAACCCTTGGCGATGCATATTGCCGCCAATAGCCCGGTCTACATCAACTTGGAGGATGTTCCAGCCGATGATAGGGCTCGCGAAAAAGCCATTGCTGAGCAAGAGGTCAAAGACGATCCAAAACTCACGAGCAAACCTGATGCTGTCAAGGCTCAGATCGTTGAGAGAAAGGTCGACAAAGTCCTCTCCCAAAGCTGCTTAGCCCTTCAGCCGTTCCTTATGGATGAGAGCAAGACGGTTGGTCAGTGGCTCAAAGAGAAAGGCGTTTCGATCATCTCCTTCACCCGTTATCAAGTCGGCGAAGGGATTGATAAAACCGCCGCTTCCGAGGAATAAGCAAACGAATGATGAAAACCGCCCGAAAAAGGCGGTTTTCTTTATGCCGCTTTCTTTCCCTTTTGCTTCCTTTAGTTGCTATAATTACCTCACTATGAACACCAAATACAAAAGAATAATCGTAAAAATATCCGGAGAGGCTCTCTCTGATCACGGAGATGAGACGATTCTCGACAAGAAACAGCTCGAGAGCGTTGCGACGGCGATAAAAGAAGTGAGGGGACTAGGAGTCGAAGTCGGGGTCGTTGTCGGCGCTGGCAACATCTGGCGCGGACGCTTGGCGGAGAAAATCGGCATCGAGCGCTCAACAGCGGACTATATGGGAATGCTAGGCACCATCATCAACGCAATGGCTCTTCAAAGCGCTTTTGAGGAAGTAGGCTTAGATACTAGAGTCATGAGTTCCATCAACGTGCCGCAGGTTTGCGAACCATATATCCGCCGCAAAGCGAATCATCATCTCTCATCTGGCCGCGTCGTCATCTTCGCTGGCGGTATTGGAAACCCATATTTCACCACAGATACAACCGCGACTCTCCGCGCCCGCGAAGTGGGTGCCGAAGCCATACTCATGGGCAAAAACGGCGTTGAAGGTGTGTATGATTCAGACCCAAGGAATAATCCGAACGCCAAGCTCATCCGCCATCTCTCATACCACGAACTCGTGGAAAAGAAGCTCGCGGTTATGGATTTGACCGCCGCCACGATGCTAGAAGACACGAACATCGAAATCAGGGTATTCGGCATGAATAGCGCCGATGACCTTGTCAAAGTCGTAAAAGGTGATAATCTAGGCACTACGATTGCCAAGGAGTAGATTTATATGGATCCAATAGTGAACGAAGCCAAAGACAAGATGGAGAAATCCGTCAATAGCCTCCTTTTCTCCTTCTCGAAATTAAGGAGCGGCAGAGCCAATCCCGCCATCTTGAATGGCATCAAATGCGATTACTATGGCGATAAAATGGAAATCACTTCCTTGTCGAGCGTTTCGATGCCTGAGCCACGCCAACTTCTCGTGAAACCGTATTCGCGCGATGACCTCAAGCCGATTGCCGCCGCCATCGCCAGCGCCAATCTAGGCATCAATCCACAGGTGGAAGCCGATGCCATAAGATTGGTCATCCCGCCTCTTACCGAAGATACTCGCAAGCAGATCGCCAAAGAAGCAAAAGGTTTATCCGAGGATGCGAAAGTCTCTATCCGCAACATCCGCCGCGACTTCCTTGACC
>CAVHTL010000005.1:31710-34976 GCA_963638955.1 bacterium
TCCTTGACCTTATCAAAGAAGACGACACGATGAGCGATGACTACAAGGAACGCGTTGAGGCTGACATTCAAAAAGAAGTGGATACCGCTAACAAAAAGATTGAAGAACTCCTTGCCGAGAAACAAAAGGAAATTCTCTCAATTTAAGGAAAATCTTCGCAAATCTAGCCTCTTATTGAGGCTTTTTTGTTTTGTGTAGCAATAAAAAGATCAATATTCGCTGACAAAATCGCTTCATTTAAGGGATAGGGCTTGCTATGGACTGTTTCTTTTTTATCATGGCTGTCAGATTTTTTCGATACCTTAAAAGCAAAAATAGGCATCGTCTTTATATCTTTCCATTTTTCAAAAAGTCCCTTGGTCTTTTCCGGATATATAGTGAAAAGTCCCTTGGTTTTTTCCGGATATATAGTGAAAAGTCCCTTGGTTTTTTCCGAAATGGTGTAATATATACTGAACTTGCGCGAGGCAAAAACCATGAAAAGAACGAAAATCGAACTCCCTAGACATATAGATAAGTGGCTTACGGAATGGAAAAAGAATCCTGCGCATAAGCCAGCTCTTGTTAAGGGGATAAGGCAATCCGGTAAAACACATTCCATAAAACGTTTTGCAAAAGACAATTACGATACTGTGGTTTATCTCAATTTTTGGGATAATCCCGCCTTGATCAGCGCCTTTGATGGGGCGCTCGACATCGATTCTCTTATCAGGGAGCTTTCTCTCAAAATGCCTTTAGGGCGGCTAAAAGAAGGCAGCACCGTATTCATATTTGACGAAATCCAGGATTGTCCGCGTGCCTTGCTTTCCTTAAAGACCAATATGGATGAGAGGAGATACGATTTCATCGCCTCTGGCTCATATTTGGGTATCAACGGGTATATAGTCGGCGAAGGAACGCCTAAGCCGGTTGGTTCCGTCGATGAATTCGATATGAGGACTCTGGATTTCGAGGAATTCCTTTACGCGAAAGGTCTGAAGGAGGAACAAGTATCGTATTTGACCTCTTCTTTCTTGAAACGAAAGCCTTTATCGAAAGGAATGCACGAATCATTCAATTCTTTGTTCCGCGAATATCTATGCGTCGGCGGTTTTCCCGAAGCGGTCGAAAATTATATTTCGACGAACAATATCTACTCCTCAAAACAAATAACCAATAGGATCGTAAACGATCTGAAAAAAGATTTTGGGAGGAGAGTGGGAACTGATGGAAAACCATTATTCTCCCCTAACGAAGTGGCAAGAATCAGAAGCGCCTTCTCTTTGATCCCGTCTTTCCTTGGCAAAGAGAACAAAAGGTATATCGTCTCGAAGATTGAGGGGAAAGGCGCTAAAGACAAAGCTTCCGATGCGCTTACCTACCTAGAGGAAGCTGGTATCATCACGAAGGTTCATAACTTAAGCGTCCCATCTTCTCCTTTGTCGATAAATGTCATCGGCAATCAGTTCAAGGTATTCGTGAATGACATTGGCATTTTGATTGCGATGATGGAAGAGGGCGTAACCGAGGCGATATATAAAGGCGAATTAGGCATGGGCAAAGGAATGATTTACGAATCTGTCGTTGAGGAAGCGCTCTATAAAAGAGGCGGCAACATCTATTATTTTGCCAAGGATACCGGCTTAGAGCTCGACTTCGTCGTAAATATCGGCGGCGAGATCTCGATACTTGAGGTTAAATCCAAAAACGGCAACGCGAAGAGCGCAAAAACCGTCAATAGGCACCCTGAGCATTACGGCAAAACGAAAATCATATACATCAAGGATGCCGAACTCAATGAGACGGAAGGCGTTTTGACGATTCCTCATTATATGGCTTTCCTTCTCTTTCCCTTTTCGCCCACTCTCCCCGTTCATTGATGCTCAAATTTCGACATCAAATTCCAGTTTGCGCATTTTTGAGGAAAGAGTTTCGATTCTTTCTTTGCTTACCGAATGAGTGATATCAATCGTCTTTTTAAGCTGGTATCAATGATATATAATCATTGCCATGGATTCTTCCTTTCACCTCAGCAAAAAGCTCGATCATATAGCCTTCATCATGGACGGGAACGGAAGATGGGCCAAAGCGAGGGGACTCCCGCGTTACCTCGGGCACAAAGAAGCGTGCAAGCGTATCATCGAACTTTTCGAATATTGCCGCGAATTCAATATCAAATACATGAGTTTCTATGCTTTCAGCACGGAAAACTGGAACCGCCCGCAGGACGAGATAGACCATCTGATGGATTATCTTGAGGAATTCTTCCGCAAGGAAATCGATTATCTTGATTCGGTTGGCGCCCGCATCCTAATCTCTGGCGATTTAAATAGAATAAGGATGCAAACAAGGGCTGTTTGCGAAAATGCCGTGAATAGAACCAAAGATAACGATAAATGGTTCATCAATATTTGCCTTAATTACGGGGGAAGAGACGAAATAGTGAGAGCTAGCAAAAAAATAGCTTTGGACTACAAAGAAGGGAAAATCGCTTTAGAGGATATCAATGAATCAACCTTCAAGAATTATCTCTGGAATCCGCTTTTGCCGGATGTGGATTTGCTCATCCGCACTTCAGGGGAAGAGCGTTTATCCAATTACATGCTTTACGAATGCGCCTACAGCGAATTTGTGTTTACCAAAGTCAAATGGCCTGATTTCAAACGCGACGCTTTCATTGATTGCTTGAAGACATATTGCGATAGGAATAGACGTTTTGGGGGTTTGAAGAATGAATAATGAGTTACCGCATTTGGAAGTGAATCAGCTTTCGGAAAAGACGAAAACGTCCATGAAGACGCGCATCGTCGTTGCTCTCGCTATGCTAGTAACGTTGATCCCTGCCATATTTCTTGGCGGCTGGGTTTATTTCTTTTTGCTCGCCATTTTCCTAGGCTTAGCAATCTATGAGATGATTGCCTCGACCAAGAAGAAATACGGCTGGTGGGTGTGGGTTCTCACTTATTTAGTCGTTTATAGTTATGTTTATTGGTTTGTCGTCAAAGCCAATATCCTTCAGTATCAGATTGCCAAAGAAAACGGGACCGACTTTGTTTTTTCGCTTGAGAATTATTATTCGGGCATCGTCATTTCTCCGATTTCGGTGGCGGTTGCCATAGGGGCATATTGCCTATTTGGCGTCTTGGACAAGGAATTCGATTTCTCTGACGTGGCTTATTTTGTGTTTTTCACGTTTGTTTTGGGTTTAGGATTCCAAAGCTTTTTCTTCCTCCGTTACTATCCTTTCTACCTTTTTAGCCATAACCAATCTTATTCCTCATTCATCT
>CAVHTL010000006.1:0-14824 GCA_963638955.1 bacterium
GTAAACAACGGCGTCAACATCAGGCATCAATTTGAACGTAATGGCGGCAAATTGAGTCGTCAGTTTTTCGTCATGAATGTCGACATAATCATGAATTGCAAGGTTTTTGAAGCGTTCGCTTTTTAAAACCGCGTCCAAAAAACGGGCGTATAACTCTTTTTTAAAAGGATAATCAAGGGCCAAAAAACGCGGAGTTTCTTTTTCTTTGAGCTTATTTACGGCTTCAGTTAAAGTGAGGGTGTCGTCTCTATCCAATACGCTTGAAAAATCGATATAGCCAAGGGTAGAAAGGACCATTGAGTCCATATCGCAAAAAGGCGACGAATCGAATTTGATATCGCCTCTCCATGACAAATAATCGATTAGGTTGCCCATACGCACGTATTATATAAGGATATAGTCTAATGCGTAATCCTTTATATCTCTTTACAAAGATAAAAAAGACCGGTCGTTATCGATCGGTCAATATTGCATTGGTGCGGGAAACCAGAATCGAACTGGCATGAGTTGCCTCATACGCCCCTCAAACGTACGCGTCTACCATTTCCGCCATTCCCGCGGCGAAATGAATTATAGTGAGCAGATTAATCTTTTGCAATCGCGATTTATGCGAACTTCGGGAAGAAAAGGCAAGCCATCGCGAAATAGATGAGAAGAGTTGTCACGTCCATGACGGTCGTAAGAAGAGGCTGAGCCAATAAAGCCGGATCTTTTTTGATAGAGGCCGCGCCCATGCATAGAAGGGTACCGATTACCTTTGAGACGCTGATTGCCGCAAACATCGTCAAAGCGACAAGGGCGGAGAAAGTCAAGGCGTGGATTGCGAATTCCGCAGCGAGAGGGCCAGTGAAAACCAAACCCGTCCAAACCGAGTAGTTCGTGAAATCGTATTCCATTCCGTTCATGTCGGTTATCGAACCAACGCTCACGATGCCGGTATATTCCTCCATAGCGATCCAAACAAAAGCGAAAACGGCTACAAAAGCGGCAATGAGCAGGGAGCTTTTGAACTCGCGCCAGAGAACCTTGAATGTTTCTTTTGGGCCAAATTCCTTCATGGCAAGAGAGCGAATCATCATGCCAGTCGTTTGCCCGCCTGCGTTTCCGCCAGTGTCCATTAAAGTCGGAACGAAGGAAATAAGAATCGGGAGGCTTTGGAAAATCTGCTGCGTTTCAAGCCTATTCAAGACCATGGTGGTGAAAGTGCCGAGTATCAATAAGCCGATAATCCAAGGAAAACATTTTTTGGCATTATCCCAAATGGTGAGCTCCATATAAGGCTTTTCGGTTGGCTCCATCTTCGAAATTCGGGCGATATCTTCGTTGTTTTCTTCGGTGATGACATCGACCGCATCGTCAACCGTCACGATACCTATTAAGCAATCGTCGTCATTCAAAACGGCCATGGCGTTGAGGTCGTAACGCCGGAACATATTGGCGACTTCCTCTTTGTCGGTTGAAGCGTGGCAAGAAGGGGCGTCCTTGTTCATGATGTCCATCAACTTTTCGTTCTCGGAAGAGAAAATGAGGTCGTCCAAGTCAACGGTGCCCACGAATTTGCGTCTCTCGTTACGCACGAAAATGGTGTAAATGGTTTCGGCGTCTTTTCCTTTCGCGCGGATTTCCTCAATCGTCTTTTTGACGGTCTGGCCTTGCTTGAATTCGAGGAATTCTGTGGTCATGATGGCTCCGGCTGTGTCTGGCTTGTATTTCAAAAGCACATTGATGTCGTCACGCATATCTTTGCTCGCTAAGCGAAGCACCCTGCGCGCAAGATTCGCTGGCATGTCGCCGACGGCATCAGTGACATCGTCAGCCGATTGCTCGTTGATTAAGGCAACGAGTTCTTTGTCGGTCATTGCCAAGACGAGTTCTTCTTTTTTCTCTTGACTCAATTCGTCAAACAAAGGTGCGCTGGATTCACTCGGCACGTCCCGAAAAAGAGTAATGAGCGTTTTAATGTCTAGCTCTTCGGCGGCTTCGGCGATATCGATATCGGGGACGGTCTCGAAAATCTCTTTCAGCTTGGCTCTATTGTGCGATGAGATCGCACTTTCAAGTTCTTCAACCGAGACCTTCTTTACATTGATTTCTTCGCTGGTCTCGATTTCGATAGGAGTGTTATCTTCGGTATTTTCGTCTTTGTCTTCTATATACATGGGATATCCTCCTTTTTTCGAGGCTAGTTTATCCACTTTCCTCTTTGTTGGGTAGAGTAAAAATGCCCTTTTTCATCCACTTGCCCATGAATGAAAATCAAAATCGGAGATGAGTGTTTTTATCATCGCTTTCATTGACTGAAAAAGGCGTTTTTTGCACATATCCGCAATTTGGGTTCTATAATAATCGTCGTCATTAAGAGGAGACAATAAATGGAAGAGAAAACGTTCGTAGTTGAAACCAGCGCCCGTCATGTCCATGTGACGCAGGAAGCGCTTGATTATTTGCTTGATGCCAAAGATGGGGAACACGCTGAACTCAAGGTTAGAGCCCCTCTTTCCCAACCTGGCCAATTCGTTAGCTTCACGAGGCTTAATCTCGTTGGGCCAGTCAATCCGAAGACTGGGAAAGAAAGAGCTATCAATGGAGTATCGATCCTTGGACCGGTGAGAAGCGGAAACCAAGTCGAAGTATCGTTGACTGATGCGAGAACCTTAGGGGTGAGCGCCCCGATTCGCGAATCAGGCGATACGAAAGGCAGCGCGCCTATTGCTCTCGTCAATCCTGAAAACGGCAAACGCCTTGATTTGGAAGAAGGCTGCATTGTCGCCAAAAGGCATATCCATATGACTCCGGATGATGCTGAAGAATTCGGAGTCAAAAATGGCGATATCGTTCGCGTACTCATCAAAGGGCACGACCGCGAGACGATTTTTGGGGATACCGTCATCCGCGTTTCGCCTAACTACCATCTAAATATGCATATTGACACCGACGAAAGCAACGCCGCTAATGCTGGCGGGAAAGATCCGGTGCTTGGCACGATCGTCAAATAAAGATGGAAAAAGAATTTCATTACACGCCAAAGGGCGTCTGCTCCCGCGAGATGATCATTACTTATGAAGATGGAATCATCAAAAATTTCAAAGTAATCGGCGGATGCAATGGCAATCTTCAAGGCATCTCAGCCTTGCTGATCGGAATGAAACTCGATGACGCAGCGAAAAAACTTGAAGGCATCAGATGCGGTCATCGAGAAACCTCATGTCCCGATCAAATATCCCACGCCATCAAGGCTTTAGAGGCCATCAAGAACGACTGATTTCTAACGGAGAAAGGGGTTTACCCCTTTTTTCGTATGGCTCTTGTTTCCTATGAATGGTTGATCTATGATATCGGCGCGACGAAAAAGAGAACGTCAAGAAGCGATTTAGATAGGCTCAAAAAGATCGCTAGCAACTCCTTCAAAAAAACGAGGTAAGTGCTTGCCTATAGCCTAGACCCACTCTAGGAACGACGCTCTTCGGATAGCTTGGCAGCCTTCCACTCAAGTGGGAGGTTTTTCGTCAAGTGAGGTAAATATGAAACATCAAAAAGTGCTGTTTTCGAGCGAATCGGTTGCTGAAGGCCATCCTGACAAAGTGTGCGATTTGATTGCCGACTCCATATTGGATGAAATTATCCGTCATGATTCTTCTGCCCACGTGGCATGCGAAGTTTTCGCCACGACCGAATATATCTTGATCGGCGGGGAGATTACGAGTTTGGTCAAAGCTGATTATGAGGCGATTGCTCGTGACGTTTTACGAAAAATCGGATACGTGTCGCCAGAATTGGGGATTGGAGCAGATACGTGCCAAATTGATGTCCGCGTGAAAGAACAGTCCCCAGATATCGCTTTGGGCGTCAATCGTGGAAGCAAAATCGAGCAAGGTGCTGGCGATCAGGGAATCATGTTTGGCTATGCCACCAACGAATCGAGCGGCTATATGCCATTGCCTATCTCCATCGCCCATAAGCTTGTCAGGAAAGCCACCATCTTGCGCAAAGAAGGAAAATTCATCGGCGCGCGCCCTGATATGAAAAGCCAGGTGACCATCGACTACACTGATCCCAAGAATACGAAAATCGCGGCGATGCTTATGAGCGTGCAGCATGATCCGGATATCGATTTCGAGACGTTTACCTCCTATATCAAAAACGAGATTATGATCCCGGTCGCAAAGTCATTTGGCCTCAATACGGATTTCGATGTTTTGATCAATCCTACCGGGCGTTTTGTCATTGGTGGGCCCGCTGGCGATACTGGTCTTACAGGTCGCAAGCTTATCGTTGATACCTATGGCGGCGCTTCAAGGCATGGCGGCGGGGCTTTTTCCGGAAAAGATCCTTCAAAAGTTGACCGCAGCGCCTCTTATTACGCCCGTTACATTGCCAAGAATCTTGTCGCGAGCGGGGTGGCCGACCGCTTGGAGGTCCAATTAGGATATGCGATTGGCGTCGCAAAACCGATGAGCATCGGTTTATCCACTTTCGGTACAGGCCGTGTAGATGATGAAAAAATCCTTGAAGCCATCGATTGTTTCTTCGACGCTAGACCAGGTTCGATTATCGAACAATTCTCTCTGACCAAGCCCAATTTCCGTTATAGCGACACCACCAATTACGGCTGCTTCGGAAGGCCTGATTTGGATTTGCCATGGGAGCATCTCGACAAAGTCGGCGCCCTTCGCGAATTCTTTTTTGGAAAATAATTTACAATTTAAAAATACATTCGATATTCGCTAACTATTTTTTGTATATATCTTGTCGAAAATTAGAATTTCGCTAAAATGAAGTTACAAGGGATTATCCCTAAGGAAGGACATAACCAATGAAATACCAAATCATCGGGAAAAACATCGAAGTCACCGATTCTATTCGTGACACCATTCAGAAGAAATTGAGCAGAATGGACAAGTATTTCGTCATTAATGACGATGTGCTTTGCCGTGCTGTCGTAAGCGCATATAAAGTCGGAGCCAAAGTCGAAATCACCATTTTCACGAAAGAAATGGATTTCCGCACGGAGGTCAGAAACAACGACCTCTACGCCGCCGTCGATTTAGCGATCGATAAGCTTGAAGATCAGATGCGCAAACTCAAGACGAAAATGAGTCGCAACAAGAACGAGCTTGGCTTGGGCAAATCCCTTGCTCTCGAGAATTTCGACGGAGCCGATGAAGACGAAGGCAATGATGTCGTCGTTAGGACAAAAAGCATTTATCTGAATCCAATGACACTTGACGATGCGATTACCCGCATGGAAGCCCTCGGTCACAGCTTCTTCATTTATCTCGATAGCGATGATGACGAAGTGTCTGTCGC
This sequence comes from bacterium, assembly GCA_963638955.1. Lineage (GTDB taxonomy): Bacteria > Bacillota_I > Bacilli_A > RFN20 > CAG-826 > UBA4951. The sequence goes on from CAVHTL010000006.1 coordinate 5,308, forward strand.
CTATAAGCGCCTTGATGGCGGATATGGCGTCATCCAAGTCGAGAATAAACTCGGCAATAAATAAGTCGGCCGATAGCCATAGGATATAAGGGGGTGCCTATGGCTTTTATTTTGGCCTTTTTGGTCATTAATCGCTTTCTAGAAGAGGCTTTTTAGGGTATATTGTAGCGACTATGAAGAAGAATATGGTGATCGCTACTGACTTGGATGGAACTCTTTTCTATCCTCGCGCCAAATTCAGAATGATTGGGAAAAAGAACCGCCGTTTTCTGGAACGTTTCATCAGCGATGGTGGAAAGCTATTGATCGTAAGTTCGCGCAATACCTTTTTCAGCAATAAAGTATCGAAGAATATCGGTGTGCCGCTCGATTCGATATGTTGCAATGGCGCGCTCATTTATAGTGGCGGGAGCATCATAAAGGAGGCGACTTTTAAAAAGGAAGACGCCATGAAGATCCTTTCCCGCATGTGGGACGAATACGGAACTTCCTTTGTGGCCTCCATGTCGAAAGAACACAATATGGTGTTAGCCAAAAGCGACAACGGCTTTATGTCCAATTTCATGTTTTGGTGTTACCAATTGGTGCAAGGGGTTTACCGTGAACCATCGATTAAAAGCAACGAGATTTTCTACGATGATATTTTCAGCGGGAAAACATTCAAATTCATGACGCTGCTCGGCGTTACGCATTCGAAGATAAAGAAAAGCAAGGAACTCAATAAGGTTTTGCGCGAAGAATTCCCAGAGGCTGAGTTCTCTTGGTGCAATCAAGCCATCGAAATCACCCCAAAGGGGTGCTCTAAAGGGCAGGCTCTTGAGTTTTATCTTGATTACAACTCGATACCTCGCGATAATGTCATAGTTGTCGGCGACAGCGGCAATGATATTTCGATGTTTGAGCAATTCAAGAAGAATAGCTTCTGCTTGGATCATGGCTCGCCGTCGGTGAAAAAGCACGCTGCGCACGTCATACGAAGATTCTACGACTTAGAAAAATACATCTACCCGTCTGTGGAGAAGACAAAATAAGTCGTACAACCATAGAGAAAGAAGGAATACAGCATGAATCAGATCTCCGAAGTGATCACCACCTTGATCCATTACAAGGTAGTCGTTCGCGACACAATGGAGTACACACTCAACAAAGACCAATACGATGTGGCCTTATTCAATGAAAAGAAGCGTTCAGTTCTCGTGGAACTGAATGAACCGACCCCGCTTCGCTCAATTATCGATAACAGCGCCGAAACCGGCAAAAAATTCGAGGAAATGGTTCGTAATTGGTACGAACAGGTTTATGGTGATAACAGCACCATTTTGAAACTAGCCGATGACGGACTCAGAGTTGATCACGCTCAGCATTTGGCCGTTTTCCAAGGAGTCGTGCCGATACATGAAAATGTGGAAGCGATGATCCAAGGAATCGTCAACGACGCCCATAACCGCAACATCGACGTTAAGGCGGCTCAAGAAGTTGACTTGGCTGAGGAAAGACTATATCGCGCCGTCGCTTACATGACTCTCACCAATGAGCTCGTCAAGCTTTTTGGCGATTATAATCAGGCTAGACGCGACGCCAATGGCGCCGAGACAGCGGCGAGCAAATTCATCGGCAACGACATCAGCGCCGTCATTAATTTGCTAAGTCAAGTCCGCGGGAATTCGAAACTCACTGACAACGCCTATATGACGATGCAAGACAAGATTTTCGATCTTGTTGAGCATATGACTGGCAGACGCGACCTCCCAACAGGCAAGAATTTTGGGCAAGTCATCCAAGATACTCAACAAACTATCGCCAATTACGTCAAAGAGGTCGAGCCGGCTTTCCGCACAGTTTATGTTCCTCTTATCAATGAGCTTATTGCCCAAGCGAAGGCTAACGACAATAAAATCAAACCTGACAGCGCTCCTCAAGCCGTTCCGGAGAGCTCAGTGAAAGAAGAAATTACAGTTAGCGATGAAGAGCCGGTCGAGCTCGATCCGCATACTGGAATGCCTAAGGCTTAATTTGGTGGTTAAATAATCTTTTATGGAAATGAACACAGTTGCGAAAAAAACGAAGAGAAAAATCTCTGTCGGAGAAACGATTTGGATCGTTGTCGAATCCATATTCGGCGTTGGCGGATTAGTCCTTTTGGTGCTTGGCATCGTCAGCGATTATTTGCCTAGCGTTTATAGCGAGAATTACCTTGCGATGGCCGAACGCGCGTGGATGGATTTTTCGCACACTTCATTATCCTTCCGTTGGCTTGGCATCATCGCTATCTTGATTGGAGCGATAATCGCTTTGATTACGCTTAATCATTATGCGAAAAAGACAGATGCTGATGAAGAACGCGAACTCCGTCGGGCTCAGCGTCTCCAAATTCTGAGCAATTCCGAACAGGAGACGAAAGAGGTTGTGAGCGAAGTAAGCGAACCTGCTACCGAAAAAGAATAAATCGTTTGGAAATCAAAGGCTGCCAAAAAAGCAGCCTTTTTATTTACCAGACTTCTTTTGCCTCTTTATCAAGCAGAGCGGCCGCGCCTTGACTTATCGCGCCCACGGTGACGGCTTCGTTGCCGAGATCACTGACAAGAAGATCCACAGGGTACTGCTCGTTATCGAATTTGCTTTTGATAGCATCAAGGTAATCTTCGCCAAACAAAGTCGCCTTGCCGGATATTATGATGTTCGATATGTTCAATAAACGCGCGATTGAGTAAACCGTTTCACCAAGCGATTTTGCAGTGCTTATGATATATTCTTTGGCTTTTTCGTCTTCATTATATAATTTTAAAATCGATTCAAATCCCTTTGTTTTGAAGTGATATTCAAGGCCTTGGATGGATGCGAAATAAAACAAAGGTATCATTCTCCCTTCGAAAAAAGCCGGAACATCGCCGAATTCACCAGCGTAGCCTTCTTCTCCGACGAACAACTTATTATCCACGCAAATCGCCCCTCCAATTGTGGATTCGTTTGCCAAAAGCAATGCGGAACCTTTGCCTTTTGCACATCCATTTCTTATTTCGCCGCACATGGCAAGATTCATGTCATTGCCAAGGTAGACCTCAGCCATATGAAATTTCTTTTTGAGCTTATCGATCCATTTTTTGCCATCGTTGAAATCGTTTCCAAAAAGATATGAATTGAGGCTGTTATCGTGAATGTTCACTAGGCCTGGAACGGAAATGACGACTTGTCGCAACGGAACGCCTTCAACCTCAGCGAATTTTCCCAAGCGAGTTATTTCCTCGGTTATGTCCTCGAAGGTTGATTCTGAATAATGGTCGACTTCAAAGCGTTCCCTGACCAAAGTCTCTTCTTTGATGCTTGATAAGGAAAGCTCATAAGCGCCGAATTCGATGTTTATGAATGCGATTATCCCGAATCTGCTATTGAGCATGTAGTTGATTTGGCGTCTGCCCTTGCCTCTGCCGAAGCCTTTTTTCGTCTCGCGTATGACGCCTTTTTCCTCTAAATGCTTCAGAATCAAACTCAAGGCGGTATTCGATAAGGAAAATTCCTGCGCCAGCCTAGTGGCTGAGGCATATCCGTGCTCTTTTATGTATTTAAGAACAAGCGCGTTATTCGTTGCGCGATTATATAGATGGTTTTTTCCTCTTTCCATAAGTTGGTCAATCGGCCTTGAGAGTTTGCTTATTATACCATCAAAATGCTGATATAGTTTTTTCATTCCACCGACTTCAGGGATGAATTCATGTCGATGCGCTTGATTTTCGGGAACAAGAGGAGGTTGACCGCGATAGTGGCTATGCACACAAAGAGGAAACTCAGCACATAGCTATACCATCTTACGTCCTCGATTCCGCCAAAGCCTAAATAAGAAAATACCCAGGCTATTAACCCTGCTCCGATAGGTAATCCTATGGCGCTTGAGAAAAGCGAGATCATCATGATTTCACGGAAGGTGTAGGATGAGCACTCTCTATCGTGATAGCCAAGGACTTTGAGAGTCGCAAGCTCGCGATTGCGGTCCTGGATATTCATGTTGGCAAGGGAATAGATGACAGTCGTCGCCATTAAAATCGCAAAGATGATAATGACGGCCGAAATATGGCCCATTGATCCAGCCACATTCGCATAGAGATCGTCGTTTTCTAGGGCTGAAGAAACGTTAAGCAGGGCGAATCCTATGAGAATGAGAATCGTGGAGCCGATGACTGACAATGCCGTAAGCGATGAATTTTTCTTATGCCTGCAAATATTGCGAAAGCTGTTCTTATAGGAAAAAGGGGTAAGATCCCACACAAACGGTATCTTCTCAAGAAGTATCTTTTTCCCAGCTTTCGGCGATTTTTCTTTCAATAAGGAAGCGGGGGTCTCTTTCAAATAGAGCAGCGTAGTGATAACGCTTATCAGCAAAGAAACAAGCAGTGTTGCGATGGCCACGATTATTCCTTCGAGGTTATACAAAGATGCCTTATATGGCCGCATTGTGAAAACGGCATTATAAGCCGGGAATACGACCTTCGGCAAAAATGGGGTTCCGAGGAAATAGCCGATTAGAGAGCCAAGACCGACCGAAAGAAAAGAAAAAGAAGAATATTTGACGATGATTTTGCTTTTTCCTACGCCCAATGAGCGGTAGCAACCGATTGCGCTCCGTTCATCTTTGATGAGCCGAGTGATAGTCAATAAGTTGATGAGAGCGCAGACAACGATAAAGAAGAAAGGGAAGACGTTCGCGATGCGAGACACTTTTTCATTGTAATTTTTGAAGAGGGCATAGGCCGTATTCTCTTCTAAAGTCAAACACGAAATCGCGTCTTCGTCTCCTGCTATAAGACTGAACATTTTTTCGATTTGTCGCTTCATGTCATCTACGTCTTTTTTGTATTCGTCGCTCATATAGTCGTGCTCGATATTGAGCACGATGGAGACATCAGTCGGAGGAGGCAGCATTTCTTTGTCTTCAAAGGCGGTGGTGGAAAAATAGTAAATCGAATTTACGTATGCCTCTTCTTCGCTCATGGCTCTTTCTTTGGCGACAGAGGCATAAAGAGGAGACTCGACGATACCGCTTATCTCGTATTCTCTTTTCGCGCCCTTTTCGCCCAATAAAGAAGAGAGGTCGAGCTCTATTTTTTCTCCGATTTCTCGTTTGATCCTATTAAGGCTATCTTTTTCGACCAATATTTGGTTTTCGCTATTCGGATAGAAGCCATCCACGAGAGTCGGGATACAGTTTTTCCCATTTTCGAAATCAAACCAATAAATGCGAGAGTATTTATCGCTGTTTTCGTTTTTGACATCGATGGATGAAAATTCTTCCGCGCTTTGTATTTCGTCAAAATCATCAAGCGAAAAATCGGAAAAATCGCTCATGTCGAATTCCTTGAGGAATTTGAGAGTGATATCAGGCACATTCTTTCCTTCGTAGTTTTTCAAAAATGAGGTCTTGAAGGAAGCAGGCAGTGCCCCTAAACCGGATGTGATAGCAAGAGAAAGGAAAACGACGAGAAAATTGCCGATGAATCTCCCTTTATTGGAGAAAAAAGTGCGGAAAATGGTCTTGCTGAAGGCTTTCACCACTCAATCTCCTTGATGTCTTTCGGATGTCTGTTGCGCTCATCGAGGACGATGTGGCCGTTTTTTATTTTGATGAGATGGTCGCCCATTTCTTTGAGAGCGCTATTATGGGTGACGATGATGACTGTCTTTCCTTCTTTGCGCGAAGCGTCTGAAAGCAAGGAAAGGATTTCTTTGCCTGTTTCGTAATCGAGCGCCCCAGTCGGTTCATCGCAAAGGATGATCTTCGGATTTTTGGCAAGGGCTCTCGCGATAGAGACCCGTTGTTGTTCGCCTCCAGAGAGTTGGCTTGGGAAATTATCCATTCTCTCTCCTAAGCCCACTTTATTGAGCGTCTCTTCAAGGTTGAGGGCGTCTTTCTTCAATTCGGTGGCTAGCTCAAGGTTCTCCTTGGCCGTGAGGTTAGGCATGAGATTGTAAAATTGGAAAACGAATCCGACGTCATTGCGGCGGTAGTCGGTTCTTTTCCGCGAACTGTATTTGGCGATATCTTCCCCATCAACAATCAAAGAGCCTGAAGTAGGCGCATCCATTCCGCCGATTAGGTTGAGCAAGGTGCTTTTACCTGCCCCGGAAGGGCCGACTATAATCGTTAGCTCGCCCTTTTCGATAGTAAAAGAAACATCCGATAAGGCTTTTACTTTGTTTTCGCCCTCTCCGAATTCCTTGGATAGTGATTCGGCTTTCATTATCGCGCCCATATTTACCCTCCCTGACCGCTAAATGATAAACGCAATGAATTTAAAATTCATTGGTATGTTTTCGCTTTTCTCAGCGTTTCTTTTGCCTGTTGCCAAACAAAATGAAGTAAAATAAGAAAACCTAAGGAAAAGTGATGGAAAAGCAGATTATTGTCGCAGAAGAAGAATACGATCCGATCCTCCTTTCTATCAAAGAAAGCGATCCGTCGGCCTCTTTCAAAATTATCCATCCGAGCGACTTTGTCTCGTTATGCTCTTTTTCTTACAAATCCGACCCTTTGCCTGTCCTCATAAGCGAATTTGAATACGGTTATAAGCAAGCCAAAAAATGCGCCAGGATTCTACGCGTCGCCGACTTATCCAAAAACAGTTCGCTCAATGCGATATATGAACGCTTGAAGGATCTTGATCTGATCTCAATCGATCCGTATGGCATTATTGAGCTCACTAGATCTTCTGTATCGTTTCTCGAGATGAAGGAAGACGAAGAGCTTCATCTTTTGGCTGAAAGGAAAAATATCCCCTATAGCGATATTTCGCTCGCCTCTTTGGGCTTGAAAATGAAAAACGATGAGAGAGAATCGTCTCCGCCCATCTTCGTTTTTAAAAACAAATTCGAGCAGTTCTTTTATCTTTATAGCGATATTCGAAGAAGACTGATTGACGGAGAAAACGCCGGCAATATCGTGATTCATATCGCCGATGAAGCTGATCTATTCTATTGCGAGCTCTGTTCATCTTTATTCAAAGTGCCTTCATTGCTGAAAATGAGCGTCCCCTTTTTGAGCAATCCTCACGTCAAAAAGAAGGTTCATGAGATTTATGAGGGAAAGACCTTCGATTGCTTTTATGAGGAGGAAAAGGATAACGAGGCCTTGAAAGCCTTATCGGAACTTGTATCTTTTTACCGCCTTGGAGAAATTCCTTTTGAAAGAGGCTACGCGTCTTTGCTGGAGATGCTTTCCTCCCTTTCGACAAGCGAGACAAAGAGCTCATCTGGCATTATCGTTACGAACAAATACGCAATCGAAGCCGATAAAAAAGTTTATGTGACCGATTTCGTCTCAGGGTCTTTCTATGAAGTATATGAAGACAAAGATATACTCGACGATAAATCGCTTCGAGAAATAGGGGCCAACCCAAGTTTCGTTTTGACATCGCTTGATCGCGAAAACAAGCTGAATTATCTGCGTTATGGCGATATCGTCTCCCTTTCTTATGCTGAAGAGCATCTAAGCGACTCCATTTACCCTTCTCAATTCGTCTCCGAATTAAAAACCTATAAGAACAAAACTAAGCGCATGGGCGCAAGAAACGAAAACGGAATATATACCAAAAAAACGCGCGACATGCTTTTCTCCAAAGAGCTTGATGACGCCTTTTATCGCAAGAGAATCGAAGATCATCGTTCCTACGATCATTCTTACCAGAGAATTGAAAATTACATCTCGCCTTTCAAAGACGGCAGATGCTCAGTCACGAATCTCGAGAAATACGTGAAGTGCCCGTTCGCTTATTTATATTCGCAGCTTCTCCCTTCCACCGATTCCGATTTCCACTACATGGATTTAGGAACGCTCATTCACAAAGTAATGGAATCCCTTTACGATGACGATTTCTCTTTCGATGAGGCCTTTGAAGAAGGCAAGAAAGAGTACGAAGAGGCCATGCTTAAACGTGGACAGGAAATAGGGAGTGCGGAAAAAGTCTATATCAAAGTCGTTCGCCATCATTTGAAAAGGATGGTAGGGGAACTGAGATCTTGGAAAAACTACAGCAGCATTTATAAAGACGTTCCTGAGCAAAAAATCGAATGGGATCTCTTCGATGGCGATAAAAAATATCATTTTATCGGCCGTATCGACAAAGTGGTTGCCTTTGGCAAAGACAAACCGGATTTCTATTATCTTATCGATTATAAAACGGGTGGTGAGTCGTTTATTCCGGAAACGGTATTCCTTGGCTCTTCGACCCAACTGCCTCTTTACGCCTATGCCCTCCAAAATGACGAACGCTTGAAGGAAGAACTTGTCTCTTCTGCCCGCTTTGCCGGATTTGGCATCCAGCAAATGTATTCTCCTTCCATAAAAAAGGCTTATTGCAGCGAAAAAACGCTTTCAGAGAAAACATTCTACAAAAAAAGCGCGTTTGCCGGCGTTAGCCTCGATCCAAAGGAAGAGAATTTTTGGCGTTTGGCCGATCGAAGCGCTATAGAAAGCGATACATCGGAATACAAATGCAAAGGCGATGGATTTTTTGTCAACGGGAAGCAAAGTTTCGTTTCGCTTAGCAAAGGCACAGTATTCAAGAAAACGAAAGCCTATAGCGATTTTAAACCCTATACGCTCGGCGAGCTTATCGAAGATGCGAAAAAGAGCAGTATCGAAACAATCAGAAAAATCGAGAACGCCGATTTCCCCATCACTCCGACTAGTAGGGACCTTTCGAAAGCGCCTTCTGAGAAGAAAGATGCCTTATCGTGCAATTATTGCCCTTATGGCGATATCTGCTACCGCGATATCTATAGAGACAAAAAGGATTACTCCAGAATCATAAAAGAGCATTTCCGGAAAGGGGAGAAAAATGGTTGATGAATCCAAGTTCAACAAGCAGCAGCTCGATGCCATCCTCGCCTCGAAGGAAGAAGATATTCTGATATCGGCTGGGGCGGGAAGCGGGAAAACAAACACGCTCTCCGAACGCGTCAGCGAGATGCTTTTGAAAGGCGAGATTGAGCCAAACGAGCTTTTAGTGCTCACCTTTACCAACAACGCCGCTCACGAAATGAAGGAGCGCATTATCGCGAAATTCCCGAAAGAGGAAAAAGAAAAAGCGCGCGAGCTTCTTTCAACCCATATCCAAACCTTCGATTCTTTATATCAATACCTTGTGTCTTCTTACGCCTCGGTCCTTGGCATATCGTCGAACTTGAATGTGCTTGATGGGGCGATCGAGAAGACTAAGCAAAACGAGATTGTCGATTCTTTGTTTTCCTCATATTACGAAAATCCCTGCAAAAGCGAGGCTTTATTGTCGATAATCACAAAATTTGATATGAATAAGGACACAAATACGAGAAGAATCGTTCTCGATTTGTGGACCGCAATAAATAGTCTTAATGCAGAAGAGAGAAAAGTTTTCTTCGATAATTGCGAAAGCCTTTATTTCAGCGATGAGTTCATCGATGGGCAATATCACGAACTTGTTTTATCGTCCAAAAGCGAAATCGAGGAAATCGTTTACGAAGCCGCTTTTGCAGAATACCACTATCCCAT
>CAVHTL010000006.1:14834-15741 GCA_963638955.1 bacterium
ATCCCATTTACTCGAAAGAGGATTTTTCGATGCAAAAGGCGAAAGAGGCCTTCGAAAGAAAAGCCTTCTGGGAAACGCCGTGCGCGAATTTTTCTTTTGCTGAACAGACCGTCGTTGATCCGATGTATCGGAAAATAGTCAGCTTGCTTTCTTTGGATGATGAAGAATTCGTCGCTGAGGCCAATTCATTCAAGGATGAGAATGGCTCGTTTTTCATAAAATCCATCCCTGATTTGGATGAGGAAGACAAAAATCGCCTAGAAGCCCCTTGGAAAATTTTGAAGACCGTTTTTGCGAGCGATTCAAAGGCGCTTTCGCCGATTTGCGGCCTTTCTTCTAAAGAGAAAGAACGCAAAAAGATTCTCTATTATCGCGACGACATCTCTTTTTTGCTTTCAATGGTCAAAGAGGCTGACGCTATATTCACCGACTTCAAAAAATCGACGAATTCATTCACTTTTTCCGATTATGCCGAATTCGCCTTGGCTTTGATGAATGACCCCAAATACGAAAAATGCGCAAAAGAGGTAAGGAGCCGTTTCTCCTATATCATGGTGGACGAATACCAAGACACGAATCCTAAACAAGAGGCGCTTCTCTCCAGTTTACTAAAAGAGAGGGATGATGGAACGCGGGCGCATCTATTCGCGGTCGGGGACGCCAAACAAAGCATCTATTTATTCAATGGCAGCGAAGTAGCCCTTTTCCGAAACCGCCAAAAGCAATATCGCTCTGGGGAAGGACATCGGGTCATAAATATGAATTTCAACTATCGGAGCGGGAAGAAACTGCTTGATGAAATCAATTATATTTGTTCGTATTACATGAGACTGGACCATGGATTCATTGATTACGAAAACGATCTTTCTGAGCATCTTTTGTATGACGACAAGGTGAACCTATATAG
>CAVHTL010000006.1:15751-24897 GCA_963638955.1 bacterium
GATTAGAAGAATCAAACGGACGGCTGCCGAAAACCGAATTAGGGAAGCTCTCCTCATCGTCAATGACATCAAAAAGAAAATCAGCGAAGGGTATTTGATTTATGATCGGAGCGAAAAACGAGTTCGGCCATGCCGCATGAATGATTTCGCGATTCTTTCAAGCGTGAAGAGCCCATTCAGGATGTATGAGCAAATATTCACTCAAAGCGGACTTAAGCTGAATAAAAAAATAGCCGACAATCTTCGTGAAACAGACTCCATAATCCTAATTGAATCGTTGCTCAGGATGTACGCTCACTATAACGGGTATACGAATGAAGATAGAAGGCATCTATTTGCTTCGATCGCTAGGAGTTACGCTTTCGAATATAGCGACAGCAAATTATATGGGCTGCTGCACTACGAAAAAGGCGAAGACCCTTATCTCAAATTGAAACTCGACCCTCTTTGGAACCAAATAGAGCGTTTTTCGAAAAAGTATGCCCTATCATCTTTTTCTGACGTCTTCTTGGCATTGATTGACGAATTTCATGTGATAGATCGCTTGCCGAAAATTGGGGAAGTCGCCAACGGTGTAGCAAAAATAGAATCTTTGTACCAAATGGTCCTCAACAATGAAGCTATCGGAAATGGCGTCAAAGAGTTTCTTGAGATGCTTTCGGAAATGGATAAGCACTCGCTTGAATATAAGAGCGAGACGCTCACTCAATGCGAAGACGCCGTCGATATGATGACAATCCACGCCTCGAAAGGGCTAGAACGAAAGATTGTATATTTGCCAGTTTCCCTCAATTCATTGAATAAAGGCGACAACCGTTTAAAATCAATCTTCAATTTCTCCTTGGAAAAAGGAATTGCCTTCCCTTATTTGGAATTCGAGCCAACTGAGCAAAATACGCCTGATAATCCATTTAAAACATCAATCGAGACCGTTTTGACGAGCAAAAAGATCAGTCATGATAACGACCCTTATATAGATGACCATGTTCGTTTGTTCTATGTGGCTCTGACAAGGGCGGAAAATCAAATCATTGTCGTCGGGGATGACAATAAAACAAAAGAAAATTTGTATTCGATGTTCGATTCTTGCCCTCATTTCATCAAAGCCAATGAAGCTTATTTTTCTAGCAAAATAAAAGAGGGCGTATTGAAACAAAAAGATTATGATGCCTTTTGCATGTATGGAGAAATGAGCAAGACTGTCTCTTTGCCTTCTATCGTTCTTCCCAGTTCATCGTCCTTGCGTGCTTATAAAAAGATTGGAGAAGAGTTCTATTTGAAAGCCCCCTTGGCGCTTCAAAACGAATACCTGAGCCTTTTCTGCTCTCAACTCTATGAGCATTACTGCGAAAAAATAAAAGCGATAAAAGACCTAGATGAATTGACGCGTCTATATGTTGCTTTGTTTTTACCCTCTATCCCTGAGGAAGCGAATGTAAATTCCTTCTCTTCTTATTCGAGATATTTGGATAAGAAGCGCAACCCGGATGACGATATTGAGATTGAATATGAAAGCGAGGCGGGGGAAGAAGAGGAAAGCGATGAATCGGGAGAGGAAGCTCTTAGTGCCTCCTCAGAGTCAAAAATACTAGACAAAGAACAGCGCATCAGAGATTCGATCGCGCATTTCTTGGCTAACGATTGCCAATATTTCTCAATCAATCTCCCCAAGAAAGCGACTGAAAAGGATAACAAGGAGGCGATGGAGAAGATATTCGTGCCAGCGTTAGCAAAATACTTTGATGGCGCGAATTATCTAACTTACGTTTCCTATGAAAACGAAGGATATGAAGATAAGGTCGTTTTTGCGGACGATAAATTGTCATTTGGTCAAATAAAGCCTGCAAAACCGCCTTATTTTGTTGAACCACGCATTGATGAAAGAGAATTTGTGCTGGCCGTAGAAGAGCATAAAAGGGCTAGCAAGAAAATTGTCCTCACTGACGAAGATAGGCCATCGTCTTTCATTCTCGAAAAAGGAATCAAACTCCATCGGCATCTCGAGATGATCGATATCGCGGAGGGGGATGTTTCCTTCATTTCCGACTATGATGAAAGAAGAATCATCAAACGCGTTCTTGATTTGCCGATAATGCGTTTGGCGAAAGAGTCGATCGTTCATAGTGAATACCAATTCAATGATCCGATCGCCCATTCGACAGGATCGATCGATCTTTTTTTCATTCATGATGACGAATATTACATCGTCGATTACAAAACGAGTCGCATAAACGACCCGGCATATAAAGATCAATTGCTCGTCTATCGCGACAATGTCTCTCGTATCTTCCGCGTCGAAAAAGAAAAAATACATCTCTATCTAATTTCGATCGTCAAAGGAGAGCAGAAAGAGGTTTTTCCTTAATCGTGTCGTCTAGGGTCAAGATACGTTTCGGAAAAACGACCGGAAAAAGACGGCTTCATTCCTTTTATAGCGAGATGGGAGGTATCGCCAAAGGCTGTCAGCCTCCATTGAGCGATGCCTTCTCGCCTCTCTTCGGAGTAGAGAGTCGTAATTGAGCTAGGGGCCGCGCAGAAATATTGGGCGATAACGATGGGGCTTGCGTTGATTAGATGCGACACCATCATCGCCGTTACCCCAAAATGGCAAAAGAAAGCCAACGTCATTTCGTTTCCTTTATTTACTTTGTAATGGTGTTTATCCCTTGTATATCCATACGAAGATAGAATTTCGTCTAAACCGCTACATACTTCGCGGTATTTGTCCTTAAAATCGCTTTCTCGATATTCTTTGACGCTTGATAAGTAATCGCTTAAAGAGTAGGCTCCGTCTCCGGCTTTTTCCAAAGTAGTTGGAAGGAAATCCCAAGCATTATGGCGCCCATCATGATTGACATCAGCATCGAATTCCCGTAGCCAATTTTTGGTAATCGGATCTAAGCGATGGCTGGTTTCTTTTAGATACGTCTCCATTGTTTCTTGCGCTCGACCGAGCGGAGAAGCGTATATGGCCTCTATTTTTTCCTCACGCAAAAAAGAGGCAAGTGCTTTAGCCTCTTTCTTTCCGACTTCGGTAAGCGAATCATGCTCGTAGTCGGGGTCGGCGTGACGAATGAAGAGAAGTCTCATCGCTACTGATTGTTGTTTAGAGCTTCGAAGGCTCTTGCGACTTTCGTCTTCTTGTTGACCTCGAAGTGGATGTCGTATTTTTCAAAGAGTTCGCGGAGAAGTTTCTCTGCCTCTGCCTCGTTATTGTACTCAAGCTCTATTTCATAATCTTTTTTGCCCGAATAATTATTTTCATCAATCGACAACTTGCCTTCGAAATAAGGCACGTCGATGCGGTTTGTCGTCAAACTCGTTCTGACTTTGAGAGTCGAGACGTCGACATCAAGCATCGTCAAAAAGCGTTTGAGATCGTTGTCTGGGAAAATGCCTTTGCGGGTGAAGTCATTGAAAGATGTTTCGCTGAGCGTTTCATTTTTCTCTAGTAAGCCATGGCTGAGCGGCGTTTTCAGCGTCATCTCATAGTGACCGTACTTTTCTCTGATTCGGAGGGCCAGGCCTTCTTTGCGGAGATATCCTTCATCATTATCGATATAAAAATTGGTTTGGATAAAATGCCTATAGGTATGGAAGGCGTTCACAAGTTTCTCGTAATCGGCTTTGCCGACGAGTGCTTTTGCTTCAATTTCGATTGCGTTGCTCATAGCGTGCTCCTCTTTGTGGTATTATACTCCTATGTCTTTTTATTTACCTATTATCTATGCCGACTTCTTATTGAAAAACATTTGGTGGATTGCTGGGATTGGAGCGCTTGTCCTAATAGTTCTTCTCATATTCATTGACAAGCGTTTCATCTCTAAGCCGAAAAAGGCTCCGGTAAGCGAAGAAACGGCTTCGCTTTACTTAGAGGCGCTTGGCGGAAAAGACAATATCAAAGAAAAATCGCTTGAAGGCAGCCGTATCATACTGCGGCTCAACGATTACGGGGCCGTGAATCGCGACAAGCTTCGGGAAGCGGGTGTAACCGGCTTCATCCAAATGAGCGATCGCTTGACTCTTGTGGTCAAGGGCAACGCCATGGAAGTGTATCAAAAAATATTCCCTAGCGCGTGAAAACGCGTTTTTTTAAATCCTCGACTGGCAAGCCCATCACGTTATAGTAAGAACCTACGATTCTCTCGATGAGTGGGTAATCGTCTTGGATGCCATATGCTCCAGCTTTGTCTAAAGGCTTGTGGAGTCTGACGTATTCTTTTATCTTCTCTTCACTCAGTGAATGGAAATACACTTCGGTTGAGACGGTGCGAGATATTTCCCTTTCTTTTGAGATGTAGGTGTAGGCGCTTAAAACGATTTGTTTCTTTCCCTGCTCTTCTTTGAGCATTCTTATCGCATCTTCCTCATCAATCGGCTTTTCTAGAGCTTTTCCGTTCAAAATGACGATGGTGTCGCAACTCAATACCTCATCGTTTGGGTATTTGGAAAAGAGAGTGTAAGCCTTCATTTTGCTCTCTTCGATAGCCAAATCCTTGGGGTTCAAGGACGAATCGAGAACGCGCTCATCAAAAGAAGATGGTATCACTTTGAAATTTGGGGCAATCAAAGCGAACAGTTCTTTTCTTCTCGGGGATTTGCTGGCTAAAATGAGCATTTTAATTTTTGGAAAGAACGAGCGGAATGATCATCGGGTTTCTTTCTGTCTTGCGATAGACATATTTTGAGACCTCGTTTTTCACAACGCTCTTGATTTCTCCGATTGAGGCTTTTCTTGCAATCGCGGCTTTATAGGCCTCATCGGCGTGGAGTTGAGTATGACGCATCAAATGCGTGTTTTCCCCGCTTGCGAAACCGCGAGCGTAAACAATCGGGGGAAGAGCGGCCTCACCTTTTTCGTTCATTGAAAGCAAAATGACGATAAGGCCATCGTTTTTGAGGATTTCGCGGTCATGCAGAACACTGCTTGATAAGCCGTCGAGATCATTGCCGTCGATATAGACGTCTTCCGCCGGCACATGCCCGCCGCGGGTAACGACGCCATCTTTGAGCTGCAAAACGTCACCATTTCCGCAAACGAATATATTGTTGTCTTTCATGCCTAGCTCTTTAGCGACCTCTCCGTGCAATTTGAGCATGCGGTATTCCCCGTGGGCCGGCATGAAGTATTTCGGATTCGCGAGTTTCAGCATCAATCTAAGCTCTTGCCTAGAGGGGTGACCAGAGCTATGAAGGGAGAAGGCGATGCCATTCGTTTTGACATCGGCTCCCTGTTTTACGAGATTATTGACGAGTTTGTCGATGAGGGCTCCGTTCCCAGGAATCGGATTTGATGAAAAGACGATGGTGTCGCCTTGATTTATATGAACGTTTTTGTGATCGCCATTGGCGATACGGGAAAGAGCGGCCATGCTTTCCCCTTGCGAGCCAGTGCAAAGAATGCAGATCTCTTCGCTTTTGTAATTGCGGATATTTTCATCGCTTATGATGGCGGAATCAGGGATTTTAATGTAACCGTAATCGCGCGCGATGCCAACGACAGTTTCCATGCTCCTGCCCAAAATGCATATTTTGCGGTTATGCTCAACGGCTACCTCGACGACTTGCTGGATACGGTTGATGTTGCTTGAGAAGGTAGAGACGATGATTCTTCCGGGGGCTTTATCGAAAATCTCCTCAACGCCGCTTCTTACGTGGCGCTCGCTGGGGGTATAGCCTTCGATTTCGGCGTTGGTGGAATCGCTTAAAAGAAGCGTGATGCCTTCATCTCCGAATTTGGCGACTTTGCTGAGCTCGAAATTGGGGCCCACCGGCGTTAAATCGATTTTGAAATCACCGGTATCGAGGATTCTTCCTTCAGGGGTATCGATGCAAATGCCAAAAGAATCGGGAATGGAGTGAGTGACGCGGAAAAAGGATACCTTGAAGCTGTCATCGACTTTGACGACGGTGTCGCTGTCATATTCGACGATTTTCACCTGATCTTTGATGCGTGCGTCTTCCAATTTGTGACGGATGAGGGCAGCTGCCAAACGAGGGGCATAAATCACCGGGATATTGACGCTTCTCACCAAAAAAGGGATACCTCCGATATGATCTTCATGGCCGTGGGTAATAAATAGGGCTTTTATTTTCGATCTATTGTTTCTCAGATACGTGTAATCAGGGATTACGTAATCGACGCCTGGCAAATTGGCCTCAGGAAAACGAACGCCAGCGTCAATCATGATGATTGAGCGCTCACTTTCGAAACAATAGGTGTTTTTTCCTACCTCGCCCAATCCGCCGAGAGCAAAAATCTGTATTGGTGTTTTTGATTTAGACATAGAAATAACAATCCTCGATAAACGATACAACGTCTTATGGCCGACTTTGTTGGCCTTAATATAGCATATTGATAAAACTTTTCATCAAAAAAGGGTGCATTTTCAATGAAAGAGGTTTCATTCCGAAAAGTATTGGCTCACCTCGCTGCCGTCTGCCTATTCTTTATCAAAAATCGTCCCCAAAGATAAAAAATATACAGGCCTAAAGGAATGGTGAGGGCAAAAGGCGATAAGTTGACGCTGCATACGGCATCAAAGCGAAAGTAGGCCTGACCTACGATTATGACAATGTTCGGGACAAGACAAAAAACGATTATTGAGGAGACGATGGCGATAAAACCGAAAATCGATAGCGATATCAAAATAACCGTTTTTGTATTTTTCTTGACGAACATAGGATGGCAACTTTCCAGATAGATATCGTAAGCAAGGAGCAAAGCAAGGCCGATCATCGAAAGGAAGAGAGGCACGAGGCACGGGAAATAAGGGTTAGTCCAATCCGCAAAATCAAATCCCCACAATAGCGCACCGACCATGTAAAGGGATAAAAGCGTTCCGATTGATTTGACGATTGAAGAAAGAAGGTCAGTAAATTCGCATTCGTTCTTCTCGCCAATGAGCGGGACGAAGAGCCATGCGCATTTATTTAGGTATAGCTGCGCCCCTATTCCGGCGCTCAATAACCCTATCAACAGGGTGTCGAGCGGGTAAAGCGGAGCGATACTTCCATCCACAAGATCAGAAAAGGCGCCAAGAGAGAAATACGCAATATCCATCACTATCAAATAAAACGAGAGAGAAATGATGATTGCCCCATTCGTTTTGGCGTGTTTCGTCAATGATTCGATGTTTCTCTCGCGCGATAAGCGGTGAAAGAGAAAGAGAAAATAGGTCGGCATGAAGTAAGAAACGAAAGCCGGGATCGACCTATATCCTTTCACTAAGAGGCAGGAAAACATATCAAAAGCAATGCAAAAGAATAGGAAGAAAAAGATGGCGGCAATGAAGAAAAGAACGATTTCGAAAGCGATGGCCCACGATCTCTTCATGGTCTAGAGACCTCCTCTTCGTAAGTCAAAGAATAATCGTCATCACTCAAATAAAAGTGCTTTATCGAATAAGCGCCGTCTTCCTTGACGGTGTATAAAGCACCGCCAATCATATCTTGCCCATTATTCGAGACACCGTAAAAGAGCTCCTTGCCGGACTTCACGCCGTAGCCGATTGCCACACCTTTGTATTCTCCGACCCAATCGTTATTGTGGTCATGACCGAAAAAGATGCCTTTCATGGATCGCTTTTTGGCGTTTTCGAAGAAGCCTGTGTTCACTTTTTGAGGGCAGAAGGGAATCGGCCCCCCTAACTTTTCCACAAGTTCGGGGATCTTCTTGTACGTAAATCCTTTGTGAATTTCGCCGATTAAGCCACTTTTCTCGTTTGAGTACGCATCAACTATTTCCCACAAAGGGATATGAACGAAACCAAGCGAAGGAACATAGGCTCCGTCATTGCCGATTTTGGCATTTTCGGCTTCATCTATGTACCATTCGATTTGATCCTTTTTCAAATAATCGTAATAGTAGACTCCATCGATATTGGTGATACTGTGACTGTCAAAAGAATAAATCTGAAAAATAGTTTTCCCGTCTTTTTGAAGATTCATCACATTGTCCGTTTTTCCGCATTTCGAGGTTGAACCAGCATAAGAGTTCAGGCAATAATCGGAGGCATAAATCTTGTTCATTAGCCAAGATTCTCTGTAAAAACCCTGCAAATCGTGGTTTCCTAGCAAGTAATAGTAAGGTATTCTCCAACCATCGATCATAGAAAATAAGGCGTCAGCGACTCCTTTAGAAGCGTTTAAAAGCGAATCGCCTGTAATCATGATCAAATCAGGATCCGCGTATTTTACCGATGCGCCGATAAATTCGCTTTCGTGCCTTATATCGGTTGCGCAAGAAAAATGAATATCGGTCAACTGGAGAACTTTAAAGGATGTCTCTCCAAAGTTCAGACATTGAGAAATCGTCCGGTCTATCCTGTTTATCCTTCCGCTTTCTTTGTTAGCCGAGCAGCTTACCAGAGCGATAAGAGATAGAGAAAGAAGAACGGTCTTTTTCTTCATATCAGATGGCGATGGCGCCAGGAAGCGGCCTATCCGGGTTCTTTTTATCGATATGATCGTAGAAAAGGATCCCGTCAAGATGATCTATCTCATGCTGAAGGACAATCGCATCGAATCCTTTGGCCTTAATGGTGACTTCTTCATCCGTTGAAGCTTCAATCGCTTTGACGGTCACTCGATAATCGCGGTGTACCAAGCCAGGATGTTCTTCATCAACCGAAAGGCATCCTTCGCCTCCTTGGAGATAGCACTTTTTGATGCTGCTCGCGATAATGCGCGGATTCACGAACATATGCTGAACGTATTCCCCTTCACCGATAGGGTAATATATGACAAGCATTCGTTTATTAACCCCGACTTGCGGTGCCGCAAGCCCGACGCCTTCGCGCACTTTCGGGTGTGAGTTGCGAAATTCTTCATTCTGAGAATTTATGAGATACTCTCGCATTTCATAAAGCAGCGTTTTATCTTCTTGAGAAATCGGTAATGGCACTTCTTTGCTTTTCGCCCGCAAAGAGATGGCGTTGTCTTTGGTTATTTTAAGCATGGCGTAATTGTAGCACTCCTGATTAATAAACGCGCGGTAAGCGCCTTATTTTGCTATAATACGTTCGCGATGAATGAGAAAATCCTGAAAGAAGTAGGCGCCCTCAAAAATGCTTTGGAGGGTGATGAACGGTCCATTCGCTTATCGGAACTTGAATCCGGTTTAGAGAAAGATGAGACGGTTTTGC
>CAVHTL010000006.1:24927-27295 GCA_963638955.1 bacterium
GAGGAAGCCTATTCGTTTTCCCTTTCTTCCATTGGAAAAGGGAAGAAAGAGACGATAGACGCTCAAAAAGAGCTATATGAAGCAAAGAAAGAATTAGATTCGCTCCCTCTTGTCAAAGAATACAACGAAGCCTATGTCGCTGTGCGGGATATCTATATGCAGATAGATGACATAATTTTCTCTCCGTTCAGGCATAAGGTTTTGAAAATAGATTGATATGGTTAGCGTTGGTGGTGGGATTTATCGAAGCAGGAAACTCAAAGTCCCTTCTTATTTGGATGTTCCAAGCAAATCGATTGTAAGACTAGGGATTGCCAATGCTTTATCCTCTTATATTACGCACGCACGCGCGCTGGATTTGTTTGCGGGCAGTGGGGCGATGGGCATCGAATTCATCTCAAGAGGCGCCTCTTTCTGCCTGTTCTCCGATATAAATAAGGAAGGCGCCACGACAATAGGCGATAATCTGGAGTCACTAGGGATAAGAAACGCGGATGTTGAAAACAAAGATTACAAAGATGTTTTGCGCTCTTGCGTATCAAATGGCGATAAATTCGATATTGTTTTCGTCGATCCGCCTTATAAAGACAAAGAAGCATATCAATTCTGCTGGGCTTTTCTTATCGATAACGATATGTTGACGGAAAATGGCGTTCTGATTTTTGAATACGAAGGAGAGCTCGATTTTCCAGACGAACCTTATTTTTCGGAAGAGAGGACTTATCGTTATGGCAGGACAAGCGTTACGATATATTGGAGGAGACGCATATGAGAATTGGCGTATACCCTGGATCGTTTGACCCAGTCACCAATGGGCACATCGAATTAGTGAAAAGAAGTATCAATCTATTCGACAAAGTCATTTTCCTTTTGGCTGTAAACCCTGCCAAGAAAAGCGTGTTTTCTGTCCCCGATCGTCTCCTTATGATGAAAGAAGCGACGAAGGAATACCCGAACGTTGTTGTTGATTTTTACCCTGGGCTCATCGTTGATTATTGCCGAAAAGTCAGCAGTTCCTATATTATCCGAGGGCTACGGGCGGTTACTGATTTCGAATATGAGTTCCAGATGGCTGCCGCTAACGAATTCGCTGATCCTTCTATCGATATGGTGTTTTTTATGTCGAGAAAAGAGGAGACCTTCATCTCTTCGACTGCCATCAATGAGCTTTTCGATGGCGGGAAGGACATTTCATCGCTCGTTCCGCCGATCGTCGTTAAAATGCTCAACGAGAAAAAGAACGGCGGGACTTTATAAACTCCTAATATACGCAAACTAAAATAGATGCATTCTTGATAACCTAAAGAAAAAAAGCCGCTATAATTGCGGCTTTTTTGAAGCTAGGATTAAGCGGCTTTATAAGTGCTTGAGAATGGATTTGTCGTATCATCATCAAGATGGTTCCACATATTGATGAGGACTTTCGCTCTCTCGGCATCGGTGTCGCCAGATAAACCGAACAATACCTCAGACACTCCACCGCGCGATTGCTTGATTGCTTCTTCGCTGAAGTCCACCAAAAGGATGGTCGGGGTTGAGAAATTATCGGAATCTGGTGTCTCGTAATACCCGTAGTTGGTATCGGACACACTCGTATTGTCTTTGTAAGGAGCTTCTCTGAGTTTCGTTCCAGTGATATTGAAGAAACCTAAGTAGCGGCCTAAATAACGATGGAAAGCGGTTGTGTCGAGAAGGGTCTCGGAATAATCGTCATCGTTGGTAGAATCTTCATCCGCGAAAATGGTGTAGAACTTGAATTCGCCGTCATCGCTTGGGATGTATTTATTTCCCCATTGCTCGCTCAAATATTTGAATCCATCTTCGGCCTTATCGCAGCCATCGCAGTCGCTTGATGTGTAGACAAAGAAGAACTTCTCTCCATAGTTAGAAGAAATGTCAGTGTCATTGTTGTAAGCTTTTTGAGTGTTCTCGTAGATGTTCTCGGTAATTAGATCAGCTTGCGTCAAGTAATCGCCTTCTTGGTTGTGGGCGGATTCGTCAAGCTCGCCATCAAGGCTCTGCTTGGCGGAGTTGAAGAAGGCACCGGTGGAGGCATAACCCCAGCTGGAAACCCAATCAGTGATATAAGGAATCGAGAAAATGATGGCGAAGATCGCACCGACGATCAGCAGTGGCTGAACCCAGGCGGTTTCCTTAATCCAACGCCATATTTTAACGAAGAAGGCACCTAATGCTTTTAGAACGATCATCGCTATATAACCTCCGAAAAAGTCTAATCTAAAAATTGACTGGATAATCATAGCATCGACCCTTTATAGTGGCAATAAGCGATTTTAATTGCCCATCTACGATGGGGGTTAGTGATACTTCCTATAGTTTTGAATGGCAAAACCGCTATAATCATGCA
>CAVHTL010000007.1:0-5550 GCA_963638955.1 bacterium
AGCCTACAAAGAGATAGATATCCCCTTTGAAATGAGCAAGCGGAATCTCAACGAAGGTTTCTCGGGCGGGGAGAAAAAACGCAACGAGATTCTTCAAATGCGCCTGCTTTCGCCGAAAATCGCAATGCTCGACGAAATCGATTCCGGCCTCGACGTCGACGCTCTTCAGATTGTCTCAGACAGCATCTTAAAACAGCAAAAAGAAGGAACAGGCTTTTTGATCATCAGCCATTATGCGAGGCTATATGAGCTTTTGAAACCGAGCAAAGCCGCCATTTTGATCAACGGCAAAATCGCCGTCAATGGCGGACCTGAGCTTATCGAGCGCGTCGATAAAGAAGGATATGAATGGATTCACCGCGAGCTTGGGATCAATATCGAGAAAGAGACTAACGCCCCGATGAATCAGGTCAGCATCGGCGTCTGTGCCACGAAGGAAATAACGAATGGCAACAAATAAGTTCCGATACATCGATGATATTCCAGAGAAAATAGAGCTGACGGTCAAGGAAAACGATTTGCTTCGTCTTGAAATCGCGACTTTCAAAAATCTCGGCAACATCGACATAGACATCAACATCGAAAGAAACGGCAGAGCCGAAATCGCCTTTGCGGATTTTTCTAGTGACAGCGGAAAAGTGACGTCGTCCGTCAAACTTTTGGGCGAAGGGGCTTCTTTTCGCTGGGATCTCGCCTCTTTAGCAAAAGGAAAAAGCGTAAAAGAATTCGCACCGTCCGTCTACCATGAAACCTCGCACACGGAAGCAATCGTCAAAAACAACGGCATTTCGCGCGATGCATCATCACTATTCTTTCTCGGCGAATCCTCGATTTTGCATGGTTCGGTGAAATCAAAGACGAGACAGGAAGCGAAAATCATCGTTTTCGATGAAAAATGCAGAGGCAAAGCCTCGCCAGTGCTCAATATCTCGGAAAACGATGTAGAGGCAAGCCATGGGGCAGCCGTAGGAAAGCTCAACGAGATGCACCTTTTTTACTTGATGAGCAGGGGATTGAGCAAAGAAGAGGCCAAGCGTCTTATAACTTTGGGTTACTTGAAGCCGATTGAGAACCGCTTTGAGGAAGATACGATCAAAGAGAGAATCAATCAAGCGATTGAAGGGGGGATATAAATGTTTGACGTATACAAAATTCGTCAGGATTTCCCGATGTTTCGAAATCAAATCAAGATGCAAGGGAAACCACTCGTTTGGCTTGATAATGCCTCAACGACTTTTAAACCGGACTGCGTGAAGGAAGCAATCGATTTGTATTACGAAAGCGAGACGAGCAATAGCCATCGCGGCGATTATGACCTCTGCGCGAATATCGACAAGAAGATATTGGAGAGCAGAGAGACGGTCGCGAGATTCCTCAACGCAAAAACGGAGGAAATCGTTTTTACCTCAGGCACGACCAATTCGCTCAATCTCGTCGCTTTTGGCTACGGCGTCAAATTCCTGAAAGAGGAAGATGAAATACTTTTGACCGAAGCCGAGCACGCAAGCAACGTCTTGCCTTGGTATAAGGTAAGCGAGATGACTGGAGCGAAAATCAAGTTCATCCCGCTTGACTCCTCTGGGCGTTTAACGGCGGAAAATCTCCGCAAAACCATCACCAAAAACACGAAAATCGTTTCCGTCGCTATGGTGACGAATGTTCTTGGCTATATTGCCCCAATCAAAGAACTAGCCAAGATTTGCCATGATTTCGGTGCCTTGTTAGTTTGCGATGGCGCCCAATCGGTGCCACATATGAAGACGGATGTCGTTGACCTTGATTGTGATTTCTTGGCCTTCAGCGGGCATAAACTATGCGGGCCAACCGGTATCGGGGCTTTATACGGCAAATTTGATCTATTGAAGAAAATGGATCCCTTCATGACAGGCGGAGGAATGAACGCGAAATTTGATTTGTGTGGCGATGTCGCCTATCTAGAGCCTCCCCTCCGCTTCGAAGCCGGCACGCAGAATATCGAAGGCATACTAGGTATAAAAGCCGCGATCGATTACATAAGTTCCATCGGGATTGAGAATATCGAATCTTATGAGCGAGAACTAAAAAAATACGCTGTTGAAGAAATCGAGAAGACCAATAACGCCATTATCTACAACAAAGATAGCGAAGCTGGCATCGTGACTTTCAATATCAACGATGTCTTCGCCCAAGATGCTGCAACTTTCCTCAATTCGCGCGGGATAGCCTGCAGGAGCGGACAACACTGTGCGAAAATCCTTAATGATTTTTTAAAGACCGTAGCGACGGTACGCGCCTCTTTTTATTTCTACACAACAAAGGAGGATATCGACGCTTTGGTGGATGCCATCAAGCACGGAAAGGAGTTCCTCGATGCCTACTTCATTTGAATTGACGCCATCCATGATGAGGGAAATCATCATGGATCATTATTCCTCTCCGAGCCATAAAGGTCTTCCTGGCGGAGAAGGCTATAAGAAAATCCACACCGACTCGGTCAACTGCATCGATGACTTCGATATCTATTTGAAAAGCGAAAACGGCGTAGTGATTGACGCGAAATGGGAAGGCGTGGCTTGCACGATTTCAAGCGCAAGCACCGACATACTTTGCGAACAGTCTATCGGCAAGGATTTTGAATCGGCCGAATATATGATTGCTCAATATATAAATATGATTGAGGAAAAACCATACGATGATTCGGTACTCGGCGAAGCTTTGGTTTTCATGAATACGGGAAAACAAGCCGCGAGGATACACTGCGCCACCATGGGTTGGACGGCGATGGATGAACTCCTCAAAAAGAAAGAGGGGGAATAGCGATGGACGATACGAAATTCCTCGACGAACAATACAAATACGATTTCAAAACCGACGCGAAGGTCATTTTTTCAACGGGCGAAGGGTTAAACGATGATGTCGTAAAAGCCATAAGCCGAGAAAAGCACGAGCCGGAATGGATGCTCGAATTCCGCCTGAAGGCACTTCATGAATTCTGGAAACTACCGATGCCTTCTTATGGGCCTGATCTCAGTTTTCTCGATTTTGACCATTACACCTATTTCACTCGCGTTGCCTCTAGCGAGAGCAAGGATTGGGACGCAGTACCTATAGCCGTTAAAAAAACATTCGATAAATTGGGAATTCCGGAGGCTGAGCAAAAATACCTTTCCGGCGTAACCACCCAATACGAATCGGAAGTCGTCTATCACAACATGCTCCAGGAAGTCGAAGAGAAAGGCGTCATTTTTCTTTCGACTGATATGGGGCTTCAGCTTTATCCTGAACTGTTCAAAAAGTATTTTGGCACGGTTGTGCCCATCGCCGATAACAAATTTTCCGCCCTCAACGGGGCTGTATGGAGCGGAGGGTCATTCATTTATGTGCCAAAAGGTGTCAAGCTCGAGAAACCGCTTCAATCCTATTTCCGCATCAACAACGAGAAAACCGGCCAATTCGAGAGAACGCTCATCATATGCGACGAAGGAAGCGACATCCATTATATCGAAGGATGCACAGCTCCTATCTATAGCAAAGAATCCCTTCATAGCGGCGTTGTCGAAATAGTCGTTTTGAAAGGCGCCCATTGCCGTTATAGCACAGTGCAAAACTGGAGCAGCAACATCGTGAATCTTGTCACCCAGCGCGCGAAAGTTGGGGAAAATGGATTCATGGAATGGGTGGACGGAAATATTGGCAGCATGCGCAATATGAAATATCCGGCCTGTATTTTGGAAGGCGATGGCGCGAAAGGAAGCGCGATTTCCATTGCCGTCGGTGGCAAAAACCAATTTCAGGACAATGGCGCGAGGATGATCCATATTGGGAAAAACACCTCCTCGACCATAATCAGCAAATCAATCTGCAAAAACGGCGGGACCGCCAATTACCGTGGCACTGTCCGCATTATGCCGGGGGCAAGCGGCTCTTTTGCTCACGAAGAATGCGACACTCTTATTTTGGACGATTTTTCTCATAGCGATACCATTCCAAAGAACGAAGTTTTCAATTCGTCTTCGACTTTAGAGCACGAAGCGACCGTTTCCAAAATCAATGAAGAGCAACTCTTTTATCTTATGAGCCGCGGCTTAAGCGAAGAGCAGGCGACCCAGATGATTGTCATGGGATTCATTGAGCCATTCTCAAAGGAGCTTCCGATGGAATACGCTGTCGAGCTGAACCAGCTCATCAAGCTAGATATGTCGGATTCGATTGGCTAAGATGGATTACGATATCATCGTCATAGGAGGAGGACATGCCGGAGTCGAAGCCTCTTTAGCCTCCGCTCATATGGGCTTGAGGACGCTTTTGCTTACCCTCAACAAGAAAATGATCGCCAATATGCCGTGCAACCCTCATATCGGGGGAAGCGCGAAAGGGATCGTGGTGAGGGAAATCGATGCTTTGGGCGGATTCATGGGAATCGCCGCCGATCATCACCCACTCCAAATAAAGATGCTCAATACTGGGAAAGGCCCAGGAGTGCAGTGTTTAAGAGCGCAAGAAGACAAAGCTGGCTACCCCGAATACGTGCAAAGCGTTGTTTCTTCGACCCCCAATCTCGATATCTTGGAAGAAGAAGTAGGGAGTTTACTCTATGATGATACGAAGGTTTATGGGGTCCATCTGAAAAACGGTGAAGATATCATTTCGAAAGCCGTGATCATCACGACTGGGACATATTTGGATAGCAAGATAATCTCTGGCGCCTCTACCCGCGATGGAGGACCTGATGGCGAGAAATCATCCATCGGACTTGCCGATTGCTTGAGAAAAATGGGCATCGAGCTCTTCAGGCTTAAAACAGGCACCCCGCCACGCTTAAGCAAAAAGACTATCGATTTTTCAAAGGGGCTTATCCAGCCGGGAATGAACGGCGAATTGGCTTTCTCCTATCTCACCACGACCTTCACGCCTTTAGAGAAGCAACTGCCTTGCTATTTGATATACACAACCGACGCCACTTTGCGTCTAATACGGCAAAATCTCGACAAATCGGCGGTAAGCAATGGCACAATTCAGGGAATCGGACCACGTTACTGTCCGTCAATCGAAAGCAAAGTGATTCGCTTCGCCGACAAAGACAAGCATCAGCTTTTTCTTGAACCAGAATTCGAGAATGGCGATAGCGTTTATCTCCAGGGTTTCTCAAATGGGTTTCCACATGATATTCAAGTGGAGCTCGTCCACACTTTGCCAGGATGCGAAAAGGCTGAGCTTTTGAAAGATGCCTATCAAATTGAATATGAAGCCATCAAACCGCTTCAGTTCGATGCGACTCTTCGCGTCAAGAAATACGAGGGGTTATACGGGGCTGGGCAAATATGTGGAACGAGCGGATATGAAGAGGCGGCCGGCTTAGGGTTAATGGCTGGGATCAATGCCGCGCTTTTCGTAAAAAGGGAAAAGCCTTTCATTTTGCGGCGCGATGAGAGTTATATTGGAGTCATGATCGACGATTTGGTCACAAAAGGAACCGATGAGCCGTATCGGTTGATGTCTTCTAGAGCTGAATACCGTTTGCTCCTTCGTCACGATAATGCGGATAAACGGCTCACGCCATATGGCCATGAA
>CAVHTL010000007.1:5560-26723 GCA_963638955.1 bacterium
TCGCCAAATACGAACGGATCGATAAGGCTATCGCGGCTTTGGATCATACGATTGGCTCACGCAGCAAATTCAGATTCGTTCTGAAAGAAAAAGGGTTTCGCGATTACGAGGTCGGGCATAAAGCCATTGAGCTTTTGAAACGCCCTGGCATTGGTTACCGCGATCTTGCTCCATATATCGCGAAAACGCGAAAGCTTGCCATGGATGATGCTTCCGTTCTCTCTTTGGAAACGAAAGTAAAGTACGAAGGCTATATCCAAAAAGAACTACGCGACGCAAAAAACTCAGCCAAACTTGAATATATAATCTTGCCAGATGATATCGACTACCCATCGCTTGATGGCTTAGCCTTGGAGGCTAGGCAAAAACTCAACGACATCAAGCCGCGCACTCTTGGCCAAGCGAGTAGAATAAGCGGGGTCAATCCAAGCGACATTTCCATTCTTCTATTGCTATTGCGGAAACGAGGTATTTTATGACTTACACCGATTTGGAAACATCCTTCAAGCCGTTTTTCTCTCTTTCCTCAACTCAAATTGAACAATTTGGCCACTACTGCCATTTGCTGCAAGAATGGAACGAAAAGATGAATCTTACGGCGATTGTGGAGGAAGATAAAATCATCGAAAAACACTTTTATGATTGTTTAATCCCCGCAAAAAGCCCTTATTTTAAAGGAAAAACGATTTTGGATGTCGGCTCGGGAGCCGGTTTTCCTGGCATGGTGTTCGCCATCGCCTTCCCGGATAAGAAGGTCACCCTTGTTGACGCCACAGCCAAAAAATGCTCTTTTTTGATGGAAGTCAGCAAAGAGCTGAAACTTCAGAACGTCACAATCATCAATAAACGTGCTGAAGAGCTCAATGACCGCGACCATTTCGATTTGGTGAGTGCTCGCGCTGTCGCCCCGCTCCCGATTTTGTTAGAGATCACTGCCCCGTTTGCGAAAGTTCACGGCACGGTATTGGCGATGAAAGGCGATAAAGGCGAGGAAGAACTCCTAAATAGCCATCGCGCCATCTCCCTTCTCGACCTTCATCTTCTCGAGAAAAACGTGGATGAACTTCCAAACGGCGAAGGGAAGAGAGTAAACATTTTCTTCGAGAAAGGGGCAAAAACGCAAAAGAGGTTCCCACGAAAGTGGAGCGAAATCCACGCTAAACCGCTCTAGAGCAATCTAGGAAAAAGCTCGCGCAGATGCTACTATTTCTCTATGTCATTCGTTATCTCCATCGCTAACCAGAAAGGCGGCGTAGGCAAAACCACGACCGCCATCAATCTCTCTTCCGCCATTGCCAAAAGCAAAAAGGTTCTTTTAATCGATATGGATCCTCAAGGAAATGCCGGCCGTGGCTTGGGGATTGATGTAAACGGGCTCCGTTACGCCATCAATGACGTTTTGCTTTCATCTTGTCCTATTGAGAAAGCCATTGTTTCAACTTCTTTTTCCAATCTTGATGTCTTGCCGAGCAATCTTCATTTGGCTTCCTTGGATGCGGAGATTCAATCTCGCCATGTCTCATCGCCTTTCTTTTTGCTGAAGGAGGCAATCGCGAAAATAAAGGATAACTATGATTATATAATCATCGATTGCCCGCCATCTTTAGGCCTTCTGTCAATCAATTCGCTTGTGTCAAGCTCCTCGGTTTTGATCCCTGTCCAATGCGAATATTTCGCAATGGAAGCCGTGGCTGCCATTTTAGCCTCCATTCGCAAAATTCAAGGCGAATACAACAAAGAGCTCAAAATCGAGGGATTTCTTTTGACGATGTACGACCCTAGGGCTTCTCTTTGCACTGAGGTGGCCCAGCAAGTCAGAGGGCTATTCAAGGAAAACACATTTTCCGTCATGATCCCACGCAACATTTCTCTTCCAGCCGCAAGCGCAAGGGGAGAGCCGGTCACCGTTTACCGCCCAACGAGCCAAGGCAGTTTAGCTTACCAGTCACTTGCCCGCGAAATCCTTCTGAACCATGAGTAAAGGAAAGAAAGCCATCATCAAAACCTCGCTCAACGAGCTCGTGAGGAAATTCTCCGAGAACGATGTCATTGCGAGGATGGAAAAGGAATATCAGTCGCAAGGCGGCAATAGCGTCCCGCTTTCTTTGATCGATGACAACTCTTTCGTTAAGAAAGTGCGCCTTTCCGAGGAATCCATTGAGCGCATCACGAAAGGCATCACAGAACGCGGGCTTTTCAATCCGCTTATCGTTCGCCCAAGCGGGTCCCATTACGAACTTATCCTTGGCCGAAGGAGATATTTCGGCGCCAAAAGGGCCGGTTTAACGGAAGTTCCCTGCGTCAAAGTCGAGGCAGGGGATGAGGAAATGCTACTGATGCTTCTTGCTGATAACCGCGATCAAAGAGAGGCTAATGTGGTTGAAATGGCTATTCTTTACGAAGCTCTCGTTAAACGCTTTTCTTATACTCAAAGCACGTTAGCGTCCCTTTCTCACCAATCGCGTTCGCAAGTGACAAACATCATGCGCCTTCTTTCCTTGCCTGAAAAAGTACTTATGGAAGTGAGCGATGGCAGCCTTTCTTACGGACATGCTAGGGCGATTTTGTCATTGAGCGATGAAGAAATAGAAAGAATAACCAAGCGAATCCACGACGAGAATCTTTCAGTGCGTGACACGGAGGCTCTATCAAGGCAGCTTTCAAACCGGCTGCCATCGCCTTCTGCTGACCCCGTTGATATTTTAAAGAAGATAAGCGGAGCGAAAACGGTGATAGAGCGTCGTCTCTCTGTCACGTTCGATTTTTATGACGAGGAAAGCAAACTCCGGTTTTTGGAACGAGTTAAAGGGTATGAAAATAAGTGAACGTTTATTGTCCTTTGTCGTAGAACCTGGCAAAGGCAACCGGAATGGAAATAGAATCGACATCTCTTTTTTCAAAGATGGCAAATTCATCGTGAGTCAATCGCCCGTTAATCATATGGACGATACTTACAAAGAAATGAGCGCATGCACAATCGGCAGCAAAGAGCAATTTGCGACTATCGCCTCTTTTTTGGAAAAGGCGCGTGAGCAATTCGTGGACGCCCCCGAGGATTCTCTTTTCGCTGAATATGAGTGGTCGGAATATTACATGTGCATCGACGGTCTTATTTTTCGCGGGTCTTTGACGATGACGGATGAGAGCTTTTTTCCAAAACTCTCGAAAGAAGACGAGAAAAAAGCCCGCTGGAACAACAAAATCGTCGATTTCACTTCGCGATGGAACAAACTCGTCACCGGAATGGAGATACAGGGGTATCCGCTAAATAAACCCGAAGAGGAATATCTTCTTTCCCCTCGCTCTTTGTTTTTGTTGAATCGCGCGAAAAAGGCTCTTGGGCCAGCTTATAAAGCCGATTCGGTTTCGATGGCGGTCAAAAAGGCAGCAAAATTGGCTTTTGCTGACAAAAATCTACCGACTGGCGATAAACGTTTTCTAATGGAAAAAAACCTGCAAACCAGTCTCCTGCCTATTTTGAATCTCAGTTTCAGCAAATCCGAATTCGACAATGATTTCGCTTCCTTGTGCAAGAAAGTTGTCTCTTTGGATCCTAAGCGTTCCTATTCGGAGATCGCTTATTGGATGGATATGGCTTATCTTCTATTGTTGCTGCGGGAAGAAGACATTATCGATGAACGCAAAATCGCTTTTATGCACCCACCCATAAGCAAAGACGAATTGCTTTGTTTTTACGAAAAGGCAGACCAATCATCATATAAACTCGAACTCAGCAAAAAACGCCTTTTGGGCGATGGGTATTCTCCTATTTATAGATATCTGATCGACTTGCTAGACTTTGACGAGCGTTTCAATGAAAAGGGATCAAACGGCGTGAGCGCATCATGATTGTTGCAACTCGCTAGACGCTCCTTATAATTTAAGGTGCTTCAGGGTGACGAGAATTACGTCAACTGGCGGTCAATAGCCCCCGAGTCCAATAGAGATTGGACATGATCTGGTGAGATTCCAGAGCCAACGGTATAGTCCGGATGATAGAAGTGAGATATCGCTTTCTATAGCCTCCCTGAAGTGGAGGCTTTTTATGAATCAATTTGGGAAATACGCCATGTTGGCAGGGCTTACTGCCTTACTCGTTCTCTTTGCTCTTTATTATCGTGCGACATCGGAGAAAGAGGGGTGCGACAACGCTCGTTTATTGGCCCGTGCTGGCATTTTTGGGGCTCTCAGCGCCATCCTTTACATCGTCCCCGTCTTTCAGATCAAATTGCCATTTTTGCCATCGTTTATGGAAATCCATTTCGATGAGGTGCCTTCTTTCATTGCTGGATTTGCTTATGGCCCGCTTGTGGCCTCCGCCTCGCTTCTCGTCAAAACGGTCCTCAAATTGCCTTTTTCCTCGACTTTGACGGTGGGGGAATGGGCAGATCTTCTCTTCAGCCTATCTTTCGTTTTGCCTTCTTCCTTCATCTATCAAAAGAGGAGGAATTTAAAAGGGGTAGCCATCGGATTTGCTGTCTCTTTCGTATTGCAGCTTATCGTAAGTTCCTTGTTCAACGTATACGTCTTCCTTCCTTTTTATATGAACGTGATGGGATTTTCCTACGATCAGATTCTCGCTTTATGTCAACTCGCGAATAAAAACGTAACGAGTTTAGGCTGGCCTTATGTGCTATTTTGCGTCTTACCGTTAAATTTGATAAAAAACGCGTGCGTGATTGCGATAACTTTCTTTGTTTACCGCCATATTCATACCTACTTGCCTCGCGAGCAGGAAGAAAAAAAGCCTTCTTGAAGAAGGCTTTTTTCATAAGCGAAATTTATTTCTCTTCAATCGCGCCGACTGGGCAATTGGCGATCGCTTCATCGACCGCGGCTTCATCATCGACATCGCCAGCGACGGCTTTTCCATCATCTCCGAACGAGAAGACGCTTGGAACGCTCCCGACGCAAAGTCCGCATCCGATGCAAGCATCAGCGTTGACTGTTACTTTCTTAGCCATGTTAGTTCCTCCTAGGCAAGGGACATTATAGGCATTTGCTTTTTGCCCTTCAATGCGAAAGTCCACACCTTCCTCTTGGGGGTGGGTTGCGCTAAAATATCGGCGCCAATGAAAAGCAGAATGCAAAAATGGGCCCATTATCGGAAGAAGATAATGGCGATGCCCGATTCGAAATTCCCATCTCACAAAGCTCCAGCGAGTGATACATCCGCGGAAGACGGGGAGCTTATCAAGCGCACAGCAGTCAGCAAAGGAGCCGTATCTCTAGCCGGCATTGGCGGGAAGGAGTATCACAGTACCCCTTATGAGGAATACCAGGTCAAACAGCGCGTTTATCTTGTCCTCAAAATCGTCGTTTTATTAGCTGTGGTGGCGGCCTTGTCGGTTTTTTATTTTCATTGGGTGAAGGAGTAAGGGAAAGATGGAGCAAAAGAATATCGCTATAGCAATCGATGGGCCAGCAGCGGCTGGAAAAAGCACCGTAGCCAAAAAGGTCGCATCTGCCTTGAATTTTACCTATATCGATACCGGAGCGATGTATAGGGCTGTCACTCACGCCGTCATCGCCGCTGGGCTCGATCCGAAAAACGAGGAACAATCGGTCACGGTTTTGCCAACTCTTAAAATCGACATGCTTCCAGACGGCACCATTTTCTGCAACGATGAAGACGTCACAAAGGTTATCCGTGAGCCTATGGTATCGAATAATGTAAGTTATATCGCCGCGATGAAGCCAGTTCGCCTCGCTCTGATTGAACTTCAGCGCGAATTGGCTAAAAGCAAATCAGTCGTTATGGACGGACGCGATATCGGATCATACGTTTTGCCTGACGCCCAGGTGAAAATATTTCAAGTCGCAAGCATCGAAACGCGCGCCATCCGCCGTTACGAAGAGAATCTCAGCAAAGGGGTCAAGACGACTTTGGCGGAAGTTGAGGAAAACCTCCGCGAGCGAGACAGAATCGACAGCGGACGCGAATTCGATCCGCTAGTTGCCGCTCCTGACAGCGTCCTCCTCGATACCTCGAATTTGACGATTGAAGGGGCTGTTGATGCGGTTCTAAATATCGTCAAAGAAAAAACGGGATTGGAGAGAATATGTCACTAGGAACCCTAGCGATAGTGGGCGCTCCAAGCGTTGGGAAGAGCACGATTTTCAACCGCATCGTCGGGGAAAGAAAAGCGATTGTCGAACCAACGCGCGGTATTACCCGCGACCGTTTGTACAGCAAAGCGAGCTGGCTCACCCAAGAATTCACCATCATCGATACGGGCGGAATTCAAATTCAAAACGCTCCATTTCAGGATGAGATCAGGGCGCAAGTCGAAATCGCCCTGAACGAGGCTGATTTGATTCTTTTCGTGGTCGATGGGAAAGTCGGATTATCGGGCGATGACAAATTCATTGCGAAATTGCTCTATGGCAAGAAAAAGAAAATCCTTTTGGCCGTCAACAAAATAGACAATATCCAAGAAATAGCGAACCAATCGGAATTTTATCGTTTAGGTTTCGGAGACCCTTTCATCGTGAGCGGAGCCCATGGAATCGGCATCGGCGATTTGCTTGACGCCATTGTCAAAAATTTGCCTTTGAAAGAAGAAAAAACCTATGGCGATGCCATCCGCTTCTCTCTTATTGGGCGCCCAAATGTAGGTAAATCGTCTTTGGCTAATCGCCTAATTGGAGAAAAACGTACCATCGTTAGCGATATCGCAGGCACGACTCGCGATTCTATCGATACGCCATTTTCTTACGATGATCAGGATTATGTAGTCATCGATACGGCTGGATTAGTGAAAAGGGGCCGGATATACGAAGCGGTCGACAAGTATGCGGCTTTGCGGGCTATGGAAGCCATCGATCGTTCCGAGGTCGCCATTTTGGTAGTCGACGGCTCAACCGGTACCATAGAGCAAGACGCTCATGTGGTTGGCTACGCCATCGAGGCGAAAAAAGCGATTGTGGTGGTAGTGAACAAATGGGACGTCAATAAGCATTCACAAAGCGATGCCGATGAATTTTTGAAGAATTTTAGGGCCACTTTCAAGTTCTTGGATTATGCCCCTATTCTTTTCACGAGCGCCAAAACGGGGAAGGGGGTCGACAAAATACTTCCAGCCGTTCGTTTGGCGCATGAAGGATATAACCGCCGTATCACAACTCCTGTCCTCAATCGCATCATATCGGACGCTCAAGCCATGAATCCGACCCCGAATTTCAACCATGGGCGCTTAAAAATAGTTTTTGCTAACCAAGTAAAGAGCTGCCCCCCGACCTTTATTATGTTTTGCAACAACCCCGATTACGCCCATTTTTCATACACAAGGTACCTTTCGAATCGTTTGCGAGAGTCATTTTCCTTCGATGGATCGCCGATAGATATCATTTATCGCATTAGAAAATAAGGATCGTTTCGAAATTTCCTCAATCTTGTTTTTTATTTTTTAAAATTCATAAAAACCAAGGTTTTATCGAGATAAAATTGACAACGTGATGTCGAAAATAGATTGATATTCGAAACAAAATTAAGAAAGCGCTTACTTTTTAAAACGAAATCAGTCTCTCTTTTGCCGCTTTCAAATCAATAAAACTTTGCAAAAGTATCGATGGCGTGTTAATTTATTCCTACAATTTAGCAATAGGAGGTCACTCATGAACAAAGCTGAATTAGCATTAGCAGTTGCCGAAAAAGCCGAAATCGCGAAAGGCGATGCCCAAGCTGCGGTCGATGCGGTCTTCGAGATCATCGAGAAAGCTTTAGTCAAAGGCGAGGAAGTCAAAGTCTCTGGTTTTGGCATCTTCTCCAAGAAAGAAAGGGCAGCTCGCGAGGGAACAAATCCTTCCACCCAGGAAAAGATCAAAATCCCAGCCAGCTCTTCCGTTAACTTCAAAGTTTCCAAAACCCTCAAAGACAAACTCAACTAAGTCGATTGAGAGGATAGGTCACTTGCCCTGATTTCGGTCAGGGTTTTCTTTTTCGTTCAAAGGCAGATTGATATACTATTCTTTATGCAAAGGGACTTCCGTTTTGACTCTTTATCAGAGCTCTTCCTGAAACACGGGAAAAAACTGTATATGGTAGGCGGGTGCAGCCGCGACCTTCTTTTGGGACGGAGCTATGTTGACCATGATTTCGTGACCAATGCCCTTCCTAGCGAAATGAAAGAGATAATCCCGAATGCGAATTTCGCCTTTGCCCGCTTTGGTTCGGTACGGATGATGGTGGAAGGGGAAGAAGTCGATATAACGACATTACGCCAAGAAGGCGAATACAAAGACCATAGGCATCCGTCTTTCATCCGCTTCATCGATAATCTCGAAGAGGACTCATGGCGGCGCGATTTCACGATTAACGCTCTATATATAGATAAGGAATACAAAGTGAGCGATTTCCATGGAGGCTTGATGGACTTAAAAAACGGTTTGATCCGCTTTATAGGGGACCCCATCAAAAGAATTGAAGAAGATCCCCTCCGCATTTTACGGGCTGAACGGTTTGCGGAGAAATTGTCCTTTGCTCTCGAAGAGAAAAGCAGGCTTGCCATTGAGTCGAGGCGGAGTCTATTGTCAACGCTGAATCCAAATAAAATCAAAGAAGAGGAAAGGAAGAGAGAAAAATGAGCAATAAGAGTATCATGAGCGCCGTCAGTTTCAGATACGCGCTCTTAAATTCATACAAGAAAATGAACATTCAGGAAAAAGAGGTCATCGTTTTGCTCATGATCGATCTCCTTTTGGAACAAGGGAATTCCTTCATAACCAACGACATGCTTTCTTTGAAGATGAATTATTCTTCATCCGAAATAGATAAAATCGTGGCTGATCTTATGAAACGAGGATACGTTTCTCTCGAAACTAAAGGCGGAAAAATAAGAACATCGATCGATTTCTTGAAGGAAAAGGCCTACGACCAATTCAAGAAGTCGATGAACGAAGAAAGCGCCGACCTCCTTTCCGAGAATAAGGAAAGCGAGATGCAGGCCCTCCTGTCTTATTTCCAAGACAAATTTCAAAGAACGATCTCACCTCTTGAACGGGAGACGATTGGCAACTGGATAAATGCCGGCTACAAAAAAGAAGAAATCCAGAATGCGCTTCTTGATTCCTTCCGTGAAGGCAGGAAGACGGTCAAAAATATCGACCGCGTTTTGCGCTCTAAAAGAATGACTTCCGATTTTGAAAAAGAAGGCTATAGCGCTTCATCATCTACTTGGGATAAAGACATCGAGGAGACGATGAATATCGCCAAATCCATGTGGAGCGTAGATGATGGGAAAAAATGAGCGCCTCCTGTCGTTTTTGAAAGACAATTATCCTGACGCGAGCTGTTCCCTTCGTTTCTCAAGTGATTACGAGTGTCTCGTATCGATCATCTGCAGCGCCCAGACAAGCGATGAAGGAGTCAATAAAGTCACGCCTTTTTTATTCGCGAAATATCCTGACGCGGCTTCATTGATGAACGCTAATGTCTCCGATATCGAGAGGTGCATTCATTCTATCGGCCTATATCGAAATAAAGCGAAATCACTGCAAAAAATGGGTGAATTTATCGTTTTTCAATATAATGAGCAAATCCCCCATGATTTGGAAAAACTCCGCAAAATCCCCGGGGTTGGTGAGAAAACGGCTCGTGTCTTTCTTCTTGAAAGAAGCGAATTGCCTTTTATACCAGTCGATACTCACCTCGACAATATAGCCAAAAGGTTAGGGTATGCTAGAAAGAGCGATAAACCGCTTGTCGTCGAAAAGAAGTTAGAGGAAAGCTTCCCGATCGAGGAATGGCGATTTCTCCATCATGCCCTTATCGGGTTTGGGCGTGAAATCTGCAAAAAGAAAAACCCAAAATGCGGGCTTTGCCCCATGAAGGAATATTGCCTCTATTTAAAAAAGTGCTTTTCGATGACAGGCAAATAATCGATACGTGGATGGTAGGATTCGCGGACCAAATAGCCATTCTTTTTTATTTCTTCGTAGGGAATTGATTTTCTCTCGTGTCTCTCGTAGAAATCGCAAATGAAAGAAGCGTCGATGCAATAGACCTCATTATGCTCTTCAAAGCGGATGAGAAAGAAAGCGATGCCTCCGTTTTCTTTCACCGCCCTTAGATGCTTGACTTGCTGCGGAGCGATATTCATGAGCGGGATAGCGGTTTTGCTTTTGGTGTTTTTGGCCTCGAAATCGAGATAATGCCCCTTATAGACGCCGTTATAGTCGGTTGTGCTTTGTTTCTCAAAGTAGGCATCGACGATTTTCGCGCCCTTCGTATAATCGACTTTGACTACGTTAATGGGAGTCGGCCTTTTCGTCACCAAGGCCAAATTGTGCTCGGCGTAGTATTCGTTGGAGTCATTGATATCGGCCTCAAAATCCATTCCTCGGTTGCCTGCCGTCAACGCATTGCGTTTCTTTTTCGCGCCAATACGAAGCTGCTTTTTATCCGCTTCCACGACTTTTTTGCCGTTTGGATAATGAATCATTTCAAACTCTCCTCGACCGCTCGATCGAAAAATACCGGGTCGACCGTCTCCCCGTTTTGGAGTTTATTCATCACTAACTGGATAGGCTTTGGCAGATGCGATAGGCGGGAAAGGGTTTTTTCGTATTCTTCTCGGACGATATCTTTCTTTGCAAGGAAGGCTTTATATAGCTCTATGAGGTTATATGCATCGGCCGCTGCATCATGCGCATGCCCAGAGAAAGGCACATTGAATATTTTCAGATAGTTTGTTAGCGAATACGGGTTGCCGTGCTCGTCTTTGATGTAAGAGCTGATGAACGAACTGAAATCGAGGTAATTCTTTTTGATGAGGCGCGAAAAAGCTATGCCGGCATTGCCATTAAGATAAACGCTGTTTTCGATTATTTTTATATCTTGATTCCCGAAGGCGACGAAAGTGCATCTATCTTCGTATTTTTTGACGTATCTTTCGAATTCGCTGAAGGCTTTAGGAAAAAGAAACCCCTCATCGTGCAGTTTTTTGTCCGTTATGCCGGTGAGCTCGGTGACGATTTTGCCTACTTGCTCTTGCGGCTTTACGTAGCATTTGAAGGGCTGGTTGATGTTTTTTACCGTCAAATCGTCATGAAGCAAAACGCTATAGGCGCCTATCTCGATCACCTCGTGGGAGAACTGCGTCCCCTCCAAATCAAAGAAGATTAGGATCTTTTTGTCTCGAATCGCTTTCCTTAAGGCTTTCACGTTGCTTATTGTAGCACCGGAAAGGTCTTTTCGTTCATTGAAGAAGAGTTTTCGAATACCTATAATCTAGAAGGCATTTCACTTATGGAAAAAGACGTGAAACTGACAACGAAGGAAATCCTTGATAAGAAGTTCTCAAAGGACGTGAAAGGATACGATCCGGTGGAGGTAGATTCATTCCTCGACGTGATCATCTCGGACTATCAGGCTTACGCTTCTCTCATCAGCGAGAAAAATGCCAAGATCAGCGCTTTGGAGAAAGAAATCCGAACGCAGGGCGAACGCTCTTCCTCGTCAAACGGGAGATACGAAGCTCTCTGCGAGCAGGTAAAGAATCTCGAAATCGAAAACGCCTCCCTCAAAAACACGCTCGATGGCATTAAGCCTGGCGACAAGGTCAATAGCGAGAACTTGGAGTGGATAAAGCGTTGCCGAAAATTGGAGAATCTGCTTTATCAGCTCGGTTACTCCGAAGCCGACCTCAAATAAAATGAAATCCGGCTCGGGCGATGGCTGCTTCTTGTTGAAGTAGAGGAAAGTCCATGCTCGCACGGCCTGTGATGGCCGTAATGATTGCGCTAGGGGAATAAATAACCCTAGGTACGCGGGAGCGCGTAACGGCGGAATGGCTCTCTTGCAGATGCCCTTCCCTAAGGTGCCACAGAGACGAGCTTGACGGCGACGTCAAGATGAAACGAGGTAAACCCCACAAGCGAGAAACTCAAATTCGGTAGAGGAAGAAGAGAAGCTTAAACGAAGGCAACTCTTCCAGGGAAACCTGAGATTAATATTCGCCCTCGACAAAACATGGCTTACAGAGCCGGATACTCATTTTGGAGAAAAACATGAACATTCCTACAAAAATCACCGTATCGCGAATCATCTTGATCCTTTCCTTGCTCGTTTTTCTTCTGGTTTTGAATTACATCCCGAATTTACCTCTTGTCTACATCGGCGATGAGAGACTCGGCATCAGCCTTTACTATTTTCTTGCCTGCATTGTCTTCGTTATCGCTTCTTCAACCGATGCCCTCGACGGATATCTAGCCCGAAAATGGAATCAGGTAACCGATTTGGGCAAATTTCTTGATCCGGTGGCTGACAAATTGCTCGTCGACTCGGCTTTGATTTATTTGATCCTTCCTCACTTTGTGGACTCGACCATTACGATCTCCGTTTTTTGCGTAATCGTCATGATCGGGCGCGATTTGGTGGTTGATGCCATGCGTTTTATCGCGGCTGGAAAAGGGAAGGTCTTGGCGGCCAACATTTTTGGCAAAATCAAAACCGTTCTTCAAATGGTGGCCATAATCCTTGTTTTCCTCAACGGCTGGCCGTTTACCTATTTCGATAGTGCCTTTGGTGCATGGAGAATCGCCAATATCTTTGTGTATTTGGCGACTTTTGCTTCCTTCATGAGCGGAGTCATTTACGTAATTCAGAACATATGGGTGTTCAAAGAGGAAAGCAAAAACTGACGTTTGCGATTTTCCTGCGTTATTTTTGGTAAAAAAGGCAATTAAGTGTCTATATATGGATGGAGGTAATCTATGGCAGACAAGAAAGACGAGGCTTTAGCGGAAGCGCTCAAAAGCATCGAAAAGGTATACGGAAAAGGTTCGGTAATGCGCCTAGGCGACCATCCGAAAGTGGATGTCGACGTAATACCGAGCGGCAGTTTAGTCTTGAACCAAGCTTTGGGCGTCGGCGGATATCCGCGTGGCAGAATCGTTGAAATATACGGGCCTGAGAGTAGCGGCAAGACAACGCTGGCCCTCGAAGCGGTCGCGGAAGCCCAGAAGAAGGGCGGGAGAGCGGCTTATGTCGATGCGGAACACGCGATTGATCCAACCTATGCCGAGAAACTCGGTGTCAATATAGACGAGCTCATCCTTTCTCAGCCAGATAGCGGAGAACAGGCTTTGGAAATCGTCGAGATGCTTGCTCAAAGCGGAGCGATCGATATCATCATCGTCGACTCAGTGGCTGCCCTTGTTCCTCAAGCCGAACTCGATGGCGTCATGAGCGATAACCAAGTCGGCTTGCAAGCGCGTCTTATGTCAAAAGCTATGAGAAAGCTCGCTGGCGTCTTGGATAAAACTGGATGCTTGGTCATTTTCATTAATCAAATCCGCGAAAAAGTTGGCGTGATGTACGGCAATCCGGAGACAACTACAGGCGGCCGCGCCCTTAAATTCTATGCGACCATTCGTATCGATATCAGGCGCGCTGACGTCATAAAGAACGGGAAAGACATCATTGGGAACACCGTGAAGGTGAAAGTGGTCAAAAACAAGGTGGCTCCGCCATTCAAGACTTGCATGATTGAAATGATATATGGACAAGGGTTCACTCGCGAAGGGGAGATTCTTGAGCTCGGTGCGCAACTGGGGCTGCTACAAAAAACAGGAAGCTGGTTTGTCTATAACGGAGAGAAAATCGGCAACGGAAAAGATGCCGCTTCAGCATATCTAAAAGAGCATCAACAGGTAGCAGACGCCCTTGATGAGGCGATTAAAGAGAAACTCAAAAAAGGCGAAGGGATCGAATCTGACGATTAATGATGGGCCTCGAGCAAAAAACTCGGGCCTTTTCTTTTTATCCGTTATGGTCACATTGCATTTGACTTGCTAGAATATGGTCGTACCTCAATAGGTACTCACGCCATAGATTGGTTGTTGATTGTCTTATCGGCCCCGGCCGTGCCATACAAAAACATATCATCTTATTTTTGGAGCGAGCCCCTATTTGGACAATATTTAGGAGATTTTTATGTTTGTCGATTTACTCGTTTTAACGGAGGCAAGCGGAGTATCGTGGTGGGTTTGGCTCATCGTTTCGATCTGCTGCGCCTTTATTGGAGCAGGTGTGGTCATTCTTCTTCATCACTTACTCCCGAAATTCAAAAAGAAGAGCGCCGATGCGCAGGCAAAGCAAATATTGCGCGACGCCGAAATAAAGGCTGAAAGGATCGCAAAAAATGCTGAGCTTGATGCGAAGCAAGCCATTTTCGAAGCCAAACAGCAAGCCCAGCAGGAAGTCCGCGAGATGAAAGCTGAGAGTTTGGCAGAACAAAGCAAACTCGACGAGAGAGAAGAATCCATCAATCGCCGCGACAATCAGCTTCTTCAAAAGGAGACGGAACTTGATAATCGCAATGAGAATTTGACCAAGAAACTGGCTGAATGCGATAAAAAGAT
The DNA here is from genome assembly GCA_963638955.1 of bacterium. Lineage (GTDB taxonomy): Bacteria > Bacillota_I > Bacilli_A > RFN20 > CAG-826 > UBA4951. The sequence continues at coordinate 19,925 of CAVHTL010000007.1, forward strand.
GGCTGAATACGATGAGAAAATCGATTCCATCATCAAAGAGCTCGAAAAGGTTTCCGGCATGTCCACAAAAGAAGCGCATGACGAAATAATGGCTCGCGTCGAAAGCAAGATGAGCAGCGAAATCGCCGCTTACATCAAAAACCAAGAGGACGAAGCCAAAGAAACGGCGCAGCAAAAAAGCGCCGAGATACTTTCTCTTGCCTGCGCCAAATACGCTCAAGAAGTCACAACGGAGAGAACCGTTTCGGTCGTATCGCTGCCAAATGACGACATGAAGGGGAGAATCATCGGGCGTGAAGGAAGGAACATTCGCATCATCGAGCAGACCCTTGGCGTTGACATCGTCATCGATGATACGCCGGAAGTAATCACCGTCTCATGCTTCGATCCAATCAGGCGCGAAATCGCCAAACGCACTTTGGAATTTCTCGTCAAAGATGGAAGAATCCAGCCGGGTCGCATTGAGGAAGTTGCCGCCAGATGCAAACGCGATCTTGAGAGCGAGACGCAAAAAGCCGGCGAAGAAGCCGCTTTCCGTCTTGGCTTGCCAAAAATCAATCGTGAGCTTCTAGGCTACTTAGGTAAGCTCAAATACCGTACATCATATGGGCAAAACGGCTTGGATCATTCTCTTGAAGTCGCTTATTTATGCGGAATAATGGCTTCCGAATTGGGTCAGAATCAGCTATTAGCGCGTCGTGCTGGCTTATTGCACGATATCGGCAAAGCCGTTGATTTCGAGCAAGAGGGGAGCCACGTTCAATTAGGCGTTCAATTAGCCAAAAAATACGGTGAGCCAGAAGTCGTCATCAATTCCATCGCCTCTCACCATGGAGACGTTGAGGCCAATAGCGTCATCGCTCACCTGGTGGCCGCTGCAGATACATTGTCTGCCGCTCGTCCAGGGGCAAGAAGCGAGACTCTCGAGACTTACGTCAAGCGCGTCGAGCAGCTAGAAACCATCGCCAAATCCTTTGATGGCGTGCAACAGGCTTTCGCTATGCAAGCCGGAAGAGAGGTGCGCGTCATGGTAATGCCGGAGAAAGTGGATGATGCCATGGCGACCAAAATGGCCCTTGAAATCAGGGAAAAAATCGAGAACGAAGCCGTCTATCCTGGAACCGTCAAAGTCAGCGTAATCCGCGAATACAAAGTCGTTGAAACCGCAAAATAAGGATGAGAGTAATCTTTCTCGGAGATATTGTTGGAGAGCTAGGAAGGTCCGCGTTGAAGCGGGCCCTTCCTTTTCTTAAACGCAAATACGATCCTGATTTCATCATCGCCAATGGCGAAAATGTCTCGCACGGGAAGGGTTTGAACGAATCGCATTACCGCTTCTTGCTTGATTTGGGGATTGACTGCATTACCCTCGGAAATCATTATCGCGATAAGTCAGCGATCGATGATTATATCGATGAGGCCGATAATTTAATTAGACCCATCAACCTTCTAAATTACCATCATGGCCTTGGCTCAGCTTGTTTTGAGGTTGATAGTACCACAATCAGAGTCACAAACATTTTGGGAAAGGCGTTCATGAATGAGGATGTCGCCTCTCCGATTGACGTCATGGAAGAACTCTTAAAAACGGAAGAAGAATGTATCCATATCGTCGATTACCATGCCGAATCAACGAGCGAAAAAGAAATATTCGCTTATTATTTCGATGGGAGAGTCTCGGCGGTCATTGGTACTCATACGCATGTTCAGACAAACGATATGCACGTCCTTGAAGGGGGAACGGCTTACGCTTCTGACGCCGGAATGGTCGGAGAATATGATTCCGTTATCGGATTCGAGAGAGAATCTGTCATAAATAAAATCGTCTTTGGCGGAAAAAACCACTTCGAGTTATCAAAACACGGATCTGCCATCGTGAATGGTGCCGTCATGGATTTCGATGAGGAATCCTATATGTGCCTTAAGATAACGCCGATTAATTTGAGGGAGGACAATCTATGAAATGCGAATATCGATCATTGCCATCGATGAATAGCGCCAGAAACCGCGTCGATAAACCGAATCGAAAGATCGATGACAGCGTTTTTTCGCCGAGTTTAATCGAGTTTGCCAAGGGCAAGAAATTCTTTATACGCACGTTTGGTTGCCAAGCCAACATTCGCGATGAAGAGGTTATGGCTGGTTATTTGATAAACGCCGGCTTTACGAGAACTTATGAGCCAAAAGAGGCTGATATCGCTATTATCAACACCTGCGCCGTTCGGGAGAATGCCGAAGATAAGGTTTACGGAGAGATAGGCTCTTTCAAATCCAATCACAGCGCGAACCCCGATTTCATACTTTGCGTATCGGGATGCATGATGCAAGAGGAGAAAGTCGCTGAGAGTCTAATGAAGACATATCCTTTCGTTTCTCTTGTCTTTGGAACCCATAACATCCCTTCCCTGCCCTCTTTGCTGTCTGACATCATCGAGAAAAAAGAACGTGTCGTCGACGTCGCCTCTTTCACGGGTGATGTGGTGGAGGGGCTCCCATCCGTCCGTTTGAACGAATCCGAGGCTTTCGTCAATATATCTTATGGCTGCGATAAGTTCTGCACCTATTGCATTGTGCCTTATACGAGAGGAAAGGAGAGAAGCCGCGCGAAAAGCGATATTCTCAAAGAATGCAAAGCGCTCGTAGAGGAAGGGTATAAGCAAATCACGCTTCTAGGTCAAAACGTCAATAGTTACGGCCTCGATTTGAAAGACGGGACAAGTTTTGCCTCCTTGCTTGAAGACGTGGCAAGGCTCGGTATCCCCAGACTGCGTTTTTTGACTTCTTATCCTTCTCAATTCACCGATGAAACGATTGATGTGATGGCTAAATACCCAAATATCATGAAATGGCTGCATTTCCCCGTCCAAAGTGGAAGCAGCTCTTGCTTAAAGAGAATGGGTAGACGGTACACGCGAGAGGAATATTTGACGATTGTTGGCAAAATCCGCGCAAAAATGCCTTCGATTGCCTTAACGACTGATATTATTGTCGGTTTCCCCAATGAAACGGACGAAGAATTCGACGATACGATTTCTTTGTGCGAAGAAGTCTCATATAGTTCTGCTTTCACCTTCATTTACTCTCCACGTAAAGGCACTCCTGCAGCTGCCCTCAAAGATGAGACGAGCGAGGAGAAGAAGCATGAGCGTTTTTCTCGCCTCAAAAAAGTAATCGAGGAATCGACCGCCCGCCACAGCGAGATGATGATCGGAAACACTTACGATGTTTTGGTGAGTGGAGAAAGCAAAAAGGATGCCAGCGTCTTGAGCGGGTATTGCGAGAACGGCAAACTCGTAAATTTCAAAGGGCCAGCTTATCTAAAGGGCGCCATAGTGCCCGTGAAAATCAAAGAATCCCATGCATATAGTCTTATCGGAGAGCTAGTAGGCGATCCGCTTTTGCTCAAAGCGAAAGACGTTGCCTACCTATTGTCTTGCGATCCCTTGCTTAAGGAATTCGTCGCTCTTTTGGAAAAAAGCGATGATGAAGAAACAAGGAAGCTTGGCGAAGAGTACATAAAAAGCAAGAAAACTTTGGCTGAGTCGATTGGAGACGCCTCCAAACATGAATCCGCGAAAAAGCATTATGAAGAAATAATCGCCGAAATAAAAAGCAACCCGACATTGTCGAATCTTGAAAGCTTATCGCCGCTTGTGGAAAGCGAACTTCTGCGGATAAGAGGCATCCTCCAATGATCGTTGTCTTGCTCGGGGCGACTGGCACGGGGAAAAGTGCCCTTGCCTTGCCACTTGCGAAACGAATTGATGGAGAAATCATCAATGCCGATGCTTTCCAATCCTATGTGGGGATTGAAATCGCAACGGCCTCCCCTTCAAAAGAAGACAAACTCATCGTGAGCCATCATCTTTATAACTATGTTCCCCTTAATGAGGAATATAACGTTTCTCGTTATCAAAAGGATTGCAGAGAAGCGATAGAAGAGGTTCAAAAACGCGGAAAAACTCCAATTTTGGTCGGTGGCAGCGGGTTATACATCCGGAGTGCTCTTTTCGATTACGATTTCAGCCTCGACACTAGCGGAGTCGATCTTTCTTCTTACGAGAAACTGGATGATGACTCTCTACATGCAGCTTTGGAAAAGCTCGATAAAGATGAAGCTATGAAAATCCATCCGCACAATCGGAGGAGAGTTCTTCGCTCCATCGCTATTTGCCTAGCCTCTCACGAAAGCAAAACATCATTGCTCGCAAAACAAAATCACAGCCCTATCTACCCAACGCGTTTTTTTCGCCTGTCAATGGAAAGAGAACTGCTTTATCCAAAGGTGGAGGAACGCGTTGAGAGAATGTTCGCTGACGGTCTTCTTGAGGAAACGGTTCCACTTATTGAAAAATACGGCCGGTCAGCCCCCGCCTTCAAGGCTATAGGAATAAAGGAATTATTCCCTTACATGGATAAAGAAGCGACTTTAGAGGAAACGAAAAAAGCGATTAAAGACAACACTAGACATTATATAAGGCGGCAAGATACGTTTTTCGCCCACCAATTTCCATGCGAAGATGTTTCCTCGCTCGATGATTTGATTTCGAAACTAGGAAAAGCTAAGTGAACGCTTTATCATAGCCTTACTATCGAAACGAGGAGGGTAATATGTCACTCCAGAAAATAAACGAAATAGCCCGCAAAGCAGGCATAGACGAACGTTTTGTGGAGCCTTATGGCTTTTACAAAGCAAAAATCAGCAACGAAATTTCATCGACGCTTGAAGGTAAAAAAAACGGCAAGCTTATTCTTGTCACCGCGATATCGCCCACGAAGGCAGGCGAAGGGAAAACAACAACCTCGATTGCCCTTGCCGATGGTTTCGCACGCATCAATGAGAAAGCGCTGCTGTGTTTGCGCGAGCCAGCTTTAGGCCCGGTTTTCGGCATCAAAGGCGGAGCGACGGGCGGAGGCAAGGCAACAGTTGAGCCACAAGATGAGATAAATCTCCACTTTACCGGTGATATGCACGCTTTAACGAGTTCGATAAATCTCATTTCAGCCATCATCGACAACTCAATATTCCAGGGCAATCCGCTCAATATCGACCCTAATAAGGTCACTTGGACAAGAGCCGTTGACATGAACGACCGCGCATTGCGGGAAATTACGGTGGCGCAAGGAGAAAAGAACGGCGTAGCGAGAAAAGACGGATTCACAATAACCGTCGCAAGCGAACTGATGGCCATTTTTTGCTTGGCGAAAGACGAGAATGATTTTTGTGAGCGCCTTAAACGAATCATCGTTGCTTATACTTATGACGATAAGCCAGTGACGGTTGCCGATCTTAAAGTCAGTCATGCCGTCATGCGTTTGATGAAAGATGCCTTAAAGCCGAATCTGGTGCAGACATCCGAGAATAACCCCGTATTGATCCATGGCGGACCTTTCGCGAATATCGCGCATGGATGCAATAGCCTAATCGCCACAAAAATGGCGTTGAAATTATCCCCGATCGTTATTACAGAGGCCGGATTCGCAGCTGACCTCGGGGCCGAGAAATTCTTCGACATCGTGTGCAGGGTTGGTGATATCAAACCATCGTTATGCGTCATAGTGGCCTCGATTAGGGCTTTAAAGCTTAATGGCGGCATGGCGTTTGAAGATTTGGGGAAAGCGAATATCAAGGCGTTAGAGAAAGGCATTTCGAATCTAGAAGCGCATCTTTCAAATATTGCGAAATTCAAGGTGCCCCCGATCCTGGCCATTAACCATTTTGCTTCCGATGACCCCTCTGAAGTCGCTTATCTAGAGAAATGGTGTTTGGACCATCATTATCGATATAGTTTCCTTGACTCATATCTGAAAGGCGGTGAGGGAGCAATCGATTTAGCCAGGAAATGCATAGATTCCCTCAAGGAAAACGAAAGCAAGTTCACGCCAATCTATGAACTCAGCGATGGCCTCAAAGCTAAAATCGATGCCATTTGCAAAGAGATATATCACGCTGGCAAGGTCGAATATAGCGATGTTGCTAGCGAAAAATTGAATCATTATGAGGAAATGGGGTTCGCAAATAGTTATATATGCATGGCGAAAACGCCTAATTCATTCAGCGATGACCCATCTTTGCTAGGAGCGCCAAAAGGATTTGTGATTCACGTTCGCGACGTGAATCTCGCAGCCGGAAGCAATTTCGTGATTCCGTTGACTGGCAAAGTCATGACAATGCCCGGACTTCCGAAAATGCCCTCGGCTGTGAAAATGGAGGATGAGCCATGGTAAGCGAATACGGTTTGTTCGACGTTGTCGAGATGAAAAAAGCGCATCCATGCTCAAAGAAGGGGCGCCAGTTCCAGATTGTCATGGTTGGCGCCGACATCAAGATACGCTGCTTGTCATGCGGGAATTTGATTTTGATGTCGCGTGACAAATTCAACCAAAGCATAAAAAAAGTCGTCTCCAAAAACGAAGGCCCCATAAAGGTTGGCTGATTTTTTGGCAAAATCCCATCGACCCTCCTAGTCATTAGTAGGAGGGATTTCCTATATTTGCGGTTGAACGAGTAGATAAGATTTACGGAAGCAAAGAGCAGAGGATTTACGCATTGAGCGGAGTCTCTTTCTCCACTCCGGAAAAAGGCCTTTTCGCCATCATGGGGAAAAGCGGCAGCGGCAAAAGCACTTTGCTAAATATCCTTTCGCTTTTGGAAAAACCTTCCAAGGGGAGAATTCGTTTTTGCGGGCGTGATTTAAACTCTTTTTCCGAAAAAGAAAAACTGTCTTTTCGAAACAAAGTTTGCGGTTTCGTTCATCAAAAGTTCAATCTTTTGGATGAGGAAAGCGTCTTTTATAAC
>CAVHTL010000008.1:0-26126 GCA_963638955.1 bacterium
GGAAGATAGAAGAGGCGGGCAATCGAAGCTCAAGGAAATCGACTTTGTCGTGAATGACTTTGATAAGAAAATCTATATTCAATCCGCTTTGAGAATGGATGAAGGGAAGAAAGAAAATTCGGAACTCGATTCCTTGAAGTTGACTCATGACTTCTTCAAGAAAATCATTGTAAGAAATGATATTCCAGGCAGCTTCTATGATGAATCAGGCATTTACAACGTTGCCCTAGAGGATTTCATGCTTGATAAGGTTGAACTCTTCTAATGAATATTGATTCTGAAGGCTCCGGTGTTTTACATCTTGGGAGTCTTTTTTCTTTGTTCGCTTTCGTTATTCGATTTCCTTTATGCGAACTCTGCATATAAATCTTCTCAGGCTAGAAGTAGACAGGCAGCGTTTCTTTAGCCTAGCAAGCATTGCCCAAATATCGCGTGTATCGCCGAGATGAATCGAGAAACAAACCATCGGAAACGGTCGTTTTGCCTGGCGCGATGTCATGCCCTCTTCCTCTTCCTCAAGAACAAGAACATCGTGGTGCCGTCCTTTTCTTTATTCAACCTACATTCGCGAAACGCCTCCTAAGAACAACCCCGTCTTTATTTTTTGTTGCTTGTTTGCTATATTAGAGGGGAAATGAGCAGCGATTGTAGCGATTGTAGCAGCCGAAGCGAAACTGAGGTCGAAAGATGAATAAATACGTCTATCTCCTCCTGGGAGTGCTTTTTTTGCTTTTCAGCGCCTTTTTCTCCGCTTCCGAGACCGCCTTCCAAAAGCTCAACAAATACCGCTTTGAGGTGAAAAAGGAGGAGGGCAGCAAAAGCGCCGCCTTGGTGCTTTGGCTATACGAAAGAAAAGACGCCAATCTCATCAATATCCTCATAGGGAACGATATCGTCAACACCCTCTTATCCATCATCTCGACTTCTGTGTTCCTCTATTTCGTCCATCTTGAGGCTGGCTTAGTCTCGCTTATATCTTCCATCGTGACGACTCTCATCGTCTATCTTTTCGGCGAGACGATGCCTAAGCAAATCGCCGGCAAGATACCGAATAGTTTGGCCTCTATATTCGCCTATCCCCTCATCGTCTTCTATTTCCTTTTCTATCCTTTGTCTTTATTGCTTCGCCTCGTGAGTCTTCTTCTCAATAAGCTCTTCCCGCGGAAAAAGGAGGACGCTCTTTCCGAGGATGATTTCTCTTTCGCCCTCAAAAAGAGCCAAAAAGGCGGGATGCTTGAGAAAGAGGAGAGCGAGATCATCGAGAATTCGATTGATTTCAGCGACACCGCCGTCAAAGACGTGCTCACGAGCAAAAGCAAGATGTTCTCTATCGATTTGAAAGGACTAAGCAACGAGAAGCTCGTCGATATCCTTTGCTCTACTTCCTATAGCAGGATCCCCGTCTATTACGAGCGGAAAGACAATATCGTCGGGGTACTCCTCGTGAAGCGTTTCCTTTCTTCCTACCTCGCTGATAAGAAAGCGAACCCGCTTTCTTATATCGAAAAGCCCTATATCGTCTCCCCGCGCGTCAAGATAGACGATTTGGTGGACGGGTTCAGGGAAAAGCGCACCCAGATAGCGATCGTCAAAAAAGGCGATGAGCTCTTGGGCATGGTGACGATGGAAGACGTACTCGAGGAGCTTGTGGGGCCAATAAGCGAGAAAATCGCCTTAGGAGAGAGCAAATGAGCGCCCTATATTGGATACTCATAGGGGTTTTCACACTTTTTTCCGCCGTTTACAGCGCTTCCGACGCCGCGATTTCTTCCGTCAATATCTCGCGACTAGAAAGCGAAAGCAAAAAAGGCGGGAAAAGAGCCAAACTCGCCTACGAAGAGGCCAAAAACTACGATAAATCGATTGCCACGATCCTTTTTGGGAACGATTTCGTGAATATCTTCATCTCCTCCCTTCTTTCCATCTGCGTTTCCGAAATGCTTATCTCTAGCCCCCTTCTCCCTTATAGCGATCTCATCTCGATCGCTATATCGGTGCTCCTCGTTCTCATCTTGGGCGATATTTTCCCAAAGAGCGTTGCGAGTAATCATTCCCTCAGCTTCGCCCGTTTTCTTTCCCCCTTCATCAAGATTTCTTCCTTCATTTTTTATCCCTTCGTCACCCCGATTTCCTTTTTGGCGAGGAAAATCGCCTCGCCCATCATCGAGAAAGCCCCGGAAGAGACGCTTATCATGTCTGACGATGAGCTCGAGAGAATGGTGGAGGAGATTAATGAAGAGGGCATTTTCGACGATGATCAAAGCGAGCTTCTCCATCGCTCGCTCTCTTTCAAAGACACCTCTTCTTATGACATCATGACCCCACGCGTGGATATACTAGGTTATGACCTCGAGGAGCCTTTCTCTTCGTATTTAGCAAGAGAGGACGCCTTCAAGCACAGCCGCATCATCGTCTATAAGAAAGACCTCGATCACGTGCTTGGCTATATCCAGGCAAAGACGCTTCTACGGCTTCTAGTGAAAGAGGAGAAAATCGATCTCTCGAAACTCATTTTGCCAACCCTTTTCGTGCCGCGCACGATGGAGCTATCGAGCGTTCTTTCCTTGATGAAGGAGGAGCATATCCATATCGCCGTCATCAAAGACGAATTCGGGGGGACGGAAGGGATCGTGACGATGGAAGATATCCTCGAAGAGCTCGTGGGCGAGATGTGGGACGAGGACGATAACGTCGCTCTCGATTTCAAAAGAGTCGAAGGGACGAGGAATAGCTATATCGTGAGAGGCAGCGTCAACATCGAGCGCTTCTATGAGAAATTCGAGATGGACGAAAGCATTCTCGAAGACGATTATTCGACGCTGAGCGGCTATATAAGCGATAAACTCGGAAGGTTTGCGGAAGTGGGGGATAAACTCAGGATCGGCAAAGTCGACATCACCGTGAAAGAGGTGAAGGATTATTGCGTGGAGAATGCCTTAGTCCGCTTCTACCCAAAGCGCAAAGAGAAAGATGATCAGTGAAAGAGGGCTCAGTCGATGAGCCCTCTTTCCTTTAGCGAGTCCAAATAGAGCGAATGGATTTCCTTCGTCAAATCCTCGATGCTTCTTTCATCGGTCGAAAGAGAGAAATCCGCTTTTGGCAAAGCGTCTGCCGCAAAGGCAACCCTGTCATTTTCTAATCTCTTCTCGATTTCCTCTTTTTTATCGCCGCGAGTTTCCATTCTCCCCCTTCGCGTCTCTTCTTTTGCCTCTAAGTAGAAAGAGACGATAGAAGGGTCAAAGAGCTTCTGGAACGATTCGACCCCTTTTGGGTCGATCACGATGCATTTATCTTTCCCGATTTGATCTTTCCCCGTGCCGTAGCAGTGGCCGTTATAAATGGTATGCTCGACGAATAATCCATTTCTTAAGCGCTTCAAAAACGTATCTTCATCGATGAAAAAATAGGATATCCCGTCTTTCTCACCGACTCTAGCAGCTCTTGTGGTCGTCGTTATGGCCTTTTTGATGCCATAGTCTTTCTCCAAAGCCTTCGCGATTTCCGTTTTCCCTGAGGCTGAGGCTCCAAAAAGCAAAATCATGGCCTTTATTATCCTATCCTTTGAGGGAAAGTAAACGGGGCCTTGAAGAGCGATAATCGCGACCATGGCTTGAAGCGAAGGATAGACGAAGATAGACGGTCACTATTTGAAAGGATTTTGCATTTGTTTTCGTAAAAGCGGAAGAAAGGCTCTAGTGATGAATGAAAGGAGATTCCGAGCATGAAGAAAAACAAGCTTTTCACCCTTTCTCTCCTCTTGTCGTTGCCTGCTCTTCTCGGTTCAAAGACCGATTACCGTTATTTCGAGTTTCTGCCTCTCACCTTCGGGCCGGTGGAGAAAGGGGAGGATTTTCCCGTCAGTTCTGGCGTCTATACGTATATAGGCGGAGTCAAATTCACCTATAGCGTCTCTCTTTATGACCGTTACCCGTCGAGAAGCGATAAGGTTCTTTTGTGGCAATTCAAAGAGAAGCGGACCACGGAATACGACGATCAAGAGCTTTATTTCGATTACGTGATACCAAAGGAATTCACTCTCTCGACCATCTATATCGCTTTTACCTATTCCTATTATTATTACCCGGTGGGCACAAATAGGGCTGGCCATTCGACGTCGAACGCCTACGCTGAGCTTGAGCCATATACCAAAGTGGGAGATGAGGTTTTCTCCTTTAACGATGGGGAAGAGATTGAAGGGTCTTCCTATTTCACGATGCGATATAAGCGCACCACTAGATACATGAAGCCGTATCTCAAGATGTATAGCAGATACGAAGAGGTGGGCGAGGAGATAGGATGCGTCCCTTTCTCCGCCTACTGGCGTTTATATCTCTACAACAAGAAATACAATGAATCGTTGCCTAATTTGGCTCTTCCAGAGCTTGACGCGAGACTAGAGATATACGGGCCTGAAGCCTCATATTTCGCGGATATCGCCGATTATTACTACAAAAGCAACGCTTATGGCGGAACGGCGGGATTCAAGATGAAGATCAATAAGCTCTATAGCATCTATCACCGTTTCGCTCTCCCCGCCGACACTTTCCTCGTCGATAAATACAGCGGCAAAATGCGTCGGGGGAGTGAGCCGAAGGAAAACGAGACAAAGACGGTGGAGCTTTATCTCCCGCGGAGAAAAGAGCACACGAGCTACAAGATGAAAGTCTTCACCACCAAAAGCAGCACCTCTTTCAACTTTCCCCGTTTCTCGATGTCCTTCACTCTCCTTAGCGATGGCAACCGTTTCGGGAACTGCCTAGACAGCGATTACTGCGTGGGGGCTAGCTATGAGTGAGTGGTTCTTGTATTCTATTATCCTTATTTTCTCCGTGGCGATGAGCAATCTCACTTTCGCCTATAGCAAGGTAAGCCGGGTATTTTACGGGTACGGCAAAAGCATCCCGGAGACCTCGGTCCTCGGCACGGCTTTTCAGCCGTATAGCAACCCTCCTTACTTCAATACGGAGATGATCGAAACGAAGACTGCCTCCTATTTCGCCTCTTATCTAAAGGAAGAGGAATATTCTTATGAGCTCCTTTTCCCTAACGAGAAGGAAGTGAGGAAATTCACTCTCTCTTTCAAAGGCAACGTGAATGGGCTTTTCCTCTTCTCCAAAAACGCCACTTTCTACATAAAGGAGGGGAATGCTTATGCCGCTTAGCGCAAAAGAATACCTCGAGACTTCCTTCCTCAAGCCGCTTCTATTCAAAGAAGGGGTCACCGATATCTCCTATAACGGCGAATCCTTCTATTACATGGATAATCTCGAGGGCAGGAAGAAAAGCGATATAGCAAAAAGCGGCGAAGAGGTGGGCGATTTCCTGAAGCAGCTTGCTAATCTTAACGAAAAGCCCTTCTCTTTCTCTTCCCCTCTCCTCGACACCTCTTTCTCCCGTTACCGGTTAAACGCCGTCTATAGCAACTTGGTGCGCCACAAAGAGAGCAAATCCTTCTCTTTCTCTCTCCGCATCGCAAGCGAAAGATCCCTTCTCACCGATTCTTTTTTCCCGCCCGGGGTGAAAGAGGCGATACTTTCCGCTCTTTCTAGAGGCGAGAGCATCGTGATCGGCGGGATAACGGGGAGTGGGAAAACGGAACTCCAGAAATATCTCCTCCTCCAGCTCAAAGACAATGCGAGAGTCATCGTCATCGATAACGTCGAGGAGCTTGATCTCGTGCGGAACCCTAATATCGATCAGACAACCTGGGTGAGCAACGAGAGAGTGGAAGGCGGGGGGATCGAGGATCTCGTGCGGAATTCTCTCCGCAGCAACCCCGATTACGTGCTCGTGGCCGAAAGCCGGGGGAAGGAATTCGAATACGCCCTTAGTAGCGCGATGAGCGGGCACCCCATCATCACCACGATCCACGCCAAAAGCGTCGATACGATGATCGACAGGATGGCTCGCCTTGCTTTGCTTGGTAAAAAAGACAGCAGCAAAAGCGAAGTGATCGAGGATATCCTCTCCCATTTCTCCCTCTTCATCCATTTATCCCGCGAGATAAACAACGGCAAAGTCTGCCGTTATATCTCTTCCGTTGCAAGAATCGAGGGAGAAGAGAGGGTGCTTCGCTACCTGTATTCCAGAAAGGAGAGCCATGAAGCGTTTTAAATACGAGTTTGTTTTCTTCCTCATTTCCGCCATCTCCTCTCTAGTCAGTTACTTCATCGTCGGGAATAAGCTGATCGCTTTAGGAGTCGGCTTAATCTATTTGTTGTCTCTCGTCTTCTTCATCGCCCCGATGTATCGGAAGGCGGAGATAAAGCGGAGGAAGCAAGAGGAAGCCTATCAATTCATCAACCGTTTCTCCATCACTCTTTCTTCCTCTTCGAGCGTGACTGAGGCTTATACGCGAGCAAGCGAAGATATCGCGGATGAGGAATTCCAGAGCATAAACGGGAGGATAGGGTATTTGTCTACCCTTCAAAAAGTCGTCTATCTATCAGATTTCTTCCTTGTACCTTTCTATTCCGTCTTCGTTTCCGTCTTCAAGATATACGAAGAGGAGGGTGGCGATTTCCTCAAGACCGCCGATCCCCTCATCAAGGAGATGAATATCGAGATGGAGAATGCCTCAGCCACCTATAAGGAGAGCCTCAAGAAACTAGGGGAATTCATCACTCTCTGGATGCTCTCTCTATCTATCCTTCTCTTCATGAGGATTGCTCTCAAAAGCCTCTATCCATATATGGTGAGCTCTCTCTCTTTCCTTGCCGTGGCTCTTGTCTATTTCCTAGCTCTTCTAGCGAGCCTCATCGTTTTCTCCTTCATCTACACTGGCGAAAAGCCCTTTGAGAAAAGAAAGGAGAGCGAGATATGAAAGAGAGCAAAAAACGCTTTGTTATCGATAAGGCACTCTTAAAAAAGAAGGCGCCGATTCTCATCTTCATCAACATCATCTTCTTGGCTTTGGGGGCTTACCTCGTCTACAAGAAAGCCGCGGTTTATCTTCTCCTTTTGCCTCTATTTGGGATGGTCAGCTTCTCTTACGTCTATCTCTTCCGCCCTTCGAAAGGGAAAAAGAAGAAAGAAGAAGAGAGCTTAGAGAAGGAATTCGTGAAGATCTTCGGCTTCCTTGAGGTGTATCTAAGAAACAAGATCCCCGTCTATAACGCCTTGGGGAGATTGACGGAATATAGCTCAACTGCGATGAAGGAAAAACTCGAGACCCTGATTGAGGAAATCGACGTCAACAAAAGCGTCGAGCCCTACGTCCATTTCGCCGAATCTTTCTCCTCCCTTACCGTAAAAGAGGTGATGATCAGCTTATATCTCCTCGTCGAGCAAGGGGAAAACGAGAATTATCTCCGTCAATTCTCCTTCCTTTTCTCCTCTTTCTCAGCCGAGGAGAAGAAGCTCTTCCGCGAGAGACGGATCGCCTCTTTATCCAATACCCATTTCTTCCCGCTTGTGGGAAGCGCGGTGACGATGATCATGATAAGCGTCGGCATCATGAATGCGATAGGAGGGATCATAAGTGGCTAACAAATTATCGTTCATCCTCTCCCTTTTCTTCTTGATGCAGATCGTGGCTTACGCTGGCGATTTGTCGCTTGTCTCCACCATATACACGAGCTTAGACGCTCTTTCGGTGAGCGTATCGCATCTCATCGCCAAAGAAGGAGGCATCACGGAAAGCGTGAAAACCTACGTGCTTTCTTCCTACCCCAAAGCCTCGATTGAGCCAATCGGAGATAGCATCGTCCCTTTCGGGGAGATGCTTAGCTACCGTTTATACACACAATACCAGCCGCTCATCATGAGTGATAAAGAAATGGAGATATCGCTCGTGCGTGGCGCGGTCATAGGGTATCTGGACCCATGAGAAAGGAGGTTAAATGTCAGAATTCAAGGGACAGCTATTGGGCATGGTGCTCGTCATCCTCGTCTTCGCCGCCATCGCCGGCGCGATGAAAGGGATGTTCAGCAAAGAAGTGAACGCCATCAGCGACAAATTCACGACCGCCCTCAATAGCTCTTATAACGCTACAAGCTAATCAAAGTCGAAAGAAGGCTCCTCGCGAGCCTTTTTTTGCTTCGTTGCGAATGGAAGCGAGCCTCCTTATAATACCGGGGAGGAGAAAAATATGACCATTGCTGAAGAGATAAGGAAGAATTTCGCCGAGCGCATCCACAAAGACAGCGTCGACGACAACGCTTCCATGAAAGACCTTGGGCTCGATAGCCTTGACGTGGTGGAGCTTTGCCTCGATTTGGAAGACCGTTACCACATCCAGTTCGAGACGGATGAGCTCTCAAACTTCAAGACCGTTGGCGATTTGTTCGCCGCGATCGAGAAGAAAACGAACGCGAAATAGGAATTCAAAAAGAAGGATAAGCCGCATCGCCGGCTTATTTTCTTTTTTTCGTGTGTCCGATAGATACGACTACAAGCGTTAAATTCGCGGAAATGCGTTTTATCTCAAATGATGCGAAACAAATTGGTTAGCAGCATTTCCGCCTAAGGATCATCCTTGGAGAAAGCTCATCGTAAACCCAAGAAAAGGCAGAAACAAATTGCCTTGCAATGAGGCAATGCATCTAAATCGTCGACCTCTTAAATTTCTATAGGAGGGTTTTTGTTCCTTAAGGCCTCCTATGCATTATAGGGATGTCGTTATGTTCCTATAAGGATATTTATCAATGTTATTTAGCGACGAATATTGAAGTTTAAAACACTAAGTAAAACCAGGTTTAAGAGTACTGTTTCTTAAAAAAACGAAAAAACACTACCCTTAAACGCGAAATAACGATACAAAAATTACAACCATAAAGAATTATATAGAAGAGAAATCAGAGATGGATATCCTAGATATATAATTTCATTGGATGTTTTCAAAGATCAGCAAGAAGGAGTCCATCATATTAACGCTATCGATTTATTCCTTGGAAAAGAGACTATTTAATAATGAGCATATAAGCGTTGAATTCGCGAAAATGGTGCTTGCAAAGGAAGGCGGCAATAAGTATTATTGTCGGTGCGCTTTAGGCGCGAATGACGCGCTCAGCTAGCTCAATGGCAGAGCAATCGGCTGTTAACCGATCGGTTGCAGGTTCGAGCCCTGTGCTGAGCGCCACTACTTGGCCCGTTGGAGAAGCGGCTTAACTCATATCCCTTTCACGGATACATTCATGCGTTCGAATCGCATACGGGTCACCAATTCAAAACCAAGCGAAACTTGCTGAGGATCGCTTCTTGCCGCCGGAAATCGGCGGTTTTCTTTTGGCCAAAAAACCGCGATGAAACTTTCTGAAGGCGAAAGCCGTCTTTTTTGAGACGAGTTCAATAACCGTGCCTTTTGCGTTTCTGGATGAATGGCTTTTTTGAGGCGCGAATGCAGAAAAGAGGGAAAAGAGAAAAACCCATAAGGATTGCATCGATTTCCATACGCCTCATCCGCTTTTGGGCATTGCCTCTTTAAGGATAATATCCACAAATATGGCGACTTTGATGAAAAAGCAGGGGAGAAAAGGATAACTTTTGTTTACTTTCATCCCATCAAGAATATAATGCGACAAGCGGCTATTCGCGCGTAAATAAACAAAAGGTTAGACAACATGAACAGAAAAAGACTCGTCTCCTGCGCTTTATTGTCATTGGGGGCTATTATCTCTCTATCGACGATCACCTCTTGCTCAACTGATCGCTCGTCTTCATCTCTTTCCTCTTCCTCGACTGATCGTTTCTCTTTTTGGAGCGATGAAGAGAAAGCTTTGATGGATCTCTATTGCGGCGGCTCTCTACCCTACGATGCCTCCTATATGAGCGACAATGTGGAAATGAAGGAGGTCGAAGAGCCAGGGCAAACCTATTCTTATCTTGAAATCAAAGACTATGGCGTTTCTTTCTCTCTCCGCTCATATCACGAATTGCTCTCCACTTACGGCTGGACGCCTATTTCGACAGTGAAAGAAGGGGTCTATCAAACGAGCCAAGAAGACATTGAGTTTGTCGAGTGCACGAGAATCGTCGAAGGTGAAAGCGTTGCTTACGACATGATTTATTATTACGTTGAAAGCAACGAAGAGGAAGAAGGCTATAACCTCATAAAGTGCTACGCCAATTTGCGTGGGGATAGCTCCAGCGCAACTGACTGGACGAAAAGCGAGAAAGAGACTTTCTTCAATACGATCGGAGTCGAGCTCCCCTATATATCCTTGGGGCGAGGATATTCCATCAGCCAATACACCTACACCAATCCTCTTGACCCGACCGTCATCCAGATCGTCGATACCTATGCCTCTGATTTGACGCTTACTTACACCCAAAAGCTGCGTGATGAGGGCTTTAGCTATGACGCAGTGAAAAGCTATTCCCAGAACGCGCGCTGCTTATCGAAGAAATTCGCTGATGGAGCGACTCTTTCCGTCTATTTGTATTATTACGGCGGGAACGCATTCGAATTCATCTACATGCCGAAAGAAGAAGAGCATTCCTCTTGGCCAAGCGAGATATCGACCCTCGTCAAAGAGAAGGCGGATATCGTTCTTCCGGAATTCTCCGTGGCGGAAGGCGGGCATTACTACTCTTACCACAAAGGCAACGTATATTGCGTGTATACCACCGATTACGATGAGACCTTCGATTATGTCGAATATTACGAGAATCAGATTGGCTTCGTCGGCTTTGCTTGGAACGAGAAAGCCGAATTCAAGGGCGCTTTCTTCACCGATGCGGACCAAAACCCCGTCGGCTTCGGACTCCTCATCAGTTTGAAAGAGCCCACAAGCACCTTCGTCGATAGCTTTCCTAGCGATAAGGTGAATGAGGTCGTGACTTCGCTTCTCGGCATATCGGGCGTGAATATCCCTTCTTTCCCAAGCGATAAGATCCCCGCTTCCGATAAGAAAGTCAAATACCAAGTGTTTGGAGAAGAGACATACGAAGAATATTACGAATATTATTACAACATCATCCTCGAATATAAGGATTTCTATGTCGATGAGCTAGGGGAGAACCCGACCGAAGAAGATATAGCGGCTCTCGCCAAAGAATACGCTTATAGAGAAGAAGGTATCGATATCCATATCTACGACAAAGACCAGCAAGCCTATTTGTCCTACGAAGAGACCATCTATCAAAGAGGGTGGTATGGCGGAAGAGACGCTTATAACAATATAGTCTACGAAGACCCGCAAGGGAAAATCGCGATCACTCTCGGAGAGCCAGAAGTCGCGCCCACTCACGATAACTGCGGGGAAACCGTTATCTCAATCCGCCCAGGGAGCGGGGAGAGCCATACTCCCAAGATGTTCTTCAGCAAAGAGACTCTAGAAGTGGCGATCGGGGATTCAATCAATCTCAACGATTATCTTGTGCTCAACATGCTCCCTTATGAGCCGAGCTTCTCTTCTAGCGATACGAGCGGAAAGATTTCCGTCGATAAAGACGGGATACTCACTCTCTCTTCCGAAACGGAAAACGGGGCGGAAGCTCTAATAAGGGCGACTGTGACCGTTCCTGTCCCTGGCGAAAACCATACTTATACCGCCGATATTAAGATCGTTGCCGTCAAACCCTATGATAGCAGCGAGATAATCGATGATATCGCTTCGATAATAACAAAGAAGGGCTATACGCCGAAGGTGAGCCACGATGTGAATGAATATGGGTGGAGCGAGGATTACCTCAATCTTGAATTCGATTCGACCTGGACTCTCGATTCCATTAAAGAATTCGTTATCGACAACCTTATTTTGGAAGGCACCACGAAGAAAGATGATGAAGGGTGGAGTGACTGGGAAGAAGAAGCGATCAATGTCTATCCAGAGGAAAAAGCCTACGCAGGATGCTACATCACCTATTATTGGGACGATGTATATAACGTCAGCATCGATTACCAGATTTACGAAAAAGACGGCAAATTGTGCTTGCAGGTGTTTGCGATTTAAAGAAAAAGGATAGATAAAACGGGCAGAGGATACTCAGCCCGTTTTTCTTTTGAAGAGAGCCTCAAAGAAGCATGATGTAAAAAAGCGAGAACCGACAAAATAAAGCTTTTGTATAGGGTAGGTGGCTAAGCGTGTCAAAAAATGATGTTTTCGCCAAAAAATAAATGATTTCAGTCATTAATGCCAAGCCCGCTTCTGTGATTTTTGCAAGGTAGAAAAAGGGCGATAGCGATGAGTTTGAGACTCGTTCATTTTTGTCTTATCTCCTCAAATGCTCATAAACGCTCTATTCTGCTGAATCATGAAAAGAACTATTGACATGATTAGGGTCCGTATAAAAATATAGGCCGAAAGAAAAAGGAAAGGGTTTTCTTACACAAAATGAAAAAAACAAAGTTCATTATTCCTTTCGCGGCATCGCTACTGCTCGTGGGATGCGCGGGGGGGGGGAGAGGATTCATTAGTATCCTCTTCTAGTTCGTCTAGCTCGAGCTCATCGAGCTCGAGTTCATCAAGCAGCAGCTCGTCAAGCTCATCAAGCAGCAGTTCATCTTCTTCTAGCGCCAAAAAAGCGCTCACGATTGAGGAGCTTGAAGCTGTGGCGAATGGGTATGCCGCAAACCTCAGCAAAGTCAGCGGTGGAAGCCTCATTCGCAGCGAAAAGGACGACTACTCCGATTATGCCTATAACGAATCATACGAATATTCCGTTGACGGAGAAGCCGCCCATATCAAGCAGCAAAACTGGGATAAAAGCTATTACGACACCTATTTGGTGCCAGCTGAGGATGAGATTGTTGCGGTCAAAAAAGAAGACGACGGCTCTTATTCGCGTTCTACCGATAGCTACGAAGAAGCCGCATATCATTTCAATTATTATCTAGGTTCCGGCTCTTCTTACGGAGCGGAGGGGTTTTTGGACGATTTGGTCAAAAAGGCCAAATCAAACCCCAATGGCGATTTCACCTCTTACGAAGAAGAGGGGACGACCTATTTCTCTTACGGGTATTACGAAGGCGAGGACCCTTGGTCTTATTATATCGTCGAGGTCTCTTTGCCTAGCTACACTGAAGGTTCGGGCCTATCGTCTTTGAGCGTCAAATTCACCGAATACAGCTCGATGTATTTCATCTTCGACGATGAGACAGGCAAAATCACTCTTCTTCCCGATGCCTCAATAAACCAAATCAAAACTTACGAGATTGCTCAAACGATCGATGCGAGGACTTACGTAAACGAGATCGATCTAACGTCTTTCGAATATACCTCCTTCAGCTTGTCTTACATCGATAAGCATGATTCGTATGATGAAGAGGATTACACCTATACCCCGGTGAATGAAGGCGATTCTTTCTCCGTCGCGAAAGGCGATAGCATCGAATTCGCGCTCAAGGATATTCTCCCAGCCACCGCGAATTCCGACTTCGATAATATCGATGTCACTTATTCGGGCGGGGCAGAAGGCGGCCTATACGGAAATTTCAGCTCATATTCCAATACCGTAAGTATCTCCGGAGAAGAGATTGGCACTTATGATGTGACGGTATCGAGCAAGAACGTGAGCATACATTTCTCCGTTACCGTCACTACCCCTCAGCCAAAGAGCATCAGCTCAATCACCTATTACACGAATACTCCTAACGGTTTGTCTTCTAGTTACGTTGATGAGGAAGGAAGTGGTTTCTCCGCCTGCCTTGGCCTTACCTATTATCTGCAGCCAAACGTTTTGCCATATAACGCCGACAAATCCTTGGATGTGACCTCCGCAGCAAAAGACGGATCAACCGATTCCTATTCTTTAACGAAGACAGAAGTGAAAATCAGCGAATGGGACGATGAGATGAGCGAAGTCTATGCTTTCTCCGCTAATAAGGCCGGAAGCTACGATGTGACCTTCACTAGCACGGTTCTTTCCTCCATTACCCGCACCATCACGATCGAAGTGAAGGAGACAAGCGAGAAAGAAGCTCTCTCGAAGAGTTACGCTCTCCGCGATAACTACGGCAGCGGGCCAGTCAAATACGCCTTCGCCTTCGCTCCGACCGATAACGATTCAGGGAGCGTCACCATCACTGACAAACTAAATAGCAAGAGCGAGACCGCTTCTTATTCTCTAGGCGAGAAAATTCAGCTTGGCCGCGTCTTCAGCTTAACTCACGTAAGCGGCGATGAATTCATAAGCGATGACTTCTATTCGCTTGTCCTCGGTAGCGATTACAAGCTCTACGCCAAATATAGCCAGGATGATTATGCCTACAATGAGGCCAAAGAGGCCACCCCATCTTTCTATGCGATTCAGAAATGGGAAGGAAGCAATGAAGCTTATCGTTTCTCCTTCAATCTTTATGAAAGCGGAATGGTGAGCGGCAACCTCTATAAAGACGATGAGTTTGATGGTTATCTCTCATGTAACTGGGAAATCGCAAGCGAGCCCAATGCCGACGGAAGCTATACGATAAGCTTCGTCGAAAGCGGCGGCGATTATGACGATTATGGCCCCTTCTCCTCTTTCCCGGCCTCTGTGACCTTATCTTCCTCGATGGACACCATCACTGCCGAGACCAATGTCGGCACTTTCGAGATGAAATATGTCGCAAGTGGGCGCGGCGACTGATGAAACGCCGATATCTATTCTTCATAACTTTGCTTTCCCTTCTCTCCTCTTGCGGAGGGAAGGGAAAGGAGCCTTCAAGCGGCTTATTGCCTTCCTCGCTTACCTTGTCGAGGACAACCGAATGGAAGGAAAGCGATGCTTGTGAGGCGAAAGGCGAGCAGAAAATGCTCGTCATTCCCTGCGTTTTCAAAGGCGAAAGAGAATTCTCGGATGAGGATTTATATCGCATCGAGCGCGCTTTTTTCGCCCCCAATCTATCAGAAGAAAGCGACTCCTATTATTATTCGCTTGCCGAATTCTACTTTAAAAGCAGCTACGGAGAGCTTTCTATCAGCGGGGAAGTTACCCCCATCATCCATCTCCCTTACACTGTTGAAGAGGTGGAGCAAGACGGGAATTATTTTCCCGGCGTTCCCGCTTATTCTTTCATGGAAGAGGCTGACGATGAGCTTCTTCGCTCCTATGACTATGATAAAGACGGCTACCTCGATAATGCGGTGCTCCTTTATTCTAGCCCTACTTCCTCTCGGAGCGGCTCTTTCTGGGCGTGGGTGGCGAATTTCGCGACCGAGCCTAACTTAGCGCGCCCGAGCTTGAACCACCATATGTGGGTGGGACTCGATTCTTTCTCGAATGATCTATATTCGATCGATGCGCACTCTTTAATCCACGAAGCGGGGCACTTATTCGGCTTACGCGATTATTATCCAAGCGACAATTACTATTTGCCTTTGGGCGGGCACTCGATGATGGATTACAACATCAGCGACCATGACCCGTATTCGAAGATGCTTCTGGGCTGGATCGATCCCATCTATTACGACTTTGAGGAATACGATGAAATCACCATCGATTTGCCAAAATTCGAAAAGAGCGGGAAAGTTCTCCTTTACAAAAAGAGCTGGAATCACAGCGTGATGGATGAATACCTCCTCTTTGAGTATTATTCGCCCGACTCTCTCAATGAGCGCGACGCGAATAAGCAATACGAGAATAGGCCGCTCGGGTTCTCCAAATGCGGCATCAAAATCTATCACGTCGATAGCAGGATCGCCCGTTGCTACATTGCGGAAGATTCCTCAACGCTTCTTTTCTCCTCTTACGTCTCTTCGATACCTGAGGAAGCAGAAGATGGGGTCATTTACCGGATCGGCGCCTCTTCTAACGAGAATGATTCGTATACCGATGCTTCGAGAAAAGGCCGCTACAAACAGGTATCTCTCATCGAGAACAAGGAATTCAATAAGCTCCAAAACGGGGCAAGCGCCGATGACGATTCGCTTTTTTACGAAGGGGATAGCTTCCTTTCTTCCTCTTCGCCATATCTTTTAAATGGATGCTGGAATGACAAAAGCCCCATCTCCATCTCACTAGAAGTCAACTCTTTAGGAGATGACTCAGCCAACATCACTCTTTCCTATTTGGGGGAATAATCATGAAAAAACAAACATGTTGTCTACTCTTTTCTCTTTTCTTTCTTTTTTCTTGTTCGCCTACGGACTCTGCTTCATCGTATATCTCTTCATCCTCCTCTTCCTCAAAAGGGGCGGTGCAGGTCTCTAGCTTCTCCGAGGCTATTAAGAATACTGCCTCTTCATACGCTCTTTCTACGATCGGAGGCGATAGCAATGCCAACCTTTTCCAGGTCTATGACGACTCTCTTTTCTATTACGCCCCGAATCAGGAAGGATACCTGCTTCTCCCTTCCGATTCTTCCTTTTATCATGCTTTCACGCCCGTACGCTACGAAGATTCCGTGTACGAATTCACTCTCGACGTGCACGGGCGCAATTTCGCCAAAAAGGACAAAGAGAACGTCTTTTACGTGGATTTCATGGATATACTCGAGGAATACGCCGATGACTTCGTTTTGAGCGATAAGCGCACCT
Source organism: bacterium (assembly GCA_963638955.1). Taxonomy (GTDB): domain Bacteria; phylum Bacillota_I; class Bacilli_A; order RFN20; family CAG-826; genus UBA4951. Next base: position 16,399 of record CAVHTL010000008.1, read on the forward strand.
ATTCTTGTTCCGTCTCCTCTTTAGGGGGCGAGCTCAAGGAATATTTCCAGAGCCGGGCTTTTGCTTACGCCAATTACTTCGAAGCCAAAATTGGCGATGATGGAAGGATATCTTCCTTCATCTCTTATGAAAAATACACAGATTCGACCTTGCCCATCAGCACCGTGACTTTCTCCTCGTTTTCATTGGATTCTTTCGCGCCTTATATGCGCTGGAAAGAGGCGGGGGAGAAGATCAATCTCCGGATATATGACCTTAAGACAGGATACTCAAGCGGGGTCAAATACAATCTTTGCTACCAAAGCAAGGAAGTCACGATCGAAGGGACGGTCTCTTCTCTCGACGAAGACGGCTCCTATTACATTTCCGCTGAGGATTCTTCTAACGGCTATATCGGCATCAACGTCGTCGGGAAAGAAGGAAGCAGCAACCCTTCAATCAACGAGCGAGTGAGGGTTACGGGCACCATAAAGCAAGATAGCTTCGTGGCCTATCTTAACGATGCGACCTATGAGAAACTCGGCGAAGAGGAATATTACCCTTATTTCGAGGAGGAAGCGATCGCTTCGATCTATGGCGGAGGGTATTACGCTGCCGCCTTATTCACCCGCGCCCCGTATTTCGCGGGCTCTATTTATTCGACTTATGCTTACCTCTCTTCTTTGCCAAGCGAAGTGAAAGACGATGAGGATACTCTCATTTCGCTACTCTGCCCAAGCTTCAAATACGATGACGGTTCCTATTTTGAGATGGGCCTCATCCTCAAAAAGGAGATGAGCTCCTCTTCGCGCGAAACAATCGTCTCAGAGCTAAAGGAGTTTGGCATATACGGGGAAGACGAGGCAAAAGAAGTATCGTTTTCGCGCTTCATCGTCTCTTTTTCAGTATACGGGGAATACACGGTCAATATCATCTATGGCTCCGAAAGCTCTTTCGGAAAAGCCCCTACTCCGGCTGAGAAAATAGAGAAAGACTACTCTATCTCTTCTTTTCCGTTTCCGAATGCCGAGACATATAGCTGCTGCCACTTCGGCGGGAGCAGCGGGAATAATCTCGAGGCTCTCTACGGGAAAGAAGGCAAGAAAGTCGGCATCTATTATTACGCCGAGGCCTTATCTTCTAGCGATATCGAAAAAGAGGTCTCCGATTTGCTCCTCCTCGGTTTTACTAAATCCGACATCATCAAAGACGGTTACGACAGGAAGCACACGATTTACGTCAAAGGCGACATGATCGTTGATTATTACGCAAGCAGCAGCAGCTTTGACGGCACTTATTCGCTCAATATGTGGGTTTATAAAGGCGAGCTGATCCACGCTCCTTTCATAAAAGAAGTCATCGCGGAGAAGATAGCCTATTTCCCAGCCGACGATTTCCTTTTTGCCGCGAATACGTATTCAGCCTCTTACACCATCTATTCGCTCCCGAATTTCGCTGGCAATAAATACGTGGAAGGCTCATATCTAAACTGTGTCACGATCGATATGAGTAGCGATGGCTTCAAAGATCTCCGCGACCGATATAGAGCGGAGAAAGGCTATAATCAGTATCGTAATGAGGATGGGAACATCTATACCTACTATACGCGCGGAGCCGCGCATTATGTCTACTACAAAGACATCGAAGGGAGCGATGAGAAGCTCTTCCTCGATATGGCTTCTTACCCCACAAGCGACTATACTTTCCTCAACCACAGCGATTTCTCCACGCGCATCGAACTATATATCTATAAGGGCAAGAGCCCGATTTCACCAACCTATCAAGATTCGCTAGAGAGCTTCTTCCTTGAATATGGCGCGCTCAACGATTTGGATAGTTTGCCATCGGTCTCTCTCCCTTCGGGCAGCAAAGTTGAGATCGTCTACGCTCTTCCCTATGATTCGACGGAGATTTGGAACTATGTATCTTATGGATACTATGGCGATCTCCAGTGCTTCCTATACACTTCCAAAGTGAATGAGGCGTATGAGGCGATCGTTGCATCTCTAGAAGAAGCCGGATTCACTTATTTCTCGACCTCTCCTGCGGGCAACGTCTGCTACATGAAGGACGGAGGAATGGATGGATACGGCTCCTATATCCTCCTCATGAAGAAGACGGGCTATATCAGGATCCTCGACGGCATCGGCGGAGTCGATTTCTGATAGGCGAAAGAAAATAACGCCCAAAAAAGGCCAAATCGGCCTCTTTTTGGCGTTCAGGAAGAAAAAAACGAAAAAGAATTGTTGACATGTTCGTCGACCATAGAAAAATAGTGCGGAAAAGGAAAGGAAAATTATACAAACAATATGAAAAAGTCTAGTTTCATAATTCCTCTCGCATTGGCGTTTGTTCTCACCGGATGCGCGGGGGGGGAGGTATCGTCAGCATCCTCATCTTCTAATGACTCTGCTTCTAGCAGCAGTGCTGCCTCATCCAGCAGCAGTGCATCTTCTAGCGAGAGCTCGTCAAGCAGCAGCTCATCTAGCGAGAGCTCATCAAGCAGCTCATCATCTTCATCATCGGAAGACGAAAACGTTAAAAAAGATCTCACGATTGATGATCTTAAAACCAAGGCCACGGCCTTTGCGGCGAAGAAATCGGCGGTCGCAAGCGGGACGGTCAGCAAATCGTATACGACTGTGAGTGATATCACCTCAGGCGTTACTACTTACGAATACGGGAGCGACAGCAATGGGGAGGCTGTTCGCATCAATGACGGTTACAATAATACGAATCTCACCGTTTTACATGATTCAGACGGCAAACTCGTGACGGTTTCTGGCAAATCAGCCGATGAGTACGAGTATTCCGACAAACAATATGAAGAAGTCGGCCCTTATTTCAGTGAATATCTTGATTATGTGAGGGAATCATATGGCGCTGAAGGGTTCTTTACCGACTTGGTGGCAGCCGCAGAAAGCAACAAAATCGGCGATTTTGCTTCCTACCGTGAGAACGGCATCACCTATTTCTCCTTCGGCTACTATGAAGGGAGTGATCCATCAGAGGCTAGCAAGCTCTCTTATATTGATGTGAGCGTTTACTCTAACGTTTCTGGCGCCATATTGGCTTTGAGCTTCGACGCGGATATCTATGACTCGTCATTAGATCATTTCACATACGATTCTTCAGAGAAAAAATTCGTTATCGCGAGCAATGCGGTTGCCGGGCATTTATCTTACACCGTGAACCAAGTAATCAAGGCTAGAACATTCGTCAACAATATCAATCTTGATGATTTCATTTACGATTCTTTCGATCTTTACGCCCAAGAACAAAATGAAGATGGTGAATACGAATATACAAAGAAGGTCACCAGCGAAACCACTCTTGAGGTCTACACCAAAGACACATTGATGCTAGAAATTCATTCATCACCAGATACTGGCAAGAACAGCTTAGATCCTTTTACTCTCTCCATCGTGAGTGGTGGTGATAGCGATTCATTGCTAGGGGAATACATTAAAGGCTATAACGGCGATAATGACCACTACGACATTGAATGCAAAAAAGCCGGAACCTATTCGGTCAAGGTTTCGACGAAAAAGTGCGAAGTAACTTTCACAATCAAGGTCAACGAAATCATGCCGACCGGCATGAAAGTCTATTGCTACAAGAGCTATATTGGCTATAATTACCCTTCAGCAATAGACGAGAAAACTGGGTTTGTGAACGCTTACGTCAATTCTCCTTACTATTTAGAGCCAGTGGTTGAAGGCCTTTGGGGCGTAAGCCAGGAAGTCACCTACGAAGTCAAAAATCTTTACGGATTCAAAGCTGATGAAAGTCTCTATTCGATTGAAGAAGGCTTAATAGTGGATGAATATGACTATGAGAATTCCAGAAAGGCTTATGTCTTCACCCCGAAAGCCGCTCAAGTATTCCTTGTTACTTTTTATAGCAAAGTCGACCCATCGATTAATAAACTTATCAGGATCACCGCAAGCGATATTGACGTCGGCACCGATATTTTGAGCAAGGAATACACTTACTCCGATTGGTATAATGACACTAATTACGAATTTGCCTTCACTCCAGACACAGATGCGGCTGACACAACGGGAACGGCGGTTGTTACGGCAACGAAAACATCGATGAACGCCGATGGCGATGAAGAGACTACGGTAAAAACGGAAACCGTCTCCTATGAATTGGAAGATTCAGTTTTCGGCAAAGCCGATTTCAAATTCACTCACGTATCAGGCGAACAAGGCGTTGTTACTCAAACTGACGAAGACGCCGAATCCGGCATCAATTGGATGTTCATCGATAATTACGATGGCATTTGGCTCAAGCTTAAATCCGTTGATGATTTCGAAAGATTGAATGTTGTGATCGATCCTGAAGCTGAAATCTCCAAAAAATGGTCTGGTTCTGGCGAAGATTCCGATGGAGAAGATGCTGGTGTCGATTTGGAAATCACTTTTGACAAAGACGATCACACCGCAACTGGCTCTATATCTGATGACGAGGATGACGATGGCGAGTACAGCGATGCTTTCACTTGCACCTGGGTTATTGAGGAGAGTGATTCTGGCGAAGGTTACAGCATTACTTTGACCAAGAATGAAGATGACGTTGATAATGGTTGGGATAACCTCTTCACTGAATCAACCGCGACCGCTGAAGTAGCCAGCGATTTCTCGACTATCACTATTACGACGACTGGAGAAGATTACGAAGATTACACGTTCGTGATGGATTCGAATTTCTAATAACGATATTGTTTGTTTAGCAATAGAGCAAACCGGCATTCCTCCGGTTTGCTCTTTGTTCGTTAAGGTGAAAAGAATGAGGGAAGGGCATTATGAAGAAACGGGCATTATTATTGATGACGATACTGGGAGCGAGTTTGATCTGCGGCTGCTCCTCTAATGAGGATGCTAATAGCAGCAGCGGTTCGTCCTCCTCTACGAGCGATGCGAATCTCGATTTATGGAAGGAAGATGACAAAGCGAAGATTGAGCGATATTGCGGCTCCCTTTTGCCTTATCCTTCTATGCTTCAAGGGGAAGTCAAAGTCGAGGAGCTATCCGATAATGAGGGGGATTATCTTGCAATCACGAACCTCGCTTCATCTTTCTCAATGAAAGATTACTATCTGCTTTTGGAAGAAGCGGGATGGAATACGATCAGCTCATACTCGAAAGAGAAGGTGCAAAGCAAAAGCGGCACCGATTACGTCGAGCTCACGAAGATAGACGACGGGAAAGGCTATGACATCACCTATTACTACATCGAAGGTGAAGACGAGGAAAGCTCCTATAACTGCTTGGTGTGCCGCAATAGCTACGTGGGGGATAGACGCGAAGAAAGCGCTTGGAGCATTGATGATCTATCCGTTATCTCTTACGTCATCGAAGACAATCTGCTCCCTTATATCGCTTTGGGGAGCGATTACGGCCTTTACGCCTCCTCTTTGAATTCCCTTTACGCCTATGATTATTATGCCTATGATTTGTCGAGAGAATATTGCGATACCCTTCGCGAGAACGGCTTCTCGCTCAATGCCACTAGAAGCTATTCATCAGGCGATTACTATCTTTACAAAAAATGCGATTCGGGCGCCCGGATCGATGTCGTGATCGATTATTTCAACGGCAACAATGTCTATGTCTATTATACCCCGAAAGTAACCACATATTCAGAGTGGCCAACTGCATTAACGAAAGATGCCATCGAGAAAAGCGGGAATGATATCCCTTTCTTTGAAATCGAAGAAGGCGGGAGCTATACGACTTATAGCAAAAACGGGACGACCTACATCTATAGCTACGACTATTCCTCGACTTTCGATTACGAGTCCTATTTCGATAAGATCTACGATCCGCTTTATTGCTGGAACGAGAAGCTATCCGTTGACGCCTCTTTCCTTGGAGAAAGCGAGGAAGACCCGGAAGGGTTCCTCATCTATTTCTCTCTTTCGGAAGAGAGAAGCACCTTTTTCTCTTCCTGGGAGGAGAGCGATATCGCGCTGAATCTCAAAAACAGTTTGGGGATTGAAGGGGTGAGTGTCCCCGCTCTCGACTTGTCTTCGCTCAATCTCCCGAACAAGAGCAAATACATCGTCAATACCGAAAGCGACCACAAAGAGGCCTACGATTATTATTACGAGGCTTTCAAAAGCGAGTACGGGTCAACGTTAAGCGAAGAGGATATCGCCTCCTTGGCCTCCGATTACGCCGATTTCCGCTGCCCAGTCGGCGTGATCTTCTCATTTTACGATGAGAAAAGGAGCGAACAATCCGACTTCATCACCTCTTACAAAGTGTGGAGCGGATACAAAGAGGCCCTTTACGAGGCTTGCTACTTCGCGATGGATGATACAGGGGGAAGCGTCTATGAAGACGCAAGCGGGAAACTCGCCGTCAAGGTGAGCTATTCAGGAAGCGTTTCTAGCGATAATGTCGCTACAAGCATCAGCTTCCTAAAAGGGAGCGGTGAGAGCCATACGCCAGTCTTTGCCTTTGAAAAAGAGTTATATGAAGTGGGGGAGGGGAGTAACGTCAATCTCGCTTTGAAAGTGAAGATGCTCCCTTATGAAGTCACCTATTCTTCTAGCGATCCCTCTAAAATCAACGTCACTCCAGCGGGGAAAGCGATCTGCAAAACGGGCGCAACTATCGGTGAGAGCGTCACGATAAGCGCGAGCTGCCTAGACAAAGACGGGGTGAGGCATGTTGCGACTACTGAGGTGAAAGTCGTGAAAGGCGAGAACTACAAAACGATGATGGAAAAGGTGGAGGAGGCTCTTCGCGCCTCTTCCTATAATGATTTCCAGACCGAGGATATCGTTTCAGTCGGCGGGAAAACCTATGGAGTCAGGCTCACTCTTTCTTTGGGGGGAAGTGTGAGCAAGGAAGAAGCGAAAGAATTCGTCAATGAGAAACTGATCATTGATGGATATACCGCTTATTCATGGAAAAACTACGTGAAGGATGATGATTATTCGTCTTCTTCGATAGAGGGGAAAGACATCGAAACCCTTGAATGCTGGCTCCGGAACGACTTCCTCTACCTCAAGATGGCTTATTACGTCTATACATCTTCTTCAAGCGGAGAGACGATGCTTTTGATCGAATCCACAACCTACCGTTAGAAAAAAACAAATGAAAGCCCCGGAGTAATAATGCATCCGGGGTTTTCAAATGATAAAAAAGCATGAAAGAGTATGAGAAATAGAAGAGGCCATCGAAGAATTTTGTATACGGAACCGGCGAAGGCCTCTGAGACATCTTTAACATCTTAGGCTCCATCTCTTCATTCACCGCCTTCTCCGGATGCTTGGTTGAGGAATTCGGAAGCAAAGGCTATGCTCTTTGCGTTTTCTTCGTTAAAATTGTCCATGTAGCTTTCTCCTTTTTTCTGAACAAATCTAGGATAGGAAGCTACTTCATCGAATTCAAGCCCGGCCGCGCCGCCCCCCGGGGGGCGGTTGGATGGAGGGCTCGTTCATACACATAATTCATTGGTGGTAGCTTTGCTAGATGAACCGATGCATATGCTGAGACAGTGAAGAACATGAAACGCATGAGAAACAAAGAGAAAGAAGCAAGGGAACTCGCTAGACTGGAGAGGAAACAAGGCCAAAAGAAGAGCCATTTCTATCTCTTCTATATGCTCCTCATCCTCTCGCTCATCTATATCGTTGACGAAATAAGCACCAATCTCCCGAATAACCTCCTTTCGGAGATAAATCTCGCAATCAACGTCTGGCCGGCTGCTCAAAGCGATGGCTATAGCTTTTCTGAGGCTTATGGGGCGGTATACGGAGGGAGCGATGATTTGGCTTTATCAGCGATCGTTAGACGCGGGCTCAGTGACATATCCCTCATCTCTCTTCTTGGCAATTTCATGCTCCTTTTCTCGCTGTTATATCGCCCGTTAGCGGATAGATACGGGAGAAAGATGTTTCTTTTTCTAAACACTTTCGGGATGGGGATATCAAGCCTTCTTTTCTTTCTTTCCTCCAATATCTATAGCTACGCCATAAGCTTCTTCCTGCTCCGCTTTTTCGTCACGCCGGATCAGCAGATCGTATATCTATTCGAAATCGCCCCGAGCAAGAGGAGAAACAGTATCTATTCGCTCGTCAAAGGCTTCGCGGAGCTTGGGCTGCTTCTCATCGCCCTTTTGAGAAAGATTTTCCTGCATAACGATGATTACCAGTCCTATAAATGGATATTTCTCTCCCTTGCCGTCTTCACTTTCTTCGTCTCCTTCTTGGCTTTGTTTTTCGCAAAAGAAAGCGATGTCTTCCTTTCTTCGAGGATCGCTTATCTAAAGGAGAGCGATGAAGAAAGAGAGAGGAACGAGAAAAGGGCGGAAAAGAAACAAGGCGGCCTATTTGCCGCGCTTAAATACACCTTCCATTCGAAACAGCTTTTCTTCATTTGCCTTTCGACTTTCTTCGTCGAGCTCATTTATTCTCCCTGCAACGGCTACGCGACGGTTTTGACGTATGGGTTTCTCGGCAAAGGCGGATTAAGCGCGGAAATGAGCACCGAAGTGGCTTTCTTTTTTCCTTTCTCCTGCGCCCTACTGAGCGCCACATACGGCTTATTCAGCGACCGTTTCGGGCGAAAGAAGACCTCGATTCTCCTTTGCGCCATCTGCTTCCTTTCCTATTTGTTCCTTTGCCTCGGGCTATATCACGGTTGGCCAAGTTACGCTCTTGGGCTCATTTTGGGACTCATACTCGGAGCCGACTGGGGGAATGGCGATCTTCTTTCCTTATTGGCAAGCGAATCCTCGCCAACCAATCTCCGCTCATCCATCATGGCTAGCTGGAGCCTTTTCTTTGGTGGAGGGATGATACTATCGCAGCTTTTCTCGACTATCATTCCGCGCCTTTTCTCCACAAGCTACATCTCTTTATCCTATCTTTGCCTCACTCTCCCAGCGATGATTATCTCTTTGCTTATTCTTTTCATTTTCGTCAAAGAGACGAAAGGCGTTTCTCTCAAAGAGAATGTGAAAGAAGCATCTTTATAAAGAAAGCCGCCCATAGAATGAGGGCGGCTAAACGATAAAGGTAATCAGATCTCGACGCACTCTATCTTAGAATGATGTTTCAGGCTCTTCGAATCATACGCGATGCCGAGGAGCATGACTTTGCCATGGTATCCGTTTAGCATCGATGCATAGTCCCTCGATTTTATCTGCTCGATGGCCTCCTCAGGCGCCTTGTCGGCCTTGAGCTCTATGACGATGGGGATATAGCCCGGTTTCTTCGGGACGAACACCGCGTCCGCCCTCCCAGTCGGGCAACTCGGCTCCCAAAGGATGGTGTAGGAATCCCTCGCGTGGTAATAGGAGATGTTCGTTATGACGGAGAGCACGCTCTCTTGGTTCTTGTTCATGATCGTCGTCAGCTCCGCGTGGTTCCTGTCGAAGGCCACGTCGATATAATCCGTATCGCCGGCGAGGGTCTTCTCGAGGAGCTTTTTCGAATCGCTTATGGGATTGGACATCTCTTTCCAATCTAGCTTGTTGATGGCGCGGACGAGCTCCTCGGCGATCTCCTTGTTCGGGACGCGGCATCTTTTGCTCGCATCGTCGTAGGCAAGGTAGCCGAGGTGAATGAGCACGGTGAGGGCGGCGTCTGAGCTCTCGACCATGGTCAGGTCGTTTCCGAAGGATTCGACATCAACCTCGGCCTCCCCTCCGGCAATCATGTCGAGGATTTTCCCTTTGAGGGCCCCGCCGTCGTAGTTCATGTATTCCTTGACGGGCTCTATGCTCGC
>CAVHTL010000009.1:0-5815 GCA_963638955.1 bacterium
TCCATATCAGCCAATGTGCCATATTCCGGGTTTATTTGGTAATAGTCGCTGATATCGTAGCCAAAATCGGCGTTCGGGCTTTTATAAACAGGCGAAAGCCAAATAATGCCGACGCCTAGATCCTCCAAATAATCAAGTTTGGAGATAATGCCTCCGATATCGCCGATTCCATCGCCATTCGAATCGCAAAAACTGCGCGGATAAATTTGATAAACTACGTTCGATCTGAAAAACCTGTTGTCCATAAGCAAGTAGAAGTATCGCACATTTGCGCTTTTCTAAGTTAAAAAACGTGATAATCTGCAAAATGTTTTGCTAACAAAGCAATCAAGGCGCCTAAAACGGGCGAAGTCGATAAACGCGATCTGCTTGCAAAAAAGACAAAGCGCCACGCAAACAAAAGGGTCTATTGGCTTGGTTATATAGGCTAGAGAGCTAATTCAAATCCGCATCGAAGCATTCCATCGCTTCGCGAAAATCTTCGTCATCGCTTGCAAGAGCGAACATATAAGCAGTGAGATAGTCTTCGTAACTAACTTTGTGATCATCCATTGGTTCAAGAAACGCTTCTCTGGAATATGGTTTCATGTCCGCTCCTCCTCTTGCCAATAATTGTCCCTTCCTCTTCACCTTCGCTCAAGGGCGGCCTTTATACACTGTCCAAAAGAAAGCAAAAAACTTCATGGCCAAAGTCAAAAACAATCTAAGGGAATCCAAAAGAGAATTAGAAACGTTTGAGCATCACTAATTTGTAGCCTTGCCCGTACACCTTCTCGATGCGCGCACCTTTAATGTATCCGATTTTTTTCCTTATCCGCGAAACGTGGACGTCTATTGTCCTCGTGGGTTCGTATTCGCCAAGCTCATCCCCCCAAAGAAGTTTGAGAAGCTCTTCCCTAGGGACGACGGTTCCCCTCTTCTCGTAAAGCATCTTCAAAACGGCCCATTCGGAGTCAGTGAACCGGACATGATACCGATAATAGGAAAGTGTGCGTTCTTTTTCGTCACAATCGACGAAAGAACCATCCGCCCGTTCGATTTTCGTCATGGTTAGCTCCTTGCTCCCCCACTAGAGAAACCATATCTTGAAAAAGACTTAAAATAAAGCGTTTTATCGTAAATTAATCGATTGGGACAGTTTTTATCACGATAATGCAAACAATAGCCAAGACTAGAAGGACAGAAACAAAGATAAAATAGCCCCAATTCTTGTTTTTTCCTTCTTCTTCCTCATCAACCGTTTCGTTATTTTTATCTTCGTTTTCCATACTTCAACGTACTTCCTTTATTAGATACTTTTTGCTAAAAACCAAGAGCCAATAAACAAGGAAAGTGTTAATCACGACATTGAGCCCACCGAAGACGAACATCGTGGACAACAAGACGCCGTAAGATATCGAGAAGCTATTGCTCGAAAGAAAGTTATAGAACAGATAGAAGGCTAAGGGTTTCAATGTAACCATAAGAGTCATCTCGCAAACAAAGGCGATCAACGCCATTTCATAAGGCGAAGGCAAAGATTCGAACTCGTTTTCGTTCTTTTTAAAAAACCTGTTCGTGAAAAAGAGGCCAAAGCATGCAACGAGATCAAACAATCCAGTCAAAGCTAAAATGAGTGGCTCAATCCAAGAAGTCAAACTGCCAAAACCGTCCGCGAAATACGCTTTTGTGGATGGAAATGCGTAGAATAGACACGCTAGCAAAATCAAAACAAGAAACATCAAAGTGAAAACAATATATGGCTTTTGCAGGGATTTTCTCATTTTGTGAGTGATTTTCTCAACGCAGTAAGGGAGGATGCCGAGAAGAGAATAAACAATGGTGATCAAATAATTAATTTCCCCTTCGATGCCGGTGAAAATGAAAATACCGAGCAAATCGCCAGCCCCTCCAACAATCGCGCCATAAAAAGGGCCAAGCAATAAAGAGGCGTAAATTACAAGGGCTGGGCCTAAAGAGAGACGCAAAAAGGGAAGGCTGCCGATCATTGGCGTCCTGATGATGTGGGTAGCCAATACATCTAAGACCAAAAGCATCGCGCTCATGGTTATTTTTTGTGTTGAAGAGAGGGACTTATTCATAGCTTAAGAACATCAACGACATAGTCCCTCACTAAATAGGCAAAAGCCAAACTGCCAGTAACGAGAATATAGTCATCGGGGTATAGGGCAATTAGGTTATTTATCGCCGCTCGATAATCGGGATTGTAATGATGGTCCTCGGAGAAAAGGAAATAATCCATTTCATCTCTCGCTCTTTCGTTTGGGAAAGTCGTCAAAGTGATATCTCTCGAGGAATTGGCGATAATCGGAAATTCAGCAGCGATATTCTTATCGCGGAAGGAAGCGAACACCACATGGGTCTTCCCGCTTAATCCGGATCGCTCAACAGTATTCATAAGCGCTTTTATGGCCTCAGGATTGTGGGCGCCGTCGATTATGATGTTGCGATGCCTTTCGTAACGACATGGCAATGGTTCAACCAACAAGCCTTTTCGGACGGCAAATTCATCGATTGGGAAACTATTCGACAATATTTTCGTGGCTTCTAAGGCAAGAGAGGCGTTCATGAGTTGATAGGAAGCGGCCGTCAAAAGCGTCAAATCGTTATACGGACGGTAGGTGAAATGGAAATAAGGGGATTCATAATGATCGAAATGATAATCGTCAACGTTAAAGAACGGGGCTTCGCGCATTTTGGCTATTTCCCTTATCTTCTTCGTGGCCTCCTCTGGCAATTTGCCGATCAAAACAGGGCAATCGTTTTTGATGATGCCGGCCTTATTCTCGGCAATCTCCGACAAACTCACCCCTAAAAAAGAGGTGTGTTCGAGGCTTATGGTGGTGATTATCGATAAAAGCGGCTTCGCTGAAAGGATGTTCGTGCTGTCGGTTGCCCCGCCCATTCCGCATTCAATAATCGCGATATCAGGTTTCTGTTCATTGAAATAGGAAAAAGCCACAAATGTCTCGCGTTCAAAAGAGGAGAGCGAATATTTGTCGAAATCTTTTTTATAGGACGAATAAAGGCGCGCGAAATCCCCATCGGATATTTCTTCCTCATTCACGCGAATCATCTCATTGACTTTATGGACGAACGGTTTGCTGAAGAGAGCGACTTTATAGCCTTTCGCGCGGTATATATTGAACAGATAATTGGCAGTCGACCCTTTGCCATTGCTTCCGGCGATGTGAATAAAGGGGAACGATATGACAAAGCCCGTCATTTTAAGGAAATTGTCCCAATCATCCCTCTCATAACGTTTCATCGTCATGTCGCATTCTTTAAGCTCATTAAGCGTTTCTTCATAATTCATAATCAGTCCTCGTAATTGCCTTTTCGCGCTTCGCGGGCTTTTTTGGCGATGTCTTTCTGCTTTAACGCGTCTCGTTTATCGTGCAGTTTCTTGCCTTTTGCCAAAGCGATTTCGACTTTCGCATAGCCTCTGGAGAGAAACACTTTGGTTGGGACGCAGGTGTATCCGCCCGTTTTGAGATTGCCTGCGAGCTTGTTTATTTCTTTTTTATTAAGCAGCAGCTTCCGGTCACGAAGGTGATCAACGTTGAAGATATTGCCCTCTTTATAGGAAGCAATGTGCATATTGGCCAAAAAAGCTTCGCCGCCTTTCACGAATACATAGGCGTCGTTAATGCCAGCGTCATGATGACGGAGCGATTTAATCTCAGTCCCCGTGAGTACAAGACCAGCCACCATGAAATCGCTCAAAAAATATTCGTAATGAGCTCTTCTGTTCTCCAAAAGGAGGGGGTTATCTTTACTCTTCGGCATTTCTCTCTCCTTTCACGAGCAAGATTGTAATCCATTCTTGCCCTCAAAGGAAAAAAGAAAGCGATGGAAGATCGCTAAATGAGATAGAAATAAATAGAGAAGAACATCGGAGCGGTGCCCAAGAGGCAAAAAACGTGGAAGACGACGTGCCACCACTGGCTCTTTTTGGCTCCTAACCCATATAAACAAGCACCAATCGTATAGAAGATGCCGCCCGTGAGCAAAAGCATAGAGCAAGGAAGGCCCGTAGCTCTTATAAGCGGCACGAAAGAGATGACGATTGTCCAACCCATGAGAATGTAATCGATCATCGTGAGCACTTTAAATTTCTCCAAATCGATGAAATTGAGAACAATGCCAATTATCCCTAACATAAGGACTACGCCGTAAATGCTGTAGCACCATGGTGCGCTATAAGGCCTAATGCCGACTAGGCAATACGGGGCATAAGTTCCCATGATGAGGATGAAGACGTTATTGTGATCGCACACACGCAATATCCTTTTGGTTCTAGAAGGTTTCCAACCGTGGTAGAGGGCGCTTCCTGAATAAAGAATCAATAAAGAAGCGACGAAAATAAACGAGGAGGCGATTTTAAAGGCATCTTTGCTATTAATGGCGTTAATCAAAAGAAAAATGCCGCCAACTAATGAAAATATCGTCGCTCCTATATGGGTGATGCAGTTCCATCGTTCTTGGCTTCTGGTGTAATTTGGAAGCATCGTCTCACTTGGTTTCATGCCAATAATATATGCGGTTGTGTTTTGCATTACAAGCACATTTAGTTTTTATTACTAGGAGATATGCAAAACACCTTTCTTTACCTCCAGATTAGCGTTTACTAAGTCGAAGATAGGCGACTACACTATTACTTATGGTCACGCTTTTACGGAAACTGTTCATCAAAGATTATCAAAACGTCAATGACGAAGCCGTCCGCTCCAAGCACGGGTTACTTGCTGCCGTTTTTGGGATAATATCCAATTTGATCCTCGTCGCTATGAAACTCGCGGTAGCCTTTATTTTGGCTGCCAATATCGTGAACGAGAATCCTCAAGCAAAACTATTATCGGTGCTTCCGATGGCTTTAATCGGCGATGCTATCAATAACCTTGGTGATATGGCGAGCTCAATAGTGACGCTCGTTGGGTTCAAGATTGCCTCGAAACCAGCCGACAAGGAACATCCGTTCGGGCATGAGCGCATCGAATATATCGCCGGACTTATCGTCAGCGCAATCGTCATGGTGCTTTCTTTGTCTCTCTTTCGCGATTCTCTTTCAAAAGTGATAGATAAAGAAACCGTACAATACGATCTGATAACAGTCATCATTCTCGGGATTTCTGTTTTAATAAAAGGAATACAGGGATATTTCAATTACGGAATGGGGAAAGCGATATCCTCAAGTGCCCTCAAAGCAACTTCACTTGATTCGCTGACCGATGCCATTGGCACGTTTTTAATCATGTTATCAGGCATTTTGTCCCTTACTTTGAAATGGAATTTCTTGGATGGATATATGGGCCTTCTCATCAGCGTTTTCGTCTTTTATAGCGCCGTCAAGATGATGAAAGAGTCCTCGGATCCACTTATCGGAGAAGGCAACAACGCGACCATCCAAAAAGAAGTCGTCGATGATGTTTTATCTCATTCTTCAATCAAAGGCGTTCATGATGTTTTGTGCCACAGTTATGGACCCACTAAATATTTTGTCTCGCTGCACGCTGAAATCGATCAAAAGATGGATATCGTGACCGCTCACGAGCTCATTGACGAAATCGAAGAGGAAATTAGACGCAAATTCCATTGCGAAATCACCATCCATATGGACCCAATCGCGGTCGGGGATCCGCTGACGGACGAAATTAAAACGAAAGTGAAAGACGTTTTATTACGTCTCGACGCAAATATCGGAATTCACGATTTTCGTATCGTCAAAGGAGAGAAAAACACCAATGTGATTTTCGATATCGTGACTCCTTTTGACGAGAAATTGACCGAAAGCGATATATTGGATGCCTTGAAT
>CAVHTL010000009.1:5825-24477 GCA_963638955.1 bacterium
GCCTTGAATGCAGCAATGAACGATGAAACCCATCATTATTCTTTTCTCATCCATTTCGACCATCCTTTCTGAAGCATCTCTTTTGCTTTAAAAGAGCTGCTATGCAAAGATAAAACAAACGGAGGCATTTCTATGTCAATCAAACTATTAAAATGCGAAAAATGCGGTAATGTCGTGCTAAGCGTAAAAGAAGGATGCTGCACCCCATCTTGCTGCGGAAGCACCATGACGGAATTAAAAGCCAATACCGTCGACGCTTCCAAAGAAAAACATGTTCCGGTAATCGAACACAAAAATGGGAAATTGTTCGTTAAAATAGGGACCGTTCCTCATCCAATGGAAGAGAACCACTATATCGACTTCCTCGTTTTCCAAGGGCCGTGCGGGGCGACGATCGTAAAACACTTGAAGCCAGGAGATGAGCCTGTCACTTTTTTCCCGGACCATGAACACGGAACCGTTTACGCCTACTGCAATCTGCACGGGCTTTGGAAAACTGATTTTTAAGCGAGCGTCTTTTTGTTTCTCCAATAATCGATCATGTCTTTGACGGTATCGATGTATTGATATCTCTCAACCCAGCCGAGTTTTTTGATTTTGTCGCAATTGCCGGCATAAAGCCTTTCATCGGCTGGACGCAAAAGCGATTCATCCTTCACGAGCGTGAATTTGATTCCCATCACTTTCTCTATACACTCGACGACACGATCCATGCGGAAGATATGCGAAGAGCAAATGTTGTAGGCTTCTCCTGCTTCCCCTTTTTTGGCAAGCAAAACGAGTCCTTCGCACAAGTCCCTTACATCGAGGATGGCGCGAAGCGCAGTCAAATTGCCAACCACCAAATGCGTGTCGCCATTGCGTTCGAGCTCAACCGCTCTACGCGTGAAATCAGAGGTGATATCCCCTCTTTTCCTTGGCCCCGTGCAATTGAAAAGGCGCACTCTTACGGCTTTTATGCCAAAATTCTTGAAATACTGAAAGCACAGAAGGTCTTCCGCCACCTTGCTAACGCCATATGGGTGAAGAGGCTTTAAGTCGCAACTCTCGTCTGGAAGGTGATCGACGTCATAATCCAGTAACGCTTCGCCGTAGATGGCGCTAGAAGAAATCACCACCACTTTGGGATCGTAGCCAGGATGAAGCGTTTTCGCTTCTTTTATGGCCTCGAATAAGCCCACAGTTCCATTAACGTTCACATCCATTGTGTAATATGGGTCTTTCCAGCTGACGACTGGGTAGCTCTGGGCGGCCAAATGATAAATCTCGTCAGGCAGATAACGCTCGATGAATTCATTCATTTTTGCGTGATCGCGGATATCGAGTTCAAACAGGTTTATCCCTTCTTTGTCCACGTCATCAAAATCAACAGTTGGATGATAATAGCTCCCGTTCACTTCATATCCACGCTTTCTGAGTAATTCCACAAGATGGCTTCCAACCATTCCAAGAGCGCCAGTGACATATGCCTTCATAGATAAACCTCGTGGCAACATTATAAAGAAAAAAGCCCCGCAGAGGGGCGTTTTTATCCATTAGCTTACAGATAGTATTTGTTCAAAACACTAAGGTCTTTCTCGTCAAGCTCGTAAACGAGCGGTTTGCCAGTCGGTATCTCGACGGAAATGATTTGCTCAGGAGTGAGATG
The DNA here is from genome assembly GCA_963638955.1 of bacterium. GTDB lineage: Bacteria > Bacillota_I > Bacilli_A > RFN20 > CAG-826 > UBA4951. Next base: position 7,474 of record CAVHTL010000009.1, read on the forward strand.
CTCAAGCATCATGACGATTGCGCGAAGCGAATTGCCGTGCGCTGCGATAAGCACCTTTTTTCCAGCCTTGATCTCGGGGGCTATTTTCGTGTCGAAATAAGGCTTTACGCGTTTGGCGGTATCGATCAAGCATTCGGTAAGAGGGCAATCATCAATCGTCATCTCGCCTTTTTTGATGAGATCTTGGTATTTTGCTTGATTGCCTGGCCATCTTTCATCGTCTTTGGTGAGGGCAAGAGGCGGAACATCGGCGCTTCTGCGCCAAATGTGAACTTGCTCATCGCCCCATTTTTGAGCTGATTCAGCTTTGTTGAGTCCTTGAAGAGCGCCATAATGGCGTTCGTTAAGACGCCAGGAATAGAATTTTGGAAGATCGGTTTCGCCCATCTCTTCCAAAACGAAATCCATCGTGTGATTAGCACGCTTCAAAGTCGAAGAGAACGCGACGTCGAAAGTGTATCCCTTTTCTTTGAGGAGTTTGCCTGCCTCATGCGCTTCCTTAACGCCATTCTCAGATAATTCGACATCGGTCCAACCAGTGAAAAGATTCTTGAGGTTCCACTCACTCTGCCCGTGTCTGATTAAGACTAATTTAATCATGATTTTCTTTGCCTTTCCTTGTCACCACTCGATTATAGCGGTGCCCTTTTTCAAAGAAAAGCAAACTTAATCAGGCGGTTGCGCTTTTATCGATTTCCCAAATTCCCTTATTAGGCATAGTTGCATCGTCTTTTAGCAAAGAGGGGATGTGGATGCGGTAGATGGGTTCCCCATTTCTTTCGGTTGCGTAAAGCAAAGCCTTGATTTCGGTTACTGGCATTGTCTGCTCCTTCTTTTTTTGAAAGAATTTCTTTCTTCATCCATCTCTAGAAGGTTTTCTTCGCTTTTACAAAAAGAAATTGCGTTTTTCGACAAAAAAGAAAAGAGAGTTGTCTAGAACCCTCTTTCATCGCCGTATTTTCGGAGAATCTCTTCCTTATATTCTTTAAAGCGGTCTTCTTTGATCGCCTCTCTTGCCCCTTCCACGATTTTTATGAGAAAGCGGATGTTATGGATGCTATTAAGGCGTTTTCCGAATTCCTCGTTGCACATTTGGAGGTGATGCAAATAGGCTTTCGAGTAGTGGCGGCAAGTATAGCAATCGCATTCGGGGTCCAGCGGAGAGAAATCGTCTTTATATTGACTGCCTTTGATATTGACGCGCCCTTGGCTAGTCATGAGAGTGCCGTGTCTAGCGATTCTCGTCGGCAAGACGCAATCGCACATATCAACACCTAACTCTATCCCGCCCAAGATATAATCGAGCGAACCAACGCCCATCAAATATCGGGGTTTTTCGGGAGGGAGATATCTAATCGCATCCTCTACCATCTGGAAGCAAACGTCTTTCGGCTCGCCAATCGAAGTACCTCCGATCGAATAACCGGGGAAATCCATCTTGGCAAGTTCTTTGGCAGCATATTCTCTTAAGTCTTTATAGGCTCCGCCTTGAACGATGCCAAACAGCGCCTGATCTTGTCGCTTATGGGCATCAAGTCCGCGTTTAGCCCACCTAAGGGTCCTTTCGGTGCTCTTTTTGACGTATTCATAATCGGCCGGATAAGGGATACATTCATCGAAAGACATGATGATGTCGGCCCCTAAACTCTCTTCAATGGCGATAGCTTTCTCTGGAGAAAACAGTTCCTCGTTTCCATTGAAATCGTTGCGAAACCTCACTCCTTCTTCGGATATTTGTCTGGACTTAGCCAAAGAGAAAACTTGGAAACCGCCGCTGTCGGTAAGAATTGGGCCGTTATAATTCATAAACGAATGGAGCCCTCCGGCTTGCTTCACGATCTCTTCTCCAGGCCTAAGGTGAAGATGATATGTATTGGCCAATATGACGCCGGATCCGCAATCCCTCACTTCTTCTGGGGACAAGCATTTTACGGTTGCCAAAGTTCCGACTGGCATGAACATCGGCACCTCGACATCCCCGTGCCAAGTATGGAGAATTCCATATCTTGCGCCTGTGTATTTATCGACGTGTTTGATTTCTAAATAAAATTTCTTTTCCATGCGTTCACCTAATATCGAATTATAGACGAAGCAAAGGCTTACTCATAGCCTCACCACGAGACTTCGCTTTTTCTTCTTGGCTCAAGGATTTTCATGAATCCCTTATTCCGCCATAAGAGCATCCACAAAATGTAGGCGACGAGGATGACCGTTCCTTCACCAATGCCAACCCAGCCCACCATGGGCCAGAAACTGGCACCGGTCAGCCACCATAATTCAAATCCTACGGCAAAAGCGTTGATGGCAATGGGCCAAACAAGGCTGATAAGTAGTTTCGGGGAGATTGCAACCAAAACGCATGACAAGAGAGTAGCAAGCGTCCCAAAAAGCATATCCCAAGCGCCCAGAGTCGAAAGGAGGTTGCTCAAAAAACAGCCGATTGTTATGCCGACGATAAAATCAGGCCGCCAGAAGCAAAGCAGCACCAATATTTCGCTGATACGGAAATTGATGCTGCCAAAGGCTATTGGGTAGGAAGTCATGGTCAGAGCAAAATAAAGAGCCGCAACGATACCGTTTGCGGCTATGATTCGAGTAGCGTTCTTTTTGGTCATAATGGACCTCCTTGTTTTTTATAGCTGGTTACTGCGGAACGAACAGCTTTCAAAATGTGCAAGGCATACTCTACGCTTTTCTCTTTTTCTTTGCCAGCGTGATTGCCTCTTCTTTCTAGATCCTCTTTTCGGAAACTTCAAAATTAAGGATTTCTTGTGTTTCTCAAAAAGGAAAAAGCATAGAATCTCCTCGTATGAAAACTTGCATCGTCCTATCCGCAATTCCAGGAAGCGGAAAAAGCACCTGGGCCAGACGCTACCAAGCCGAGCATCCAGAGACCTACATTGTTTCTAGCGATGACCTTCGTGAGGAACTCTATGGCAGCGCCACCAATTTCAATCACGAAAAGGAATTGTGGGAAACATATTTAGAAAGGCTGCAAGGAATCGCTTCCAAAGGCAAAGACGTCGTAGCGATCGCCGATGCGACAAATCTGCAAAATAAATACCGCATTTTTTATAATGAAAACACCCCGCAATACGACCGCCACATTTTGGTGATATTCGATATCCCCTACGAGGATTGCAAAAGACAGAACAAACTTCGGGTAGGCGAGCGCGTTGTTCCTGATTACGCCATGGCTTCCTTAAGAAAAGAATTTGAAGAGCCTTCCAAAGAAGTCTATGACCTATACGATGAAGTCATAATCATCAAAAATATTCTTCCTTTCCTTCCATGAAAGAAGAATAAAACGAGTTGAAAAAGCACCTCAACGAGGTGCTTTTTGATCTTTTTAGGCCACTTTTGCCATGGATTTTATAATTTCATCGCCACTTCATAGGCGCGCCAAATAACGGTTCTCAAATTTCCTATTCCTAAGCAATCACCTACCAGGTGAACGTGTTTGCCCTTACTCACCAAAGGCGTTGGAATATAGCCTGTCGACATAATGACGGAATCGGTCGGAATCTCTTTGATTGTCCCCTCTTTCCCTTTGACAATGACTTTGTCTTTTTGAATCTCTTTGACGGTAGTTTCGAGATAAACCGGGACTTTATGCAAGGCGAAAAATTCACGCAGATACGAGGAGTTTGCTAAGCAAATTCCTTTTTGGGCGATAAGGTCGTCTTTCATTTCGACGATCGTTGGCTCTTTTCCGTCCAAATAAAGCTCATAGGCGATTTCTGAGCCCGTCAATCCGCCACCGACAACAACAACTTTCTTCCCAACCGCCGCACCAGTCAAAAATTCGATAGCTTCAACGCTATATTCAATGCCAGGTATGGGCAATTTGTGGGCTTTTGAGCCAGTTGCGATTACGTACTCATCGGCTTTGATTTTGCTTAAATCATTCACTTCTTCGTTTAGATGGATTTCGATGCCAAGGTCCTTCATTTGAAGTTCATACCACTTCTCTAAATCGCGAAGTTTTCCTTTGAAAGACGCTTGCCCAGCCGCTACGAAAGTGCCTCCCAAACGGTCACTCTTTTCGTAGATGATAGGCTCATGGCCGCGCAATTTGGCAACTCGCGCCGTTTCCATGCCTCCGATGCCCCCGCCGATAATGGCGATTTTCTTCGGATGGGCGGTCTTCTTTATATAATGCTTTTTCGTCTGCATCGTCTCGGCATTGATTGCGCAGCGCGCCATGCCGGACGTATCAGAAAGATCCTGATCGTTCGCCACGCCTTTGTAGTGGCACATGTTGAAGCAGCCGTTGTGGCAGCAGATGCATGGGCGAATTTCATCTTCCTTTTCATCAATAAGTTTGCTGACCCATTCTTCATCTGCTAGGAACTGGCGAGCAATGCCTACACCATCGATTTTGCCTTCTTCGACGGCCTTCGCCCCGACTTCCGGATTCATTCTCCCTGCCGCTACAACGGGTATCGAAACGAATTTCTTGATATGCTCGACATCGGCGAGATTGCAGTTCTCCTCCATATATATAGGTGGATGGGCCCAGTACCAGGCATCATATGTGCCGTTATCGCAGTTAAGCATGTCGTAACCTGCATCCTGAAGGTATTTGGCAGCTCTTTCGCTTTCTTCCATATCCCGACCGACCTCAACGTAGTCTTCGCCCGGAAGAGCACCTTCCCTGAAACCTTTGGTTTTGCTAAGGACGCTATAACGGAGAGAGACCGGGAAATCGCTCCCGCAAACTTCCTTGATGGCTTTGACGATGTCGACCGGGAATTTGTATCTTCCTTCGAAAGACCCGCCATATTCGTCCGTTCTTTTGTTCACGTATTTCAACGTGAATTGATCGAGCATGTAGCCTTCGTGAACGGCGTGTACTTCCACTCCGTCTACCCCGGCATCTTTGCAAAGCTTTGCAACTTTCGCGAAAGCGTCCACAAATTGCTGGATTTCTTTCTTGCTAAGGGCGCGGGAAGGCACCTTATCGCTCCATCTATTTGGGGATTCACTTGCGGAAGCGCATAGTTTTTCAACGTTCAAAAAAGGCTTGGCGAGCACATTGAGTGCTTTGTTGCAGTAGATTTTTTCCATAAGCCCAGTGACGGCCATCGAACGGCCAAAGCCAGCCGTAAGTTGTACAAACATCTTGGCTCCGGTCTTATGGAATTCGTCCATAAACGCCTTGAGTTTGCGGTACATTCCTTTGTTTTGATACAGCCATCCTCCGCCTATCGGATTCTGGAGTGGGGCGATTCCTGGCAAAATCAAACCGACATTGTTTTTGGCTCTCGTGAGCAAAAAGTTCGCGGCCTCCTTATCGAAGTGGTTTGGCTCCATCCATCCGAAAATGGATGTCCCTCCCATCGATGTCATGACGATACGATTTTTGATTTCGACGTTGCCGATTTTCCACGGCGTGAACAAAGGAGCGTATTTTTGGTCCATCTTTTATTCCTCTTTTTTGCTTGTACTTTAATCTTATAACTTATTTCAAAGCGATATCGATAAAAAATAACCGGTTAATCGGTAATTAAGACCTTTTATCTCTTTTTAGGAAATATAATGTGTTCAAATAGGCGGAAGAGCCAAACAACAATATAGAAAGGAGTCTTTCTCTATGTATCAGCCAAAGATGGCTTTGACGAAAGAAGAGACGAGCATTCTCCATGGTGAAAAAGGGACCACGCTCCAAAAGATGATGGAAGTCATCGTTCGCTACGGAGACACATTTGGAGCGAAGAGATTAGCGCCGCTCACCCACAAAGAAGGGCATTTGGTCACCAGTTTCGGTATCTCGATGCTGAAGCCTCTCTACCCTTTGATGGATGAACTTATCGCGGCTGGGCTAAAAGCAGAAGGCGGTTTCACTGCCGATCCTAGGCCAATTGACTACAAAAACGTGAAGGCCAATCCTATCGAGAAACTTGTTTTCGATAAATTTATGTACGGCAAGCAAAAGTCTTATGAGGAGCAATTAAAGAAAGTCGGCTTGAGGGACGATAAATCGTTCTCCTGCACCTGCTATTTGATGGGAAATGAACCAAAGAAAGGCGATATTATCGCTTGGGCCGAATCGAGCGCCGTCGTCTACGCAAATTCCGTTTTAGGGGCTAGATGCAACCGGAATTCGGGAGTCATTGAGCTATTTGAGACGATTCTAGGCCTCACCCCTGAATTCGGCTTTATCACGGATGAAGGCAGAAAAGCCGATTGGAAAATCGTCCTTAAGACAACAAAAGCCCCTGAGGCACAGATTCTAGGTTCCGCTATCGGAATGAAAGTAATGGCCGAGGTGCCTTACGTAATCGGGCTAGATAAATATCTTAAGGATTTGCCAGACGAAGACACGATTGCGTATTTAAAGGATTTCGGTGCCGCCACCGCCAGCAATGGAGCGGTCGGCCTCTATCATATAGATGGAATAACGCCGGAAGCAAAAGAGCTCGGGACATCCTTATTAAAGGAAACTGCCAAAGAATATGTAATCGACGACGATGAAATTGAAAGAGTTTATCGCTCTTATCCGATCATGTGGAAAAATCCGAACAAGAAAGCATATCGTTGCTTCATCGGCTGCCCGCATTTGACCAAGAAGCAGCTCATTGATTGGACAATCAAAATTGAAGATGGGCTTAAAAGAAGCGGCAAGAGCAAACTCGTCATCGACACCGTCTTCACCACTTCCCCTCATGTTGAGGAAGAATTCAAAAAAACGCCGTATTACGAGCGCCTAATCGCAACTGGTGCCCACGTCTCAAATATCTGTCCGCTAATGTACGCGGATAATCCGTTGTGCGGTAAGCATCGTCTTATGACCAATAGCAACAAACTGCGCACATATACTTTCTCACGTTATTACAAAGACGAAGACACTTTAGCCATAATCACTGGTCAAAAGGAGGGCAAATAAGATGAGGGAATTTCATGGCCGTGTCCTATTCAGTGGGACATATAAAGGCAAGGCTATGGTGAGCCATGAAGGTTTTAACACCTTGGCCTCGTTTCAGAAATCCTGTCTCAACAGCATGGCGAAAAAGGTTATAGTGAGCGACCAAAACAACAAGGATCTCTTTGGCAAAAACATCACTGGGGTTGCCTTGTGTTTGCCTCAAACCATCGGTTCGACAACCGGAGGAATGGTAATCCAAACGGTTGCGAGTCGAGGCTTATCGCCAGCGGCTTGGCTTTTTTCAAAGGAAATAGATCCGCTTGCCGCAAGCGGCATCACCTTGTCGCGCGTCTGGAATAACGTTCCTCTGATCGCCATCGACAATCTTGGTGACGAATTCCTAGACACAGTCAAAGAGGGTCAGGAAATCGAAATCAAGGAAGACGGGACAGTAATCCTGAAATAAGCTATAAACACCAAAACAAAAACCGCCTCACCTGCAATGGTCTGGCGGTTTTCAATATTTAGGTTGCTTATGCGGTTTTTCGAACCGACTTCGTGCTCTCTTTGGAATTCAAGATCGCGAAGGCTACCGCACCGAGGATGAAGATTGATCCGATGATAATCGACATAACAGGATATGCGTAATCCGCTCCGGCTTTTAAGCCACTGAAATTCAAATGGCACTTATAATCTCTCCAAGCCAAATCAAGAATGCCGTTCACCAAGAAGAGGATTCCAGCCACGCCAATCGAACCACTCGATAGATAACCAGCGATTTTCGGCGATTTCTCGTTTTTTGGGACCCATAAGAGATGTCCGGCATAGCCAAGCAACAAAGCAATCGCTAAACCGGAGAAAGAGGCGAGATAAAGGAAAGTTCTGATCTTTGCCGCATGAGCCGTAATAAAGGTATAGGAACCAATAATGGTCATAAAAGTCAAAACAAAGATCCAAGCACCCACAACGCCGAAGCCCCGAGCCATAGAAGCAAGAAGCGGCTTTTGATCAACGTTGTCATAAAGACGAACCATCGGGATGTTGGTTGCAATCATGAGAGCAATCGTAAGGATAAGCGACATGATGATGACGAATGCCAAATTCGTGCCTTTGATGAGATCGAAGAACAAAATGGCGTTAAACAAGAAGAAAGCGGCAGCCACATATCCTTCAACGATAAATGTCGTGAATCCTTTGACGACCGGTTTATCGTTTCTTGGCTCAAGGATCCCCTTCACGCCTTGGACGATGCCATAAATCGCAATCGTCATCTCGCTCAAACCAATCACGGCAAGCTCAAGGAACAAATTGTAGGCATAATCGGCCGAGACGATACCGTCCAAAGTCGGATTTGCAGTCAAATAGGATGGAACCGCGAAGAAGCCGAAATAGCAGCCGAATGCGCCAAAAGCGGCGAAAATCAAAATCTGGAAGATGAGAACCAGAACGCGGGAAGTGCTTTGATACTTATTCATACTAACCCTTTCACAATCATTGACGCATGCTTTTAAAGGAAAGGCAACGTGCAACTCGTATATTTAAGTCTATCTTTTTAAGATAGTCAATCGACCTTTTGCATTACTCTTCCTTTAAGAGGCATATTGTTGCATCAATAATCGCGAAAGGGCTTTTTTCGTTCAGCTAACCACGAGGGCCGCCGCCTTGTCCACCTTGACCGCCTTGGCCACCAGGACCACCGCCTTGCTCTCCTCCGCCAGGACCACCTTGCCCACCGGTTGAAGATCCGACGTTATTGACTCCGCTTGACACAGTGAAGCTCGTTACGGACGTTCCGTCTACGAGACTCGTCTCGCCGACATGGACGTTGTTGAGATAAGAAGCGGAAGAAGAGCCTCCAGTGTAGACGCTGTAAGTGGAGCCGGTTGTGAGCATGGAACCAGCGACGATAACGTTCATTGAAGAATAGCCTTTCGGCAAGATTGCGCTGAATTCGTAAGTGTCACTTGCGATGGTCACAACTTGGCCTTCCGAATAAGAGCCAAGATTTATGTTTGCGATATTGACTCCGCTAGAAGAAGGAACCTCAATCATTCCCTGCTGAGAGAAAGCAAACAGATTTCCGCCGCTCAGCGTGAATGACTGATCGAAGTCAAGCGAGCTGTCTCCTCCATTTGTGGGACCGAAGACATACAAATCTCCGCCATCCATCGTGATAGTGCCATTGCTATCAATCCCATCGCCTTCAGCATTAACCCAAACAGTGGAATTATCATGGAAATTCATGCTGACGCTAGTGAGAGTGTCGCTTGTAGCATTGATGCCGTCGTCGTTGCTTTGAATGTAGGTATAGCCGTTGTAGAAGTCGATATCTCCGCCCTGAATGCCTTCAAAGCTGTTGAAGATACGGATGATAAAGTCCTCATCATTGGAGGTGTCATCGCTTGATCCGATATTAATGGTTTGATCGGAATTGATGGCTTGATCTAGCGTATAAAGCACGAAATCACCGCCAGTGATATCAATCGAGACGTCGCTTGCGATCGAATCATCGTCAGAATGGATGTAATAATCTCCACCATCAATACTGACCGCGCCGTCGGCTTTAAGGCCTTTGCACTTTTCCGCTAAATAGTAACGGGTGTTATAACGTGATATATCGTCGGAGGAAATCTTCTTATATCCACTACCATCAGCCACGTATTTAGCATCGTCAGATAAAGTTCCTTCATCATCGTCGTCAGCCGAATCATAAAGAGTGAACGTGCCATGGGTGACGATGTGTGTTTCGACATCTTTAAAGGTTAGGGTCGTCGTGGCGTCGGCTCCATCACCATAAGTATCGGCGATAAAAGTAGAATTCTCGACGTCGATTGATCCCTCTGCACTATGAATGCCGTCTTTATTCGACGTTACTGAAATTTTGGCATTAGAGATGCTCACGCCGGCTTTGCCGTTGATGGCATGCGAATTGCTTTCAGTCACGATGACGTGGGCATTTTCGATATTGATGCCTTTTGGCGCGTGGATGCCAACACCGCTATCAACTTCATCGGTAGCGAGTCCTTTTCCGGCAACGTATAGGTAGCCGGTGCCGCTGATGTTAAGGGCTGTCTTTTTCACGACGATTGCGCCGTCTATTGTGTTATTTTCGCTATCTGAAATAGTGTTCTTCGTTCCGCTTGGCAAATAAATCTCGAATGAACTTGCGGTCTTTACCTCAATCGCGGCATCAGTAAGAGAAGTCAGAGTCAAATCAGAAAGCACTAGTTTGACATCGCCTGAGGAATTGACATAAATTCTCGCATTGTCGTTGCTGCCCGTAAGAATATAGGTGCCGCCTTCCGTAATCTCTTTTTTCTCGCCGTCTTCAAGAGAAGAAACGTCAATCGTCGTTCCATCCGTTACCGTTTCCTTTGTTTGATCGTCTAACTCGCTTTCGATATCAGGCGCGTCCTCTGCTGCAAAAGAAAACGCCTCTTTGTTCTCGATATTGGTGGCCGTTGTTGAACTACTAGCTCCGCCATGTCCGCTCGAAGCACCACCGCCAGCAGAACTACTTCCGGATGAGCTCGAGCCGCTAGAAGCGGATTGGTTCGTGGAGGAAGAATCTCCTCCCGTTGAAGTCGAGGCGCTAGAAGTGGTTTCGTTAGTGGAAGAAGAACTTCCTCCTGTCTCGTTCCCGCATCCCGCGAGCAAAAGAGCCGCAGGAAGTAGGAGCATCAATTGTTTTGCTTTCATAGGTTAATCCTCCTGATTGCCTAAACGATAAAGAGACAACCTTAAGCAAACCTAAAGAAAAGCTATTTTTTCAAAATTATCGTGAAAGTGACTCCTTTTCCTTCTTTCCAGGCATTTGCTTTTATCTCGCCTTCATGCCTTTCAACGATGGCTTTGGCAATCGATAGGCCAATGCCGAAGCCGCAGGATGAGCGGCTCCTGGAATCACTGCAAGTATAGAAACGGTCAAAACAATGGCTCAACTTGCTTTCATCAAGATTAAGAACGCTATTCTCGAAACGGACGATTATGCGTTTTCGCTCTTCTTTCATGGATACGAGTATATCGCCGCCCTCGTTCACGTATTTATAGGCGTTGTCGAGCATCACCCCGAAGAGTTTGAATATGAGTTCCTCGTTCCCGTTATAAATAAGAGAAGATGGAACGTCGACATCGAGATTGATCTTTTTGGCCAAAGAAAAAGATTCGTAACTGAGCGTCGCCTCATTCAAAGCCGAGGCAATATCAAACGGCTCTTTGTCGAAATTGCCAGACAGCTCTTCAATTTTGTTGAGCGAAATCATCGAGGCGATGAGGTTCTTCATTCGTTCGCTTTGCTCAAGGCTAGAGTGAATCCATTTATCATTTGGCAATTCTTCATTGAGCAGTTCTAGATTGGTTCCGATAATCGCAAGCGGGGTTTTAAGTTCATGTGAAGCGTCGGTTAAAAAACGGCGTTGAGAATTGTAGAGATCCTCATATGGTTTCACCACTGGTTTGGAGAGGAAAAAGCTTAACAGACTGATAGCTAAAAATGCCGCTCCCGATATGGAAATAGAAATTACAAACGTGTTTTGCAGGGATTCTCTTTCACTCTTTGCGTCAAGAAACACCGCTTCCGTCTCGTAACGATAAAAGTAGAGGCTGCCAAAATACCCTCTCTCTTTTTGCGAGGAAAAAGCCTCGTCTGCCAAAGCCGTCAACTCATCTTCCGACAAAGGAAAATCGTCAGTTGAAGCAAAAGAGTAGCCGCTCTCATCTTTACTCACCGAGAAAAAACGCGGAAGCATATCCCTTTTGTCTTTGTCATGTGCTTCGTCCGGTGCTTCCTTCTTAACAATTTCCCCTTCCATCGGTTCTGGAGGCGTCTCGTTAAGCGAACGCATGGCCATTTCGGCTTGTTCGAAAAGTCTATTTTCAGTCGTAATGTATAAAGCTATGTTCAACGTCAAAGCAATAACCGACAAGATAAGCAAAGTTATTCCGCTTACCATGAGCGAGAATCTAAGACGCAGTTTCTTAAACATCCTTTTTCTCCAAACGGTAACCTAAGCCTCGCGTTGCCTTAATGGAAAATGGCGATCCTATTGAAATGAGTTTTTTACGAAGATTGGAGATGAAAACCCAGACCGAACTTATATCGCTATAGCTATCTAACGCCCACGCTTCGGATAGTATCGTCTCCACCGAATAAAGTTTTTCTGGCTTCCGCAAGAAAAGCTCCATTATTTGATATTCTTTGGCTGATAGTTTTTCCTCTTTTTCGCCATAACGGAGGGCGAAGGAGCTTGAATCGAGGCTCAAGCCTTCGTATTCCAGGCAATTTTCGGTAATGCCGTCTTTTCTTCTTAGCAAAGCCCTTAACCGGGCCAATAATTCTTTCGTGTTAAATGGTTTAGGAAGGTAATCGTCGCCTCCCACATCAAGCCCTTTTATGCGATCGTCCACTTCGCTTTTCGCTGATAAGAAAATAACGGGCGTCTTGTCGCCTTTCCCGCGTATTTTGGATACTAAAGAATATCCGTCGAGTTTCGGCATCATGATATCGACCAAAAGACAATCAAACTTCTCCATGGCAAGATAGTCGAGAGCTTCAGCCCCGTCGTAGCAGCATTCAACTGTGTATCGGTTGGCCCTCAAAACCTCGGCGAGGGAATCAACGAATTGTCTTTCATCATCCACAAGCAGTATGCGCATAAGTGTCCACCTCGTTAAAAGTTTATATGATTAACCTTAAGCCAACCTTAATTTTCTCTGAGAATGGACAAAGCCAAATTGACCCCGTCCAAAGCCGCGGAAGTGATGCCCCCAGCATATGAAGCCCCTTCGCCACAAGGGTATAGCCCTTTGATGTTGCTCTCATAATTTCCGTCTCTCGGTATCCTTATAGGCGAAGAAGAGCGTGTTTCATAGCCAATCAAAAGCGAGCCTTCTTCATTCATGAACGGGAGGTATTTTTTCCATGCAAGCAAGCCTTCTTTCAAAGTATCTGAAACAAAACGCGGGAGCGATTTTTCAAGATCAGAAAAATAAGTTCCTGGACGATAACTCGGCAAAACCCCTTTCAGTGATTCGCTTTTTTTATTTTCTAAAAAATCATTAACGAGCTGGATGGGAGCAAAAAAAGGCAAGTCTTTCCGGAAAGCAGCCTTTTCGATTGTCTCGCGAAAGAGAAACCCATCAAGCGGATTGCCCCGATAAAAATCGGCGACCTTGACCGGAACAAGTATTGCGCTATTTCCGTTATTCATCGCTCTATCGCTATTGCTCATCCCGTTAGTTACAACTCCGTCGATTTCGGTTGAACTATTCATCACTTCTCCACCTGGGCACATGCAGAAAGAGTAGAGCACTCTTCCGTTTGGCAAATGGTGCACGCATTTATAAGAGGCTGGCGGCAAGGACGGGTCATTAGCATAAGCGTGATACCTTCCCTCGTTGATTGCTTGTTGACTATGCTCGATTCTAACTCCTATCGAATAATCCTTTGGTTCGACTTTTAAGCCGTCTTTGACGAGCTGCTTCATGGTCTCATAAGGACTATGGCCCAAGGCCAAAATGACATGATCGCTAAAAACGGAATGCTCTGTTGAATCACTTACGTAACGAACTCCGGCAAGCATTCCCTTTTCGATAATAAGTCCGGTCAATTCGCTTTCGAAAAGAATGTTCCCCCCCAAAGAAATAATTTCTTTGCGAAAGTTTTTAACTATCTTCTGCAAATAATCGCTCCCAATGTGAGGGGCGCCATCAACGAGAATATCATCCTTCGCCCCATGTTTAACAAATTCCTCAAGGATGAATTTCGTTAACTTGTCGCTCACCCCGGTATGGAGTTTTCCGTCACTGAAAGTACCGGCTCCTCCTTCGCCGTAGCAGACGTTGCTGTTCACGTCCAAAACACCGTCTTTTTTGAGGCGTTCAACATCTTTTTTTCTTTCTTCAACGCATTTGCCGCGCTCAAGGACAATCGGTTTAGCCCCCGCTCTAGCAAGTATTAAGGCCGAAAATAGCCCAGCTGGCCCAAAACCGACCACGACCGGACGCGAAGAGAAGGAAGCCTTAGGTATCGTTAAATCCTCAGGCTCATCATAATGGGAAACGCCCCTTCTTTTTATCCATATATTCGTTTCCACCAAAGCGTTTATAACGAAATAGAGATCGAATCGTCTCGCATCTATGGATTTTTTGACAATCCGATAAGTGAAAAAACAAGGGTCCACACCTATCGTTCTAGCGATTTTTTCCTCAAGCTCGCTCTCAGTGTATCCCGGAAGCATTTGAATGCCTTTGACGATGTATTTCATAGAGATTCGCTCACCGTGATGGCGCTGAGCAAAGCCCATGCCAAATTGTTCCCTCCGCAAAGTCCATCAACATCGAGAACTTCGCCCAACAAGTATACCCTCTTTTCTCTTTTGCTTTGGAGCGAATCGTCAACCTCGTTTACTGCAATTCCGCCAATCGTCACTTGGCTATTCGCGAATGGATAAGAGCCTTCATAACGATAAGCCAAGCTGTGTAGCTTTTTCTCAAGCAAAGGAATGTCGTTTTTCTTTACAACGCTTCGCCCAAACTGTCTCAGAACTTCCTTTTGCAAAGGTTTCTGAATAAAAGGGTCGAGAAAACCATTTTCCAAAAAAGAAAACGACTTTTGCAGCTTTTTTGTTAAATCCAGTCCATCAAATAGATCGAGTGAAATAGTAACTTCGCCTTTTTCCCGTTCCCGCAAAATACGGCTATGCAAATTAAAGATGCAGATGCCGGATAATCCATTGTCTTTGAATAAAACCTCGCCTTTTTCCTCGGCGAGATAATTGCCGTTTTTATACACCGTGGCTTTGCATTCGTGTCTTAAGCCAGACAAAGGCTTAACGAAGCGGCTTTCCTTTACTATCAAAGGCGATAACCCCGGAAACGGTTTTCGGAGGCAATACCCATGTCTGGACAATATCTCGAAAAACGAGCCATCACTCCCTAGATTAGGCGAACTCTTTCCTCCGACGCATATCAATAAGGCATCAAAATCGTAACTATCGGCATCCGTTATTACGCAAATAGACCCATTGCCGTTTTTATAATCCAACACGCGCTCGCTTAGATTGATTTTTACGCCTCTTTTTTCTAATTCGTCGAGCAGCAGTTCCAGATAAGACTTCGCGCTATAAGTAAGAGGATATATGCCTTCCCCGACTGTTTTCGTAAAGATGGAAAACGAATCGAGGGCGGAGAGAAGACTTTCAAGAGGATACCGATTTATGTAAGCCGAAACCCAATCTTCGTTATTGAAATTCTCGCTTTTTAAAACGCTTGGCAAAAGATTGCAGTGACCATTGCCAGTCGCAAGGATCTTGCGCCCGGCCTTGTTTTCTTTATCAAAAATCGTGATTGACCAATCAGGGTGTTTGCTCGCTATGAGCAGAGCGCTATATAAACCGCTTGCGCCTGCGCCGATAATGCCGATTTTCATCGCTATAATTCTACTAACCGCGGGGCGATTCTCCAATATTTCCTTCGTCTTTTAGGAGGATGAGGGATAGATGGGTCTTCTTATCGAACATTCCAAAGGGTAGAATAGAAGTCTATGTCTGAAAGCACAAATGCAAACCGTTCACTAGAAAATTGCAAGATAGATGAAAACAAAAAGCCAAACAAAAAAAGAGTTTGGGAAATCGATTTCATAAGAGGCGTGGCCATACTCGGAATGGTCGTCGATCATTTCATTTGGGATTTATCGAGCCTCGATAGTTTTTTCTTCAACTTCAATGCAGTGAATAATCCAGGCGTCAATGATATGTGCCGCATTTTGAGCGAGTGGTATGGCGGAGGAAGGATTTATTTCCATAATCTGGCGATAATCTTTTTCGTAATCTGCGGCATCTCATCGACTTTTTCCAGCAATAACTGGAAGCATTCGCTGAAAATATTCCTCTCCGCGTTTCTTCTTTTCGCTGCGACTTATACCATCTATCATGTATCCTTCGCTTTGGGCGATCCGTTCGATTTTAGAATTCTCTTCGGTGTTCTCTATGCTTTATCAATGGGCACGCTTTTCGTTTCGCTTTTACCTCAAATTTACGTTTGGATTGCAAGCTTATGCGAATTAATTAAACGCAAACGCGCCCTGAAAAAAGGTGAAATGTACGAGAAAAAGGAAATCAACAAATCGCCCAATTTCATCAAATGGGTATATCTATTGGTTGGCTTGGCCCTTGTCGTTTTCTGGATCGTCTATACTTTTGAAATCAACTACAAACAGCTGCGCGGTATCGAGATAACGCCGAGTAATTTCTGGTATTGGTGGATGAGAAAATACGACAGTGCACCATATGTGCGTCTGATGCCCCCCACCACCAATGATTGGTTCGTCAACGTTTTTGGCATGAATTTCCATGATTTTGCCTTATGCGTGTTTGGATTAAGAAGCGTTGGAAGCGATTTTTTCTCGCTCATACCCTGGGTAGGCTGGACTCTTATCGGAGCTTTCGTTGGCAAAACCGTCTATGCCGATAAAAAATCGATTCTCCCAATGCTTGACGGAAAATGGAACAAGCCTTTTGCCTATGCCGGAAACAAATGCCTTTGGATATATATCTTCCATCAAGTAGTTTTGGTAATCATCATCGCCATCGTCTTCTGCCCAATGGGCTATCGCTTTTTCTGATTTGAGGTTTGCTTATGATAGATTTGGATAAATCAATTTACGAAAATTTCCGCTCGACCGCCTTAAGAAGAGGCACATCCGATGCCTTGTATTATGAAGGAGCAAAAATCAACTATTTGGAATTGCTCCAACTATCAAACAAATTTGCCGCTTACTATTACGAACTCGGTTTGACGCAGAATGATCTCATCACCATTGTCGCACCCAACACTCCGGAATCAGTGGCAGCCTTTTTGGGCGCTTCGCAAGCTGGAATCAAAGTGCATCTCCTCCATCCTTTGACGAGCCAAGAGAACATTATTCGCGAATATCGAGACAAAAAATCCAAGCTTTTGGTGACCGTTTCGCTTTTCATACGCTTTTATGAAAAAATCCTTGATGCGAAAATCCCTATGCTTGTACTCGATTTCACTACTTCTCTACCTTTATATAAGCAGGTTGCCTTTTGCCTTATTCATAACAAAAAACTCTCTCTTTATCATAAGCACAAAGAGCTTCCTAGATTCAGAAAGGC
>CAVHTL010000010.1:0-24098 GCA_963638955.1 bacterium
CTACTGGCACAAAGAAAACCGGCAAAAAGGTTATTATCCTTAAAACAGAAGGGGATAAAGCGCGCGCTGAAGGCATCGATATAAGAATCGATAACGGGGATGAAGAGGCTGAAGAAGCCGCTGAAAGAAGAGCGGAAGCCAAATCAACCTACAAATCAGTTCCAAGAGTCTACCACATCAGCAAACAGCCAAGCGGCAAATGGCAGGTTAAACTTGCGACTGGCGAAAGAGCCATCAAACTCTTCGACACCCAACAGCAAGCAATCATCTACGCGAAAAGCCTTGTTAAAACGCAAGGCGGAAGCATTCGCATCCATGCCGTTTCCGGCAAGATGAGAAAGGAATAGACGCTTCCCTATGGGGAATGTGATAGTTGCACTAGCTACAGCCCCTCTCAAATGCGCACTTCATTTAATCCGTGTGAGCGGAGACGACACCTTCGCCATAACCGATGAAATATTTGCTCATAAGATTTCGGGCCTCCAAAAGAGGTCCGTTTTCGTTGGTAAGATAAAGGACGACGGAGAAGACATCGACTCCGTTGTCCTTATAGCCTACCCCGGGCCCAACACAATGACGGGCGAAGATGTGGTTGAGATTTCTTGCCACGGCAGTCTATTGATCGCAAACGAAATAATCGGATGCTATTTGAAAAGAGGCGCGAGATATGCCACGCGTGGTGAATTCTCCATGCGCGCTTTTTATAACGGCAAAATGGACCTCATCGAAGCTGAATCCATAAATGATTTGATTAACGCAACGACCAGAGAAGCCAAAAACCTTTCGCTCATGTCGTATTTAGGAAAAACGAGCTCTCTTATAGCCCCGCTCAAAAAATCGTTAGCAGATCTTCTTTCTCTTATTGAAGTCAATATTGATTACCCAGAATATACAGATATCGAAGAAGCGAATGTTGATACGATTATCTCTGCGATTACGCCAATCCGGGCCGAAGTTGCAAGGTTAATCAAAGGCGGAGAAGAAGGAATCGTTATTAGACAAGGCGTGAAAGTCGCGATTGTTGGAGAACCAAATGTTGGGAAATCCAGTTTGTTGAACGCTTTGCTTCACGAAGAAAAGGCAATCGTTAGCAATATCCCCGGAACCACACGTGACGTTGTGGAAGGAGACATCAATTTGCGGGGAATCGCCCTTCATTTGCTAGATACGGCTGGAATCAGGAAAGCGTCGGACGACTTGGAGAATCTTGGCATCGAAAGAAGCAAAAAGATGATTGATGAAGCCGATCTTGTCATCCTTTTGATTGACGCTAGAACAGGCATAAAAAAGAGCGACAGGGATATTTTGGATAGCTGCGCTGACAAAAAGGTAATTGTGGCTTATAACAAAGCGGACCTTGTTAAGGAAATAAACCAATCCAAAATAAATATTTCCGCCGAAAAAAACGACATCGAGCCGCTTCTTGAGGCGATATACAAAACTCTTGGCGTATCGGAAGATGCTTTCCTAAACCCCTCCTTGAGCAACGTTCGTGAGCTTGGTTTGCTGAGAAAAATCGATAATTGTCTTGAAGAGGCCACCAAAGACTGCGAAGGCAATGCGCCTATTGATTTGATTTCCGTGAATTTAAGTGCTGCATATAATGCTTCAAGAGAACTTTTAGGAGAAGAGGCGACGACCGATCTCACCGATGAGATATTCTCACGCTTCTGTGTAGGGAAATGATTTTGGTCGATTCGCATTGCCATATTAATGACGAGACTCTTTTCCGAAAACGTGGAGAAGTCATTTCTGAAGCAAACAAAAACGGTATTGGCATATTAATTGTCCCTGGGTGGGATTTAAAAAGCAGCAAAGACGCCATCGCTATAGCGAACGAATGTCCAGGTGTTTACGCAGCGATAGGCTTTCATCCAGAAAACTTAAAAGACATTGACGACAAATCTTTAACCGAGATTGAAGAAATGGCGAAAGATGAGAAGGTCGTCGCTATCGGGGAAATAGGTCTTGATTATCATTGGTATAAAGAAGAAAAAGACAGAGAGAACCAAAGAAGGTGGTTTATAAAGCAAATCGAACTAGCGAATAAACTGAATCTTCCAATCAGCATTCACGCAAGAGAGGCAAGCGAAGACACTTTGACGATATTAAGAAACAAACCGCTTAAAGCGGGTGGCGTTCTTCATTGCTATAGCGGTTCAAGCGAACTGTTAATGGAGTTCTCAAAACTCGGTCTGTATTTTGGTTTTGATGGTCCGATTACCTACAAAAACGCCGTCACTCCAAAAACAAATGTGACAATTTGCCCACTCGATCGACTTCTTTCAGAGACTGATTCCCCGTATCTTTCGCCTGTGCCTTATCGGGGAAAAGAAAATCAACCAGCCTACGTGAAGGAGATTGTTTTAAAGATGGCTGAACTAAGAGAAACAAGCGTGGACGCTATAGCGGCGGCAATACTAGAAAACACCAAGAGATTATTTCACGTGGAGCCACAAAAATGAGGAAATACCCAGCTTTGATTGTTGTTGAAGGCAAAAGCGACAAAGACCTCATCGAGTCTTTTTTGGATGCTGACATAATAACAACAAACGGCTCTGAGGTTTCACGTGAAACTATTAATTATATCAAAGAGGCTAAAAAAATAAGGGACGTGGTTGTTTTGACCGACCCAGATTCGCCTGGCAAAAGAATACGCGACATCTTAAATCAAAACGTGGATGGCCTTATGCACGCTTTCATCCCGAAAGAAAAAGCAATAAAGCGTCACAAAGTAGGGGTGGCGGAATCGAGCAAAGAGGTTATTTTGGAATCGCTTGAACACCTCGTTCCATCTTCTTTCGAAAGCGAAAGCACGCTGCAGTATTCGGATTTGTTCGATCTGGGTTTGCTTGGTCAAAAAGACTCCTCGCAAAAACGCGAAGCAATCGAAACAAAATTGCATCTAGGGCACGCAAACGGAAAAACGCTCTTAAAAAGGGCTAAAGCCTTAGGATTGAGCAAGAAGGATTTGGAGGACGCTTTAAATGAATGAGGAACATTATTTTGAGAAAATTGCCGAATACAAGCTTTTGGCGAAGCACGAAGTTGGCCAAAATTTCTTGATTGATAGAGGGCCGGCAAAAAGAATCGTCGATCTACTTGATGTAAAAGACTCCGATACCGTTCTTGAAATAGGCAGTGGAGCCGGTTCCCTTTCCTTTTATTTGTCTTCCTACGCTTGCCCTATCACCCTCATCGATATTGATGCGGCCTTGATCACAAAACTCAAAGAGGATTTTGCTAGCAACGACAATATGAATATTGTCCAATCGAATGCCTTAAAATACGATTTGACGCCATTCACCAAGATTGTCGGGAATCTCCCCTATTACATCACCTCATCTCTTTTAGAGCGCATTTTGCTATATGGAACCAATTGCAAAAAAGCTTCCATCATGGTTCAAAAGGAGGTTTTTGGCCGCTTATCAAGCTCTATAAAACAAGATGGATACGGCCCACTTTCAATCCTTATTGAATATCGGAGCAAGATTCATAAGGAATTCGTTGTGCCGCGCTCCTCCTTCCTCCCCTCTCCGCACGTTGATTCGCTTGTATTCACAATGACTTTTAAAGACGAAGCGTCCATACAAACAGCGAGAGAACTTTATGCGCTCACAAGCGCTTTGTTCCTGCACCGAAGAAAAACCATCTTCAACAATCTGTCTTTTTATCTAAAAGACGAAGAGAAAGCGAAGGAGATTTTGCTCCAAGCTAACATCGACCCGAAGAAAAGGCCTGAAGAAATCGAAACGAAAGGATATTTGTCCATTTTGGCTAGTTGCACAACGACAAATAGGTAGTATTATCTTTTCGCATTTATGCTTTTCGCCCGCAATACATTGATATTAAGGTCATACGCCAAGATTAATGTCTCTTTGCGCATTCTCGGAAAACAAGATAATGGTTATCATGAGCTTGAGATGGTGTTTTTGCCGTTGCAGCTCCATGACGTTATTGTGCTTTCGAAACTGAGAAACAGCCCAGATTCCTTCATTACGTGCGACGATATAGGTTTGGCCAACAACCGTCACAATCTTTGCATGAAGGCTTTGAGAGCCATGAGAGACGCCTTCCATTTTGAAGACCAATTCAATATCGAAATCCACAAAGAGATCCCTTATGCCGCCGGATTAGGCGGAGGAAGCAGCAACGCGGCTGCCATAATTCAAGGGATTAATAAAATTCTCCATTTGGGAGCCGGCGAGGAAAAGTTGCGCGAAATCGGATTATCGATCGGCGCTGACGTTCCTTTCTTTTTTGAGAATAAGCCAGCGGTTGTGCGCGGAATCGGAGAAAATGTATCGCCGTTTCCGATGAAAGAGAAATGGTTTTGCTTGTTGGTAAAGCCAAAAGAGGGATTGAGCACAAAAGCCGTTTATGCGGCTTGCGATGAATGCGAGCCAAACAAAGACGAAATCAAAACAAACGATGTTGTGACATCTTTGCAGAACGGGGACATCAAGCTCTTGAGTCAATCCATGTACAACGATTTGTTTGTTCCAGCCCAAATGATTCTGCCTAAGGTTGGCGAAATCGTAACAGATATGAAGGCGCGCGGTTTAACCGCTTCTCTCATGACAGGATCTGGGAGTGCGTGCTTTGCCTTAAGCAAAGACCTGAAAGCTTTAAAAGAGGCTGTTAAAGCATACGAAAAGAAGGGTTGTACCTCAATCATCACCAAAGTCATTGGGAGCTGACCCACTCTGACAAAATTTCACAATTTTCGATAAAACAATTCATAATAATGCGCGATGGATTTCAAGGTTATTTTCGGACATGATGTTTACGTGGACAACAACCGTGTTGGCTATGTTTCATCGAGCCGCGGAAGCAGTGCCTCTATCTTTTTCGGCGGTAGCAAATTAGGCGTTTTGACTAGTGAAGGCGTGATTGAATTAAAAGGTATCCCTTTTGGCCATATTGAAGAAAACATGATTGTTTTCATTCGCAACAAAAAAGCTGGAAAAATCGACGAAAAACACGACATACGATTAGATTTAAAGGCTTTGACGAAGGCTATGGAGACAGACGGCGAACAATAACATTTGCGCTACTCAGCGTGCTTCAATCGATATTCGTTAGGTGATAGACCTGTGTGCTTTTTGAATGTGCGAGAAAAGTGGCTTTGGGAAGAAAAGCCTAAATAATCGCCAATCGAAGAAAGCGGCTTGTCTGTGTATTTTATAAGCCTTTTGGCTTCTTCTATTTTTTCTCTGGTTATGAAATCGATTGGGGACATTCCGGTTTGCTCCTTGAACTTCGTGCTGAAGCGGGAGCGGCTTAAATACATCGCTTTGCTCAAAGCTTTGACGTCTATTGGCTCCGAAATGTGCTTTTGCACATAATTGCTGACTTCAATTACGAATTTTGAGGCGCAACCGCTGTTTCGAAGCCTCTCCACTTTTTCGGTATAATCGGAAACCATCCTAAATTGAAGGTTCATTACGCTTTCTACACTGCTGAAAAACTCGCATTTTTGAATATATGAATCAGAAAGGGACAAAGCCTCATTAACATCCATCCCGCCGCGTATTGCGGCCCTGGAGACAATGGTGGCGGTTACGATGAAAGTATTTTTAATCTGTCTCAATTGATCTTTAGCCAAAACACCAGCTCTCACCGCCGGAGCGTTGCTTGCCCATTGCCGGAGCGCTGCTGTGTCGCCTTTTCTTACGATGTTTGCGATTGTTCGTTCAATGAAAATAGTGTTGTGCAATTCATGTTCTTCTGAAAAAGGATCGCCATTGATGTTTTTGTTTGCCTTTTGAGTTTCCAAATCGGATTGTATGACTTTTTGGGCATTTTCGACGATCGTGACGTCTTCTAACGTAAGTTTTTCATCATTTAGAACATAGTTAATCGCGCACAGTATCTGAAGAATGCTTACAAAAGGCATCGGCACGATACTTTTGATGCCGAGTTTAAATTCTTCTAATTCTTCTTCGTCGACATCAAGCTCGAATGCTTGTTCGCGGATTTCTTGATCTGAAAGCGGAGATTGACGCGTTGGCCCTATGACGATTTTAATTGGCCCGCTCGTTACGATGCCGTAGTAATCAAAGGCAGGCGTGATGTAATAATCTATATGTTTTTTGATGCCCAGAACGCTTTTCAAATACGGCTCAAGTGGGTCTTTTGGCAATTTGACGATGGAACAATAATAGATTTGGCTCTCGCCCCGAAAAACCCTTATTGGGACGCCTGACAAGTTGCCCAGCAAGGAACCAAGGTATGAATAATCGACGCTTTTCATAAAAGACAAAACATTTATATCATTAATAAAACAAATGTACAACGGAGCGTAAAACCTGTTTGTATAATGAATTTAACTTTTTGACCGAGACCTTTTTTATGGATACATTGAAAATTTTAAGCGATTTGAGAGAAGAGGAAAAAGCCGCTTTGGTAGCGGGCACCGATTTTATGTACACCAATCCGGTACCGCGTTTAAACGTACAATCGATTCGGATGTCGGACGGCCCTCATGGATTAAGGGTGCAAAACGGCGAAGGTGATAACGGAGTGACTGGAAGCCTTCCAGCTACAGCCTTTCCTCCAGCTGTCACTGTGGCCTCGAGTTGGGACCCGGATAATGCCTATAAAATTGGAAAAGCCATTGGAGAAGAGAGCAATTATTACGGAATTGACGTTGTTTTGGGCCCGGGAACGAATATAAAAAGAAATCCTTTAGCGGGCAGAAACTTCGAGTATTATTCTGAAGATCCGCTTTTATCGGGAACGTTCGCCGCTTCAGAGATAAAAGGCATAGAAAGTCAAGGCGTTGCCTCATGCTTAAAGCATTTTGCCTTAAATAACAGCGAAAATTTCCGCTTTATGGGCAACAGCGTCGCTGATGAGCGAGCTATCCGCGAAATCTACCTCAAGCCCTTTGAGGTTGCATTGAAGGAAGGGCGAGCGGAAAGCGTCATGTGCGCGTATAACCAAATCAATGGCGTTTATTGCTGCCACAATAAATGGCTACTTACCGATGTGCTCCGTGGTGAATGGGGCTTTGATGGGGTTGTTATAACGGATTGGGGCGCTACCCACGACCGGATCAAAATGCTTCAAGCCGGTGTCGATCTTGAAATGCCTGGTGACACCCCCATCTGTCGTAAATGGATAATGGACGGCTTAAATAACGGAAATCTTTGTCAGACCGATTTGGATAAAGCTGTTAACAACGTGCTCAACTTAGTGAGCAAACACCAAAACAAGCGCAAAACCGATGCCAATTTTGAATCCCACCACCTTTTAGCGGAGAAAATTGCCGCCGATTCTGCAGTGCTTTTGAAAAATAACGGAGTTTTGCCTCTTAAAAAATCCGAAAAGATATGCGTAATCGGCGAGCTTTTTGAAAAACCTCGTTATCAAGGATCGGGAAGCTCAATGATAAATCCGACGTTTTTGTCATCTCCAAAAAACGCACTTGAAAAACACAAAGCCAATTTTGTTTATCAAAAAGGGTATAAAGCAGACGAAAATGACGTTGATTTAAAATTGATTAACGAAGCTGTAATGACCGCCAAAGAATATGAGATTGTTTTTCTTTTCGTCGGGCTTACCGATTATTCGGAAAGCGAGGGAGGCGACCGCGAAAGCATGTCGCTACCAAAAAACCAATTAGCCTTAATCGATGCACTGCTGCCGTTAAAGAAAAAGATTGTCGTCATCTTGTATGGGGGCTCGCCATGCGAACTGCCGTTTGAAGACAAAGTAAGCGCCATTTTGAATATGTATTTGCCAGGGCAAGGCGGAGGTGAGGCGTTGCGGAAACTTATTTATGGTAAAAAGACCCCGTCTGGACATCTTGCCGAAAGCTGGCCTATTTCTTATAAAGACATTCCTTTCGGGGAGAGTTTTGGCAAAGGCATCAATGAAATCTACAAAGAAGGCATTCTTGTCGGTTACAGGTATTATCTAACCGCGAATAAGAGAGTCAGATATCCGTTTGGATATGGTTTATCGTATACCAGATTTGAGTATTCCGCATTTTCTGTCAAAGAAGAACGCAACGAAGTCACAGTTAGTTTTTCTATCAAAAACGTCGGCGATTTCGATGGCGCTGACGTCGCTGAAATCTATGTAAGCTCACCGAGCTTAGATTGCTTCAAAGTCAAACGTGAGCTCAAGGGATTCCAAAAAGTACATTTGAGAAAAGGTGAAGAAAAAACCGTTTCCTTAAGCATCAAGAAAGACGATTTGCGTTATTGGAACGCAAAAGAGCATCGATGGGTGCTAGAAAGCGGCGACTATCTATTTAACTTGTGTTCGGATTCGGAAACAATCATCGATTCTAAAGCCGTCAGCATCGCTGGGGAAAAGGCATCCGCTCCCTGTCGCAAAGAAATAAATCGCATTTATGGGGCTGGCGAAATCTCACGCATAACTAACGATGTGTTTGAGGAAATGTCCGGATTGAAAATACCGCAAGAGCCAAAACGAAAACCGATTAGAATGGAAAGCAGATTCACTGATCTTCAGCAGACGCCAATGGGAAAAATACTATTCAATGCCGTTCTCGGCGTCGCAAAAAAAGACATGAAGAAAGCCAAGAAACTGCCTGAGGGCCAAGAACGCGATAATAAGATCAAAGGAGCGTATTTCCTTAAACGCATTTTGGAAAGCAATTCAATTATCACGATGTCAATGTCGGCAGGGAAAAGCTTTCCCTATAATTTCGCGCAGGGCATGGTTGATTTATCAAACGGCCGCCTTTTGAGAGGCATTAAAGATTTTTGCGTTTCGGTCAAAGCTCCGAAACTGCCTAAAGACGAGAAAAAGGAGAACTAAGTATGAGCAGCAAAGCATTGAACAGGAAATTCTTCGACAGCAGGATTCATTCTCAAAATGTAACCGGGAAGGAAAAATGGCTTGGATATTTGCTTGGGCCGTGTGGAGCGCTTTTGCTAAACGCCGTTCTCGGCACCTATTTGAATGTTTATTACACGGACGTGCTCGGCTTAACAAGCGTTTGGGGCGGATTGTTTTTGACCATCTTCCCGATTGTTTCAAAGATTATCGATGCCATTACGAATGTCATAATGGGTTATATCATCGATAGAACGAAAACGAAGCAAGGTAAGGCTAGACCCTGGATTTTGCTTTCCGCTCCTTTGGTCGCGATTACCGGCATCCTTCTCTTCATTGTGCCAAGCGGAAACGAGACCGTTCAAGTTATTTGGGTCATGATCTCGTATAACCTTTTCTACTCTTTTGCCTTCACTATCTACAACATGAGTCATAACCTTATGGTCCCTCTTTCCACGAGAAACACCATTCAGCGCGGTGGGCTTTCCGTTTTCAACCAAATCGCCTCTATCATGATGAGTGGGATATTGGTTGCCCTTCTTTTCCCGGTTGTCATTATGCCTATTCTTGGCGTCAATAAATCGCTCTGGATCATCGTTATGTGCGTTTTGAGCATTCTCGCTCTCCCTCTTACGCTTCTTGAATACTACTTCACAAAAGAGAGGGTAAGTGAAGAACAAGGCGATAATGTAACGAAATCGGTACCTTTCTCCAAACAGCTCAAAATCGTCTTCGGCGACAAATACATGTGGATTATTTTCGTGTATTTCTTTATCTACACTGTCGGTTCTTCTTTGAAAAACCTTGGCCTTGTCTACTACTGCAATTATGTTTTGGGCAGCTATAACGACGGAATAACCCAGATGCTTGTCTCAGTCATCGGCGGAATCCCGATGGGCATAGGCATCTTCTTGGTTTGGCCGCTTGCGAAGCGTTTTGGAAAGCGGAATGTCACGATGTGGGGGTTTGTTCTCTATGCCATCGGCAGCGCCATTTGCTGGATGTCGCCGACCAACATGTATATCGTCTTAACGGGCCAATTCATCAAAAACATCGGCGGATTGCCTTGCGCTTATGTCTTTATGGCTTTGTTTGCCGACACTCTCGACCATCTTGAATGGAAGAGCGGAGTCAGATGCGACGGGCTCGCAATGTCGGTCTATAACGTCATCGCCACGGCTTTGATTGGGGTAACCACAGGCCTATTCAATGCGTTATTAGCGGGTGCTGGCTATAAGGCACCGACAATCAATGAGCTTGGCGAAACTGTGGCGTACGTCCAATCAGACGCCGTCAAAAACGCCATCACGTTCTCCTTTGTTGGTTTAGAGGTATTCACCGGCGCCGCTCTTGTCATCTTGCTTATGTTTTTGAATGCTGAGAAAACAACCAACAAGAAACTTGCGATTATCAGGGAACGCCAAAAAACAAACGCAGAAGCTAGGGGCGAAAATTGGATTCCGCCGGAAATCAAAGCCAAGGAAGATGAAGAAAGATATCTCTTGGAAAATGAGCACGCTTATTTGGAAAGCCTAAAAGCCAAATGCGAGAGAAAAGGGCTCAACTACGAAGAAGAGGCCAAAAAACACAATGACAAAGTAGCGGAACAAAAATCCAAAAACGAAGCCAAGCAAAAACTGAAAGAAGAAAAAGAAGCCGCGAAAAAAGCTAAAACCGAAGAAAAGAAAGCCGCTAAATTAGCATCGCTCAGTCCTGAGCAAATCGTTAAGCGCAAGGAAAGAGAGGCCAAAAAGCTCGCCCGTGATGAAGAGAAGTGGGAAATCGAGCGAAAGAAAGGGCAGGAATACTACGAGAAGATTCAAGCTGAGCTTGCTGATTTAACCAAATAAAGCGTTTGGAGACCCCCATGAAAGCAATAAACATAAAAACGGAATATCTGACGAACCCTTTGGGCATTGACGTGAAAAACCCTCGTATCAGCTGGAATTGCTTAGGAGGAGAAAAACAAACGTCCTACGAAATCGAATTCGCTGTCGACGGGGAGAAACACACAAACAAAAACAAGAGCCAAAGCATGCACTTTGACTTCTTCTTTCCGCTCCATTCAAGATCACATGTCGATTTCAGGATTCGTCTTTATGACGAGAACGGCGAACCAGGGGAGTGGAGCGAATATAACTCTTTTGAATTAGGCCTCCTCAATCAAGACGACTGGCGCGCAAAATGGATAAGCGGCAATTATAAGGCCAACGGAAAAGCCCGCTACCCAGTTGATTGCTTCAAAAAAGATTTTGAAATTTCCGATGTCAAAACCGCGAGGCTTTATATAAGCGCCCGTGGATTATATGAAGCCAGAATCAACGGCGAAAGATGCGGTGATTTTATCTTCGCTCCAGGATCGTTCGATTACAGAAAAAGAGTCCAGTATCAAACATATGATGTAACAGATATCGTTGTTTCTGGCAAAAACTCATTGTCGGTGGAGCTTGCAGACGGGTGGTATCGCGGATCAAGCGGCTCGAAAGGGAGAGTAAATACATACGGGAAGGAGACGCAGTTCCTGGCTCAACTTGAGATAGTCAAAAACGATGGGACGAAGTTCGTGCTTGCCACTGACGATAGTTGGAGCTGGTCAAACGACGGGCCGATACTTTTCGCCGATCTCAAAGATGGGGAAAGGGTTGACGCAAAGAAATATCCATCCTACGAGGAAAAAGCAAAAATCATTAAAAACCCCGCAAATCTGACCTCTTCAAATAATTTTTGGGTCACCGAAAACGAAAAATTCAAACCAATTAGACTAATAATCACCCCAAAAGGCAAAAAAGTTCTCGAGTTTGAGCAAAATATCTCAGGGTATATTTCTTTTTCCTTGATGGCGCATCTTAACGACCGCATCCACATCACTCTTGGTGAGATGATCGGCAAAGACGGCGAACTCTCTTTGGAAAACATTCAATGCACATTCAAAGGCAAAAAGTCGCCCCTTCAGGAAATCGATTATGTTTGCAAGGAAGGACGAAACGACTATAAGCCTAAGTTTTTCTATGGCGGTTTCCGATATGCTCAAATCGACACCGACATCGCTTTTGAAAAAGACGATTTCACGGCAATTGCCGTCTACAGTGGCTTCGCCTCGGTTTCCAAATTTGAATGCTCCAGCCCTTTGATAAACAAATTCTATCAAAGCACGATCTGGTCGCTTAAAAGCAATTCGACCGATTTCCCTTCTGATTGCCCAACCCGCGAGAGAATGGGTTGGACTGGCGACAGCGAGATTTTCTTTCCAACCGCTTCATATATGGTGGATTATGCCGCTTTTGCCCGTAAGCACGTTCGCGACATTTTCGATAGACAGTGGAAGAGCGGCCGCCTTCCGCAAATCGCGCCATACGCCAATGAAGATTGGTTCATGTGGACGATGAATGGGTCGGTAGGTTGGGCATGCGCAGGCGTCTATATACCTTTGTATTTTTATGAAATGTATGGCGACGATAGGCTGCTTCAAGAACATTTCGAAGGCATTATGAAATATGCCGGCTTCATGATTAAAAGAGCCGGAAAATGGGGAGGACTTTATGCCAAACCGGTTCGCATTTCGCTTAAAAACCGCAAGTACTTCGTAAACTGCGGGCAATCGTACGGCGAATGGGCTGAGCCTAACGACGTCATGGCCTTCAAATGGTATGACTTCGCTAGCCCGCATCCAGAAGAATCGACAGCTTATACCTATTTCACCCTTCATAGAGTGTTAAAAGCATCAGAGATACTTCACAAAGAAAACGATTATCGCCTTAAAAAAGTCAAAAAATACAGCGAAGGGGCAAAGAAGGCCTATCAAGAATATGTCTCTAAGCCAAAATATACCCTAGATACCAATAGACAAGCCAAACTCGTACGGCCACTTTATATGGGTTTGCTTGATGAAAAACAAACCGAATTCGCCAAAAAGAGGCTCATCAAAGCTCTTGATAATTATGGTTGGAGAGTCGGTACCGGCTTTTTGTCCACCCCTATGATTCTTTATGTTTTAGAGGATATAGGTGTTGAGTACGCCTATAAGCTCTTAGAGAACGAAGAAAAGCCAGGATGGCTCTATATGATAAAAAACGGCGCAACCACCATCTGGGAAGCCTGGGAAGGCAACTCGACAAGCGACAAAGGCATTGGTTCCCTGAACCATTACAGCAAAGGCGCTGCATGCGAATGGCTGTTTAAAGAGATGTGCGGCGTGAAAATCGCAAAGGAAAACAATTTCGTTATCGCCCCAAAACCGGGCGGAAACATCACTTATGCGAAATTCGAATATTTGAGCCAATACGGCTTAGTGAAAAGCGCATGGCGTAAAGAAGAGACAAAAACCGTTTACGAGATATCCATACCGTCAAACACCGAAGCAAAAATCGTTTTACCTGGAATAGAAAAAACGGTAAATGCGGGCGACTATGTCTTTGAGATTGAAGAAAGCGGAGCCTTTAAAAATGAGTAAAAAGATATTCAAATTCATGCCGGCGATCATCGGCATTGCTCTTTACGTTTCCATGATGATCTGCTTTGCTTTCTACGACCTTGATATCTCGATAGCCTTATATAACAAAGAAAGTTTGTTTGGTCGAATTTTCGAGGCTATCGGAGAAGTTCCGTTCACTCTTATTGCTTTGCTCAGTTTCAATGTCCTTTTCTTCACGCGGCAAAAAGAGAAGAAAGGCTTAAGCATCTTCCTCGCCGTTATATCGGTTATCGGGATTCTCGCCTATTCTTTCCTTCTTGTGTTTTTTGTTTTGAATTACTTAAAGGTCAAAGGAGCGCTTATTTACGGATTTTCGTTTATGCTTCCGATTGCGGTTGGCTCTTTTTTCGGAATGAGAGCTCTTACGAAACGCTACGGAAGTTCTTTGAAGCGAATCGCCATCATTGCCATTATTACGATTCTCTTAGAGCAAGCGATTACCTATTTGCTTAAATACGCCTGGGGCCGCCCGCGTATGAGGGATTTATTGCCGCCTTACGATGGTTTCTTTCCGTGGTATTTACCCAATTGGTGGAGTGGTTCAGATTCGTTTCCTTCAGGTCACTCAGCGAATGCCGCCTGCGTAATTGTCTTATCTCTTTTGCCTGTTGAGTTCTGCGGCAAAAAGAAAACAGGCGAAATCGTCACAAGCATCATTTGCTACGTCTGGCTAATAACCGTTATGGTTTCCCGAGTTGTTGCTGGCGCCCATTTTGCTTCGGACGTAACAACAGGCGCCTTTATTACGCTGTTTGCTTTTTATTGCCTCAAAGCAAGGTTCTACAAGAGAAAAAACGCTGAGGTTGCGAATTAGCAAATTAGTTATTAAGTAGTGGAACGAGACAGCGAAACAAACAAGGATTTCTAACGCATTCGCAAGAATTTACAACAAGAAAAGGCGCCATCGCTGGCGCCTTTTTAGGAGCAATCCTTATTTGTTGCCTTTTGCTCTCTCGTGGATGATGTTGGCTTGAGCAGCCGCGAGTCTTGCGAGAGGTACACGGAACGGTGAGCAGGAGACATAATCCAAGCCGACTTCATCATAGAAGATGATAGAGGCTGGATCGCCGCCGGTTTCGCCGCAGACGCCGACAAGGAGGTCTGGGCGGGTTGCGCGTCCACGCTGGAAGGCAATCTTCACGAGTTCGCCAACACCCTCGACATCAATGGTCTGGAATGGGTCGAATTCGTAGATTTTGCGATCATAGTAGAACGGCAAGAACTGACCGCTGTCATCACGTGAGAAGCCCATGGTGAGCTGGGTGAGGTCATTGGTGCCGAAGCTGAAGAATTCCGCTTCTTTGGCAAGATCCCCAGCGCGTAAGGCGCCTCTTGGGATTTCAATCATCGTACCGACGTGGTAGACGAGTTTCTTGCCTTCTTTGGCCATCTCTTCTTCGACCGCCTTGACGACGACGTCTTTGGCGAATTTGTATTCTTTGAGCTCGCCAGCGAGAGGAATCATGATTTCAGGCTCGACATCGTGGCCAAGCTCTTTGCTGGCTTTGATGGCAGCTTGGACAATCGCGCGAGCGAGCATCGCGTAGATTTCCGGATAAGCAACGCAGAGACGGACGCCACGGAAGCCCATCATTGGGTTGGCTTGGTGGAGTTGGTTGATGCGGTCTTTGACCTTTTGCTCGGTGACGTTGAGCTTATCGGCGATATCTTTGATGGTCGCCTCATCAGTGATTTCTGGTAAGAATTCGTGAAGTGGCGGATCGAGGAGACGGATGTTGACAAGGCTATCTGGGTTAGCGATGTACATATCGTAGAAGTCACCCATCAAGAACGGGCGAATTCTTTCCAAAGCAGCCTCTCTTTGCTCGGTGGTGTCAGAAAGGATCATCGAACGCATGTTGAGGATGCGCTCTGGAGCGAAGAACATACGCTCGGTGCGGCAAAGACCAATGCCTTCAGCGCCGAATTTACGGGCATTGTGGGCATCTTCTGGGGTGTTGCAGTTCGCACGGACTTTGAGACGGCGATATTTGTCGGCCCACCCCATCAAACGTCCGAAATCACCGCCTAAATCGGCTGGAACCATTTTGATGACGCCTTCATAGACGAGACCAGTGGTGCCGTTGACGGAGAGAATGTCGCCCTCGTGATAGACTTTGTCACCGACTTTGACGGTTTTAGCTTCTTCATTGACGACGATATCGGTAGCGCCGGCAACGCAGCATTTACCCATGGAGCGGGCAACGACGGCAGCGTGGCTTGTCATACCGCCGCGAGCGGTGAGGATGGCTTCGCTATTGACCATGCCGATGATATCTTCTGGAGAGGTTTCGGCGCGAACGAGAACGACTTTCTTGCCAGCGTCATGCCACTCTTTGCAGGTATCGGCATCGAAAACGATTTGGCCGGTGCCAGCGCCTGGGGAGGCTGGCAAACCTTTGATAACGGCATCATGAGCCTTCAAATCAGCCTCGTCGAAGGTTGGGTGGAGAAGGTCGTTGAGCTGTTTTGGCTCAACGCGCAGGCAAGCTTCTCTCTCATCGATGAGTCCTTCATCAACAAGGTCGCAAGCGATTTTCAAAGCAGCACGAGCAGTTCTCTTGCCGTTACGGGTCTGTAAGAAGTAGAGTTTGCCTTTTTCGACGGTGTACTCCATGTCTTGCATATCTTTGAAGTAGGATTCCATGTTTTTGATCGTCTTGGTGAACTGATCATAAACATCCGGCATTCTCTTCTTGAGCTCATCGATGTGGAGCGGGGTTCTAACGCCAGCGACGACGTCTTCGCCTTGGGCGTTTGGAAGAAACTCGGCATAGATTTCTTTAGTGCCATCGCTTGGGGAGCGGGAGAAGGCAACACCAGTGCCGGAGTCTTCACCCATGTTTCCGAAAACCATGGATTGAACGTTGACGGCGGTGCCCCATTCATATGGGATGCCATTCATCTGACGGTAAACGTTTGCGCGTGGGTTATCCCAGCTGCGGAAAACGGCCGCGACAGCTTCTTTGAGTTGATCGTATGGATCGGTTGGGAAATCCTCATTGAAGACGCTCTTGTAATAGGCTTTGTAAGCCGCAACAAGATCTTTGAGTTGAGCAACGGTGACTTCAGTGTCTAGTTTGTAGCCGTTGTCGACTTTGATTTTGTCAAGCATCGCATCCATTTCGGTTCTTGGATGGCCTTTGGCAATGTTCGTGAACATGAGCATGAAGCGGCGATAGCTGTCCCAAGCAAAACGCTCGTTGCCAGTGGCATCGACGAGTTCTTTGACAGTGACGTCGTTCAAGCCAAGGTTGAGGATGGTATCCATCATGCCTGGCATGGATTGACGCGCGCCAGAACGAACTGAGACAAGAAGCGGCATTCCTTTCCCGCCGCCGAAGCTCTTGCCGACAGTTTTTTCGACATCGTGGACGTGAGCAACGATATCATTCCACACAGAATCAGGAATCTTCTTCCCGGATTCGTAGTAGAGATTGCAAGCTTCAGTGGAGATAGTGAAACCGGCCGGAATGTTGATTCCAGCGGCGGTCATCTCAGCCAAACCGAAGCCTTTTCCGCCAAGGATCTCTTTGCCTAAATGGCCTTCGTGAGCTTCCTTGAAGGAGTAAACGTACTTCTTTTCTGCCATATTGTCCTCCTAATGACAATCTAATGAGCGCCCGAAAGCGCCCTGACGCGATAAATATTAACACGCAGCCTTTCTTCTTAGAAGAAAAAAGGAAAGAAAGAAAGTGCCTCCTTTTCGTCACTGAAAAAAGTAACGAAAAGGCGGTCTATTGCAGCGCGATTATTCAAAAAAGAGGCCGCAAGCAATCAACGGTTATTATTGAGGATAAAAGACACGGCCTCGAACAAATCTTTTTTGACGTAATCAGCTTTAGCCTCGCCATAAGCCCTATCTGGATGAGGATCGCCACTCCTCACCAGTATTGTCTTGCATCCAGCATTGATGCCGGTTTGCACGTCGCGGCACGTATCTCCTATAAAATAGCTGTTGGTAAAATCGATGTTATATTTTTGCTGCGCTTTAAGCAAAAGCCCGATTTTTGGTTTGCGGCAAGAGCAATCGAACTTGAGTTCTTTGATCTCCCCTTCAAATCCTTTATCGGGGTGGTGGGGGCAAAAGAAGAGGTCGTTGAGGTAGGCTCCTTCTCTTCCTAGGAGTGTCTCCATTTTGTTGTGGATTCTCTTCAATCCCTCGAATGTGACCTCGCCTCGAGCGACGACGGGCTGATTGGTTATGCAAACCGCCAAAAAAGAGGAATCGTTGATGAGTTTGATGGCCTCGGCGGATCTTGGATATAGTCTAAGCATATCTTCTTTCGTCACGAAATCGCCGAATTTGTTTATGACGCCATCACGATCGAGAAAAATGGCTTTTTGCTTATTGCGCAGAGATTTTGCGGAGATAATGCCGTTGATTGAATCATCACTCACCGCCTTAAAACGATCAGGAGTGCCGCAATCTTTCACGTATTCGCTGCTTCGATAGGCAAAAGCTTTTTCTTCGTGAACGAAAACAGAGAGAAGATCTTTCTCAAAATCGATTTTCTTGGGCTCGTCTATGTATTTGAATATCTCATGGCTTGCAACATAAAGGCCAGCGTTGGTCAAGTTCTCGTAACAATAATCACGCACGTTGTTCTTGCTGTCGATTGAAAGGATTTTGTTTTCATCGTCCACGACGAGGAGGTCGCTATCAAACGGGTGGCTGTTGGGGTGAGCGAAAGCGGTGATCGCGGACTTCTTTTCTTTGTGAAAGGACAAGAATCTCGCCCAATCGACATCGAGCATCAAGTCGCCGAAAACCACAAAGAAATCATCTTTGAAATCGTCTTTGACGTAGGCTAAGGCGCCAGCCGTTCCTAAAGGCTGTTCCTCTTTTATGTAACGCAATGACAAACCGAATTTTCCGCCATTTCCAAAATAGGCAGGAATCGAATCGCCTGTTTTGCTAATGACAATCACCGCTTCTTTGACACCAGAAGAGACAAGGGAAGAAAGTTGCCATTCAAGGATGGGCTTCCCGTTTATTTTCACCATCGGCTTTGGAAGATCGCCGGTAATGGCTTTTAGACGAGTTCCGGGCCCGCCTGCCTGAATCAATGCCTTCATATCACTCCATGAAGATTATTGAAGCGCCAGATTGATCGAATTCAAAAGGCATTTCTTGATAGCCTGATAGTGCTTTCCTAACTTTCGCTTTCGCCGCTTCATTAGGAACGTAGAACATCAAAAATCCGCCACCTCCGGCCCCAAGAAGCTTTCCGCCAGTCGCTCCGCACCCAATGGCTTTTTCGTACAACTCGTTTATCAACGAATTGCTGATGCCGGACGATAATTGGCGCTTGATATCCCAGCTTTCTTTAAGGATAGGGCCTAAGGCATCGATATCGTTTTGCTCAAAGCGATCTTTCAATTCGCGGGTCAAAACGCATAGTTTTTTCGTTGCATCTATTTTTGCTTCGTCAGTCGCAAGATTGTTTGTTTCCTCTTTTAAGATGGAATTTGCGTTGTGAGTCAATCCGGTATAAAAGAGCAAGATGTTGCTTTGGAGCTTTTCGCGAGATTCGCGCCGCATAACAATAGGCTCAACTTTTACGAAGCCATCCGGAAGGAACTCATAAAAACGCAACCCGCCATAAGCGGCAGCGAACTGATCCTGCTTGCCGATTGGGTTTCCCAATTTGTTGATTTCGACCTCACACGCTTCTTTCGCAATCTTATAAGTGGATGCGGTTCTTTCCGTATACGTGTAAAGGAGCTTTAGTAGAGCAACGGTGAAAGAGGAAGAAGAGCCTAGACCAGTGCCGGCCGGAATATCGGCCATCGATGTTACCTCAACCCCCTTGACGCCGAAATCGCTGAAAACCTGATTGAAGATGCGGTGCTCTATTTTGTGCGGGTCGGTGACGACTTCGGTTTGTGAATATTTAAGGGTTATCGTGTCCACATTGAACGCTTTATTGATAGTCAAATACATGTACTTGCGGATGGAGGTGCTCAAAACGCAACCGCCATGCTTTTCGTAAAAAGAAGGAATGTCGCTCCCTCCGCCACAGAAACTGACTCTGAATGGGGCTCTGGAAATAATCATGAATTTAATGCTCTCTCGCCTCGATATGATACCACATACGCTCGCTTGCACGTGGTAAAATACCGCCGAGGTTTTCATTTATGAGCGATTCTTCTTACGTATTGACAATGGATTTTGGAACGCAAAGCGTCCGAGTTGGCATCTTCGACAAAAAAGGCAACGCCATAGCGATCGAAAAAGAGAAATATGAGCCTGCTTATTTTTCGTTGAAGCCGACCTACGCAGAGCAAAACCCCGATTACTATTTTGAATGTTTGTGCAAATGCACGCAGCGCCTAGTGAAAAACAACCCTGAGGCCATAAAGTCGCTAAAAGGCATCACGCTGACTTGCTTCCGCGACAGCGCGGTACTCCTAGACAAAGACAGAAAAGTCATCCGTCCGATGATTCTTTGGCTTGACCAGAGAATGGCTGAATGCAAAGAGAAACTTCCGCTTTCCTCAAGAGCCATCTTTAGGCTCGTTGGCAAAACCGACACCATCAATTTCAACAGGAAACGGGCTGTCGCGAACTGGATTAAGGAAAACGAACCTGAGAATTACGCGAAGATCGACAAGTTTTTGCCTGTGTCGACCTATTTTATTTATTTATTAACCGGAGAAATGAAGGATAGCTCCAGCAATATGGCTGGCCACTACCCAATCGATTTTAAGCACCGCAGATGGTACAAAGACGCAGAGCATCA
Organism: bacterium; assembly: GCA_963638955.1. Classification (GTDB taxonomy): domain Bacteria; phylum Bacillota_I; class Bacilli_A; order RFN20; family CAG-826; genus UBA4951. The sequence continues at coordinate 20,032 of CAVHTL010000010.1, forward strand.
TTTCCAAGGACAGATTTTTGGGGTTAAAAACTCCTGGCTCAACGAAATCGTTCCTGAGGGATCGCTGATTGGTGGCATAAGCAAGGAAGCTTCAATAAAAACAGGTCTCCCAGAAGGTTTAGCGATGTACGCGTGTGGAAGCGACAAGTCATGCGAGACACTAGGCTTAGGGGTCATAGACGATGAATGCGCGGCCATCTCTTACGGGACGGCTTCCACGGTCGAGACGACAAGAAAACGCTACACAGAATCTGAACCGTTTTTGCCAGGATATCCTTCTTCGATACCTTCTTACTACAACATGGATATTCAAATATATCGCGGGTACTGGATGATCAATTGGTTTTTGAAAGAATTCGGCGGCATGGAAATCGACGACATGATTTCCACCGATTCATTGACCAGCAAATTCAATGACAACCTAGATAAAATTCCGCCGGGATGCGATGGGCTCATCCTTCAGCCTTATTGGGGACCTGGTTTGGCCCGTCCTCTAGCAAAAGGCGCGATAGTGGGTTTCAGCGATGCCATCACAAGCGAGCACGTATATCGAGCCATCATTGAAGGAATCGCTTACGCGTTGCGGGAAGGTCTTGAGCATTTTGAGAGGAAAATCCATCACAAAATCCCAGCAATCCGCATAAGTGGTGGAGGCTCTCAAAGCGATGATATCTGTCAAATCACCGCGGATATACTGGGAAAACCGGTTTCGAGAGTACAAACATTCGAGACAAGCAGTTTAGGAGCAGCACTTGCAGGGTTTTTGGCGATTGGAGAATACAAATCCCCGCAAGAAGCCGTCCAAAACATGATTCGCGTGAGCAAAACGTTCGAGCCGAACAAAGAAAACAAAGAGAGATATGATTATCTCTTTGAGCACTGCTACGAAAAAATGTACCCATCCCTGAAAGATATCTATTCATCTATCAAAAGATATGGCAAAAAATATCAGTGAATAAACTCGTTTGCCATTCTTCGTGTTGAAGAAAACGCCTTCTTTCCATAGCTTTAAAGAAGCCGTGAATATGTTTGAAGAGATATCCTTGCTCCTTGCATCCGAATCCTTCTTAGAAGACGGCCGGCGGCGCAGTCGAAAATCAGGTTCACGAGTTCGTCCGTCTGCCCATCCCTAAGAATTCCACCGTCAATGGCCTCATGCACGATTTGGCAAAAAAGCAATTTATCGGTCTTGTCGTAAAAACGTGATGGCACAAACTGGACGTTGAAATCATCGAGAGCAAGAGTTGCATAATAATCTACAACGTCCTCTTCTGCTTCTGATATTCTGATGAAGCGTTCGACAATCTCGTCAAATTCCTTGCCCGTTTTCGTTTTGCTCAATTCTTTAAAAGGGATGAAATAACTCCCGTCATTTCGAGTCAAAATATCTCTTTCGGCCGCCAAGAAAATTTCTTTTTGATTTCGATAATAGGAATAAAAAAGGCCGTGTGAGCAATTGGCTAGCTTTACGATGTCGTCCACGCGGACGTTTTCGAAGCCAAGCGTGGCGAACAAGTGCAAAGCGGCGCTCCTAAGCTCTTTTTTCCTCCGTTCTCTTATGATTTTGTTTTTCTCAAAAGATCGTGGCATTGCCAAAACCTCCCCTATGTTTGAAAAACGTATTCGGATTCGGATCTTAAGACAAAAGTTATTCGGAGACCTTAATTTCGTTGGACGAGCGTTTCTGCTCACGCTTGATCAAAAACCACATTAAGCAGGCGGAGGCGACAAACAGAATGGCGCCAACGAGGAACTGCCACCAACTTGATGTTGCGGGCGTGATGTAGACGTTATACATATCGTTATTCACAAACATCGAAATCACGCTTCCTGTCACAAACCCCAAGACAACTTCGAATGTTGGGGCTTTGTGATTGGCCAAGAGCGATTTCATGGCTTTCGAAATGGCGAAAAAGCCTAGCAATATCCCTACCAAGAGAACAATAGTCAATATAATGCCGGAAGGGATCCTGGAGCTATCTTGGAACATCGAAGGATAAAGGATGTTGCCATCGCTATCTCTTTCCGAGATGAAAATGCCAACCACTGGGTTGTACAGGCCGAAGATGAAGAGAACCATAGAGCCAGAGATTCCTGGGATTAGGCATGCCACGGCTGCCACAAAGCCGATAACAAAGACCACAAGGAAAATCCACCAAGATGAGAAAGGGTCCATAAAAGCGTTCTGGAAAGAAAAAACGCTCCAACCGTATTTCGCGCTCAAGAAGGAAACTATGCCGATGGCTGAGGCGATGAAAAAGCCAGAACAAACGCGCAGCGCAAACATAGTGGTTATCTTTTCGCCTTTTAGCTCAATCAAGATAACTGGCAAACTTCCGATAACGATGCCGGCCAAAACGCTGATCATGATAAACGGAAAATACACACGGGCCACTTTTTGCCAGAATATCAGCAAAATGATTGCGGAGATAATGCAGCCTAAGGCCAAAGGCAGCAACGTGCAAAAAGCCTTGCCGAATTTATGCCTTAAGCCATCGATAGAGTCGATTAATTTGTCGTAGACGTGAACGATTATGCCGACCGTTCCTACGCTTACCCCTGGCAAGATGCCTAAGCCAAGCGTTGCCCCCCTAGCAAAATCGGAGAACCAATCTTTTGCTTTCATAATGTCCACAATTATACTACAGACCTTCCTTTTTTAGATAGTCGTTTGTGCTACACTATCGGCATGGAAAAAACACTAGTGCTTTACGAGAGCAATTGCGGCTCGACTGAAAAATACGCAAACGATATCGCTAACGCCGTTGAAGGGGTGGCGATGCCGCTTAAGAAATTCAAATGGAAAGCAATCGACGACTATTCGATCGTCGTGTTCGGCGGTTGGGTCAATAATGGCGCCATTCAAGGCATCAACGATTTTCTTTACGACTACGAAAACCGGCTCAAAGACAAGGATGTGATTGTTTTTAGCTGCGGCATGTCCATCCCAACCGACAAGGGCAGGAAAGAGCTCATCGACCGCAATTATTTAAGCCCATACCACATCCGATATTACCAAGTGCGTGGGTCTTTTTCCTTCAACAAGCTGAAATTGATTCAAAGGATGATGATGAAGGCCTCAATAAAGATGATAGCCAATAATCCTGATGCCACAGACGAACAGAAGATGCTCTTAAACGTCCTCGATACGCCTTTGGAATATTACGACAGCGAGAAAATAGAGCGCATCATCACCGTCATTCGCTCTATCCAAAAAACGCCAAGCGAAAGCAAATAAAAATGAAACTTTTCGTTGGATTAGGCAACCCTGGTAAAGAATACGAAGGAACCCGCCACAACATGGGTTTTTTGGTTCTCGACAAATTCAGTGACATGGTGGGCGCCTCATTTGACCGCAGCGGATTCAAAGGCGTATATGGGATTGTGAAAAACCCGATTTTTAATGAGCCGATCATTATCGGAAAGCCAGAGACATATATGAATTTATCAGGCGAATTCGTAAAACCAATCGCTGATTACTTCAAAATTGACGAGAAAGACATTGTCGTCGTTTATGATGAAATGGCTCTTCCCGTCGGCTCAATCCGCTTACGGAAAAACGGGTCAAATGGCGGACACAACGGCATCAAGAACATCATCGAGCATTTCGGAAATGAGAACATCGCGCGAATTCGCGTCGGGATCGGCGAGCCGCCACACAAAAACGCGGTCGATTTCGTGCTTGGAAAAGCGAAAGGCGAAGAATTGCTCGCTTTGGAGGAATCGACTGATTTGGCAGCGAAAGCCCTTCGTGACATCGTGACCCACAGCTTTGATTATGCAAGCAGCATCTACAATTCATCGAAAAGGAGAAAGTGATAACGGCAACTTTATTTGACATCCTAGCGAAGCATCTTCCGTCCTCCCCCCTCCACAAAGAAAAGGGGCCTTTCGTCGTTAATGACGTCACTGGCGCAAGCCTCCTCATAGGCGGTTTATTCGCCAGGGAGAAAAATAATTATGCGATCATTGCCACAAATCTCTATTCGGCACAGCGTATTTATGAATTTTTATTAAATTTCTTTTCAGAGGACGAAGTGGTGTTTTTTCCTGCCGACGAGCTATTG